>DATHTL010000239.1:0-51468 GCA_035463255.1 Anaerolineales bacterium | reverse complement strand
TGTCAAGGCAGTTGTTGCTTTTTAAGCTGTGAGTGAGCGGTTTGCATGTTTGTACAGGGAACTTTCAAACCTGAAAATGATTTTTTTAGAGATTGCCTATAGAATTTGTGATGAAATGCAGGTTCTGGAGATTCTGTAGTTTGATTTTTGGATTTCCAGGTTAGCTTTTTGTATTTCCTTACTGAGATTTGAGATTTTCAGGTTAGCTTTTTTGTTTTGCTCGGTGAGAATTTGAAATGCCTTCGTCAATTCACTGGTTGACGAATTCTTTTCTCAAAACACTCGATTGGTTTCCTGAAGCAAATCTCCTGGGAAACTTTGATGTAACGAAAGGAACCTTAAATGGCTACATTAATTCAAGCGATTGCCACCTACGGACCTCGCATCCGTCTGATGGAAGCGGCGGACTCGCAGCGCTTTATGCAATTGCTCACGCAGCGCACCACTCTTTCGACAGGTGTGGCAAAGAACGTGCAGGAAAGCGAAGTAGAAACACTTATCGGCTTGCTGCTGGAAGGTCGGCCGGTCCATACCGGTGTGGCGATCTTCACCCCCAGCATAGATGCGCAGGGTAAATTGAGCGTAAAAGTCCGGGTAGATAAGCGCATTACGGCGGCGCTGAATGCACCAGGTGCATTTACGGGCAAAGTGAACAACGACGGCAACATCGGTCTTTCCACGCAGGAGATTGTTCAGCTCTGGAATGAAGAGCATCCTGATAACATGATCGAGATGGAACCCACGTCTGACCAAGAGGCTTAACGTACCGCCTTCCTACCTGCATGGACAGGACCACTTAAGGATTTTGATGCAGTAAATTAAAGTGCTCTTTATGGGCTTTCTCTGCATGATATGGCATGAAACGACCAAAATCAGACATTCCCCAGGACGCAATCGAGAGAGAGATCGCGGAATATCGTGAGCACGGACAGCTCATTTACTTCCGCGTGACCGAGTGCATTCGGAACGGTCAAGTGGTGGGTCGACGTGCCTATGACGGCGATGGAACGTTGCGTGTGGAAACCCCACTCAAAAACGGCAATAAACACGGGCGCGAATATATTTGGGATGAGCGGGGTGCATTGGAGTCGGTCGAGCCTTATGTCGAGGGGCAGCTGCATGGACTGGCAAAACAGTACAATCGAAGAGGAAAAGTCATTGGAACCTACCGGTTCGTTCACGGCACCGGATACGATATATGGCGTTACGAACGGGAAGATGGATCGATCGGGATTTCGGAATTTTTCAGCGTGAAGGATAGCGCGCTGCATGGTTATGAATGGTGGCTGCGAGAAGATCAGCACTCTGTCTGGCATGAGCGTCACTGGCGGCAGGGTCAGGTTCATGGGATTGAGCGAAGGTGGAACGACAAAGACAGGCTCAAGCGAGGCTATCCAAAATATTGGGTTCAGGGCCAGGCCGTTCCCAAACGCGTCTATTTGAAAACAGCTGAGAAAGACAAGACGCTGCCCGACTACAGGGAAAAAGATAATCGCCCGCAACGACAGTTCCCGGACGAGATTGAGAAGTTACTGGCAAAGTAAACGCCAGACGGTTGGATCATCGAAGGGAGAAGTCTCTTGAAGAATATTGGACCCAGGTCAAGGCAATGGCTCGCCGAAATCGGAATCTACTCCATCCAGGACTTGAGAAACGCCGGTTCCATAATGACTTACAAGATTCTCAAGGAGAGATACCCCAGAAAAGTCAGTCTTAATCTGCTTTGGGGACTTGAGGCAGCCATACGTGATGTGGATTGGCGTGAATTGACAGCGACAGACAAGGAAGAGCTCAAGAAAAAGCTTAGATGAAAAGACAGACTATAGAGAGAATGGTACTCAGTCCTGGAGATATCCACATATCTCTACAGACGCTTTGCGCAGATCAGTGCATCAGAAAAGAATTGACGGTAATCAGAAGACTACCGCCAATTCTTTTTGTTTCGGGGTAAGGGCAGAGGGTTTTGGCGTTACAGATCGTGATCACAAGACTCCCATCACAGCCGATACGATATTCAGCGTTCAATCCTCACAGGCGTGCTATAATTTTTATCCAATTTGAGCCGCGGCGCGATAACATCTTTCCTGCATTACTGGTGGGCTCATTTGAAGCGATCCCAAGTTTTATAAGGAGAGAAAGATGTCATTCGCAAAGGCAATTCTGAGTGGTTTTGTAGGCGCCTGTACTGTCACGCTCATCCATGAAACGGCTCGGCGATCTATTCCCAACGCTCCTCGCATGGATATCCTTGGCATGCGAGCCATTTCGAAATCCCTGCGCACACTGGGCGTTCAACCACCGGAAAGCAAGCGTTTGCACACAACCGCATTGATCGGGGATATTCTGGCCAATTCCCTCTACTATAGTCTTGTGGGTGTAGGTAGAGAAAAAAGTGTAGTGCTGCGTGGGGCCGGGCTGGGGATCGCAGCCGGCGTGGGAGGAGTGATGTTGCCCGAACCTTTGGGGTTAGGTAGCAGGCCGAGCGGGCGGAGCAATGCAACGAAGGTCATGACGGTTGGGTGGTATCTTGCAGGAGCCTTAGCCGCAGCGGCCGCCTATAAGTTTTTGACAATGCAATCAAATCCCGAAAGCATTATCTAAGTCCATTGCCTTCTTAAGAAGAACTGCTACCAACTTGTTGAGTCAAGAAAGTTTTACCGTGCCAACTCAGGACCACGTGCAACTTTCGGTGAACTGGAACCAGGTTGCCGCGTTCCGGCTCTCGCGACATCATCTCCTGGAACGCGCGCCGGCAAAATCTCTTCTATCAGTCGTACGTGAGATGGGCGGGGCGCAGGCGCAACTCCTCCCGGCAGCGCAGATCTCGCTCTGGTCGAGGGTTGGCGATCTGGAGCTTTTCCAGATCGAAGAGGCTTTCCGAGAACGGATTTTGGTCAAGGCATCGTGCATGCGCCGCACGTTGTTCCTGGTGCCTTCCCGGGACCTGGCGATCTTCGTCCGGGGCTCCGCACGACGCGCCGAAAAAGAGATCCGCTGGGCGCGCGGGAAGGGAGTGCCCGACCGCGTCATAGATGCGGCGATCGACGCGGCTCTCGGCGCATTGGACCAGCCACTCACGCGACCCGAGATCGCCGAACGTGTCAGCCAGACATTGGGTGTGCGCATGCGCGCCGCACATGGAGGGGGTTGGGGTCACCAAAAGAAACTTGCTGCCGTGCCCGTCGGAAAATTAGTGTACCCGGTGGTGGATCTCCTTCATCTTGCAGCCGCTCGCGGGGTGGTCTGCTACGGACCAAATCGCGGCAACGAGCCAACGTTCGTCCGGGCGGATGCATGGATCCCGCAATGGCAGGATGTAACCCGCGAACAGGCAGAAGGATCGCTCTTGCGCCTGTACCTGCAGGCCTTTGGCCCCGCGACGGCAGCAGACTTTGCACTCTGGACGGGCATCACCCTCACGGACGCTCGCGAGATCTGGGCACGCGAGCAAGCCGACCTGGCGCCTGTCAGTGTCGAATGCGAGACGGCAGTAGTTCTTCGAAAGGATCTCGATCAGCTGGCGCGGGCCGAGTTCGAACACCCACTGGTTCGTCTTTTGCCGTACTTCGATTCTTTTCTTCTCGGCCACAGGGATAGGGAGCACCTCGTAGCCATGAAGCATCGACCGAAGGTCTACCGTGCGCAGGGATGGATAGCCCCCGTCGTCCTCGTAGATGGCCGCGTTGCTGCGGTCTGGGAACACGCCCGGCAGGAAAATCGGCTCCTCGTGAACGTGACAAAATTTGGCCCAATCTCACGACGCATCGCCGCCGGTATTCGTGAAGAAGCGCGAGATCTCGGACGCTTCCTCGGCATCCCCAGGGTGGACGTCCAATTTGGCATGGACCAGGATGACTCAGTCAGATGAGTGCGTTCAGCAAACTCACCCTGAAATCTGATGAAATGCCATGACACTTCCCATTTTCCTAATAAACCTTTACTTCTATAATTTTGGTCACTCTTTGCGTCGTGAGAGTTCACTCTGTGCTGCAGACTGCTCAGGATGAAAGATACTCTTTTTCAAGAGACCAAAGTCGTACAATGCAACAGAAGCTATACACTTCGTCTATCGAGGGCGGTGTATTTCTATATCTGAGAACGGGATGCAGGATGTTCAAGCGACGTTTGGGACGCAGCAACATCGAAGTAAGCGCCATGGGATTAGGCTATGATGCCCTCTTTCACCGGTATGCATTACACTTAAGGGATGGCACAACGAACTCCGTTTAGCGAACGTGAGAAACAAGTCATCGAGCTTTTGGTCCAGGGCAAGAGTAACAAAGAGATCGCTCTTGCCCTGGATGTCTCTCGACGAACCGTGGAATTTCACCTCAGCAATATCTATTCCAAGTTAGGCGTCACGTCGCGCACCGAAGCTGCTCTCAAACTTAGCAAGATAGACCTGCGGGAATCCACAGGCGAGCTTCCGGTGGATTCCACAGTGGATAAACCAGGCGATTCGATCGAAAATGGGTCCAAACCTATTTTATGGAGAATGCCTGTGAAAAGACTATATCCTGTCCTTGGCGGCTTGCTTGTCATCCTGCTTGCAGCCTGGATCATTTTCGAGAAGCCTCCCCAGACCCCGGCGTCTGGAGCGCAAACGCCTGTCACAAATCTGTTTGGCAGAACGTCATCCGCTACACCGGAGGAACTTCCCACAGAAACCTTGCCTGCCCCCACAGAGACCGATGATCCGGAGGAGGCCGTTATTCCGCCTCACACGGTGAATGGCCATACCGCCAAAATCGAGTCGTATTATGTGGACACGTCCCACGTGATCTTTCAGGTGCGCATCACCGGAGGGGAAGTAGCGTTCGGCGATGAACATTACTATGGGCGCATCGAGAGCCCGGATCTGTACGATGAGAACGGCAATCTGATCAATACGAGCGGTGGATTTGGCCCCGCCGTCGACCCTGAACTGACCGAGGTTCATTTTGTTTCTGTCACTCTCCTGAAAGGAGAGCGCTTCAAAGGGCAGTTCGCTTTTGACATCAGCAACGCGCCTGACGATACCGCAACCCTTGCTCAGTTCCGCTTCGACGTCGATCTGCCCATTTACCCTGAGATGAGGTTTTATCCAAAACAGACGGTGACCGCGAACGGGCTGGAAATGTTATTGGACAGCGTAACCGTCACGCCGGTATTCACACAGGCCTATGTGTGTTTTCCCCCACCCGGTTTTGCTCCCTGGCACATTGGCAGCGAGACTGTACTCCAGTTCGGAGAACAGGAAGCAAGTTTATACAATTTCAACCTCTTATTCGCTTCTGACCTGGGCGGTGATCGAAGAGCCGGCAGCGAACCATACTGGGCACCGCCAACAAAGAATGGCCGCTGCATGAAGATCGGGTTCCCCATCGGCAGCAGCGATCCGGCATCCCTGACGTTGACCATCCCCGAGCTCGAAAACCTGGAGCCGGATATCTTGATGACCGACCAACTTCTAACCGATTATCCGGGACTGGCTCCAAAAGAGGCCTATGCTACGTACCTGGAGGAGCATGACAGGATTTACAAGGGTCCATGGGTATTTCAGATCGAGCTCGTGCCCTGAGGTGCGCAACAGCGTAGCGACGCAATCCTTCTTACGAATAGTTTTCCCGTGTCAAGCGGCGGGAGTCTCGGGCAGCGCCAATGCGTAAGCGACAGCCTGCGATTCCGTCCACGCTTTCCCTTCGGCCAGTCCGGCTTCGAAGAGCTGGTCGCCAAGTTTGTTCCGGACCTCTTCCACAATCTTTTCGTATTCCATCTGTTCGTTGGGTGGCAGTGGAAAGTCTGTCTGCGCCCGCAGCCTGTTTGCCGCGCCCAGCAGACGGATAGCATGCTCAGCCTTTCCCTGTGCGGACGCGATCATGGCCAGGCACTCCAGCAGCCGCGCAACAGCCGCCTGCAGACCGAGGTCTTGCCAGATCACGATAGCCTCCTTATAAAGCCGCAGGGCCTCCATGGTATTCCCCTGCCAGCGCTCGACGTGTGCCAGTTGAGTACGTGCCAGGTTCGCATGATATCTGTCCTGGCTTTGCGAAAACAGGGTCAGGCTTTCCTTGAGGTGCTTGCGCGCTTCGTCGAGCTCTCCCAGCGCGACCGCAATTTGTCCCTGACTGATCACAGAACGTGCCACCGCCCATTCACTTCCCACCTCGCGGGCGAGCCGGACGCTCTCTGCAACAGCGCGCTGCGCCAGTAACAGATCACCGCCGGCAGACCGCAGCGCCTGACTCTGCCAGGCAAGGGAGTACGACAGGGTCCACCTTTCGCCAAGCGTACGCGCCAGATCGACGCTCTCCTGCGCGGCTTCCAGATCGCCCAGAAAACCGGCAAACGCCAGCGCTTCGGCCAGATCTGCTTTTTCATTTCCCTGTCGTAGTAGCCGGATGCTCTCCCGGATCACCGATTCCGCTTCTGGATCGTCCTGTTGCAACGATAGAACTCCCAGGACGAAGAGCGCCCTGCCTCGCAGACTCCGATGTTCATCTGGACCAGCCTCCGCCTGCGCCAGCACAGGCTTGGAAAGCGCGGTCTGCAACCAACCGATCACTTCATCGTTGTAGCCACCTTTTGACCAAAAGAGCGCCAGGTCGCACAACAGCCAGACGGCCTTTTCAAGATCATGCTGGAGACCCCATTGCACTGCCGGGCGTATATTGTCGAGTTCGTCCTTCAGGCGCTCAAACCACTCCAGCTCATGCGGGCCGACAATATTAGACTTCGCCAGCGCCGCCAAGCTTTGATAGTAGAGCAAATGTCGAGCCTGAATGAGATCCGCTTCACCGGAGGCGACCAGGGCTTCGTCTGCATAATCACGGATCGTTTGCAGCATATCGTAGCGCGGTTCGCCGTTCCGCTCGGTATGCGTGATCAGGTTTTTATCGAGCAACGACTCCAATTTGGTCAGCAGATCCAGCCTGTGTTCGGCATTGCATACTTCGTCGATGGCTTCAAACGTCGCGCCGCCTGTAAAAACGGCTAGCCGCCTGAAAAACAACTGCTCCGCGGGGGTCAGGAGATCATAGCTCCAGTCGATCGCGGCCCGCAATGTCTGCTGCCGGGACGGGAGATCGCGTGCGGCGCTGGTCAGGAACCTCAGGCGGTTATCCAACTGGCTGAGCATTTTTTGCGGTGGAAGCACGCGCACCCGCGCCGCGGCCAGCTCGATGGCCAGAGGTAGACCGTCCAGCCGCTGGCATGTCTCTGCGATGGCAGGAGCATTGTCCTCTGTCAGCGCGAAATCGCCCTTCACCGATTGAGCCCGCTCCACGAACAACCGGACCGATCCCAGCTGCGCCAGCTGCTCTGGCGACATGGACATTTCCTCGTCTGGCAGCGGCAGCAATGGGACACGATACTCCTGCTCACCGGCAACTCGCAGCGGGGTCCGGCTGGTGACGAGCACTTTCAAATGGCGGGCGGCAACCAGAAGCTCCTTCACCAGCGTGGCTGCCTCGATCACCTGCTCAAAGTTATCCAGAACCAGCAGTAATTCTTTATCCCGCAGGTAATCCTTCAGCACATCGATGCTCTTCCGGCCAGGGATCTCCTGAACGCCGAGGACATGGGCAATCGTGGCTGCAAGGAGTGTCGGCTCAACGACATGCTCCAATTCCACAAACCAGACACCATGCCGAAACGTATCCAGCAAGTCGGCAGCCGCTTCTATAGACAGGCGGGTTTTTCCAACACCACCGGGACCTGTCAGCGTGATGAGGCGGTGCCTGCCTAACTCTCGTTGGATCGCGGCGAGCTCCGCTTCACGTCCAATGAAGCTCGTCAACTGGACGGGCAGATTATTCGGTGTTTCGCTGAGGGTTGCCAGGGGCGGAAAATCTTGTGCAAGATCTGTGGCATCGACTTGCCAGAGATGCTCCAGCTGGGGTAATCCTTTAAGACGGTGCTCTCGCATATCGCGCAGGGAAACTCCCTCCGGTAATTCGCGGCGCACCAACTCGGCCGCCGTGTTAGATAACAGGATCTGGCCGCCATACGCCGTCGACATCACCCGCTGGACCCGCGTCAGTGTCAGGTAGCCTTGATACTCACCATCCTCCTGGATCTCTGCCGGTCCGGTGTGGATGCCCATCCGCACCTTGATCGGTGGACCTTCCCAATTCTTGGCATTCAGATCGAATTGAGCTTTGAGCGCAGCGCGCAGGGCATCCCCCGCCGCGGGGAATGCCGCGCAGAAGGCGTCGCCCACGATCCGGAACACGTACCCTTGCTCAGCCTCGATGGCATTGCGCAAAATCGTATCGTGGTGACGACGCAGCGACTCCCAGCTTTCGGGATACTCCTGGGCGAGCCGTGTGCTGCCTTCAATGTCAGTGAAGAGGAACGTAACTGTGCCTGTGGGGAGATCTCTGTTCATAACGACTACTTTGATTTCTCTGTAAATCGCCGAAAGGAGAATGGGCGGATATCAATGTCAGTGCGACCTTCCGTGACCAGCTGCGCAAGCACCTCACCAACCGCAGCCGAGTGCTTGAACCCGTGCCCCGAACAGGGAGAGGCAATGATCACCTGGGGATATTGAGGATGCGTATCGATCACAAATCGATGATCGGGCGTGACAGTATAGAGACAGGTCACTGCCTTCACGCAGCGATCGCTCACTCCATTAAAGTGCGGCTGTACATAGTGCTTGTACATCGCTTCGATTTGCAGCTCTGAAACTTCGCTTGCAACCACATCGGGCGTGGTCGGGATCTTGTATTGTTCAAAAGCAATCTTGATGCCTTCATGCGCCCCGTCGATCGACGGGAAGCCGTACATCAGGTCTTCTACCGCCGTCCCGAATTCCCAGATCCAGACCGGGAAATCCGGCGCTTCGAATCTAGAGAACTGAACATCCACATCAAACCAGTACAGTACCTGACGATAGATCGTAAAGTATTTACGATATTCCTCTCCCAGCAATTGTGTTACCCACGGACCTGCTGAAAGGATCGCCTTCTCGGCCTCGTATTCGGTCTTGTCCGTTTTTACGATCACCCTGCCTGCAGGATTCACAGAAAAAGAAAGGACTTTTTCGTCCAAAGCAAGCTGTGCACCATATCTTTGCGCTAATCCGAGCTGCGTTTCAACGGCGAGCTCCGGTCGCAGGTATCCTGCGTTTTCTTCAAAATAGCCTCGTTCCTCCCCGCTCAGCTTGAATTGCGGGAATTGCCTTCTGATCTCATCGGCATCCAGGATACGGTGGGCGATGCCATATTTCTCCGCGCAGGCAACGGTCTGATTGAAAAACTGGCTGCCGTGCCGCGTGACTCCTTCTACACCCGTCATGATCAGTCCGCCGGTGACGGTGAGGATCTTATTTCCTGTTTCCCTCTGGATCTCATCCCAGATCTCATACGAGCGCAGAACCAGGGGTACATACTCAGCGCCTTCACCGATCGCCTGACGGGTGATGCGGGTATCGCCATGAGAGGATCCATAGACGTGCGGGGGCGAGTACTGGTCGATCCCCAACATTCTATTTCCGCGCTTCGCAAGCTGAAAAGCCGCTGCACTGCCCATGGCGCCCAGCCCTATGACGATGGTCTGAAAGTGTTTATCCATACTGCATTTTACCAATCTGTTCTGTTTCCGCTTGCGTACATTTTGTCATAGCTTGAGAGCAGTCTGGGCGGCTCGGCGAGCAGGACGGTGACGTTGAAATAAGGATTGTCAAGAGAACACATAAAAGTCCTCGGGATACAGCCCTCGTATCCCGAGGACTTTTTATTGATGGAGTGTGTGGGCATATAATTCGGCAGATAAGGATTACTCATACAGGAGACACCGTGAACCTTCGTGACATCTTATTGATCTATGACTACAACTATTGGGCAACACGCCGCATCCTGACTGCCAGCATGAACGTCAGCCCGGAGCAGTTTGCCAGCCCCACCGCCCACAGCTTTGGCAGCCTGCGCGGCACGCTGGTTCATACGCTGGATTCTGAGCATTCCTGGCGAATGCTGCTGCAGCACAACACCCTGGACTACTTCCACGAGATGAAGGAAGAGGATTTCCCAACGTTTGACACCTTGCAGCAGCGCTGGAACGAGGAAGAGCGCGCTATGCGGGAGTATCTTGCCAGCCTCAACGACGATGATCTGACGGGTCTCGTGCGCTACACCACGCCCGAAGGTGAAAAACGGGAACGAGTGCTGTGGCATTGCCTGCTGCATGTGGTCAACCACGGGACCCAGCACCGCAGTGAAGCCGCCGCCATCTTAACGGATTACGGTCATTCGCCCGGCGGGCTTGATTTCACGGCATTTTTGAATGAGCAGTAGGTCGGGCTTTCCGTCTGACACATCCCTGGACATGTAAGATTTGGCAGGTTGAAAACCTGCCCTACGGATACTCCTTCAATATATTAAGACACGCGAACATTTTCTCGCTGAATGGCGTCTACTAGGATGTACGATTTACGGTGACCAGTTGGAGGAGTTTAGATATGTTCGCAAAACTACGTGTAATCTTATCGGTTTTCGGGTTGCTGGCCGTGCTCACGGCATGCGGCCCTGCACCAGCCCTCGAGCCTACAAGTCCACCACCTTCACCGGTGGCGCAGAGCTCTCCTACGCCTGAAGCTACCACCATTATAGAGCCCGGCCTTGTAGCTGGTTTCGATTGTCAAAATGTCTCGGACATCCCCACAGAAGAATGTCAGGGACTCCTTGCCCTCTACGCCAGCACAAATGGAGACAACTGGGAGGACAATTCCGGCTGGCTGGTCGATCCTTCGCCCTGCACATGGTATGGAGTCAGTTGCGGGCAGGGACATGTCGTTGAGCTGCAGCTTTTTTACAACGGGCTCGTCGGTTCTCTACCTCCCGAGATTGGGAATTTTTCGCATCTGAAAAACCTCTACCTGGATGATAACGATCTCAGCGGCCCACTGCCTGAAGAAATTGGAAATCTGACCGAACTACAGTTGGCACGACTGAGTCAAAACGGGTTCGATAGCATCCCGGCAGAACTGATGAACTTGCAAAGTTTGATGTATCTCGAATTATGGGGCAATCGACTTAGCGGCGAGATCCCCGACGAGATCAGTATGCTTTCGAGCTTGCAGGAACTTAGACTCGGTTTCAACCAGTTTACGGGCAGCCTCCCTCCCGAGTTAGGGAATTTGGCGTTTCTTCATGTTCTGGATCTTTCTCACAATCGGTTGAGCGGATCGATCCCTGCGTCCCTGGGTGACCTGGCCAGCCTGAACCAACTCGACCTGTCATTCAACGAGCTGAGCGGGCCGATCCCCGTGGAATTGGCCGATCTGGCAAACTTGTATTGGCTCGATCTGTCCTACAACCAATTAACGGGTGAGGTCCCAGCTGCCATTGCGCAGGCAACCAGATCGGAACGCAGGCTGTGGGGCAACTTGCTCGAAGGCACGGTGGAAGCTTCTGAAGGAATCACTCCAGTGGAATATCAGGATGCTCAGCTTGAATTCAGTTCAGACCTCGCCAGCAGTGTCTGGCCTGAGACTGTACCTCCGGAAAGGGGGACCGCGGATGCTCCCGGCTGGCTCGTATGGCCGGAACATACTCGATTCACATTTGCGTACCCAAGGCGTTCGGGTGATTTAGAGGTCAGCCGATTCGCGGCGGCGTTCGGTCCCCCACGGGTCATGATTTATCCCGCCCAAGAGTATGCTGAGATGAGCGAGTTTGCAAAGACGGAAATCGAAGAACTACAGTCTCTGCTTCAAACTCGCCCACCGGCCATCGAAGGCGAAATGCCTGCTTTGCCTCTCATCAATGCCGCCCAGGTATTCCATGCCCAGGTTGAATACCTTGATTTTCAAAACGGACAGGGTGTTCGTTTCATCAGCCAGTACAGCCAGGATATCAGCCCGGTCTTCAATCAGAGCCTATTCTATACCTTTCAGGGCCTGACCAATGACGGCGCCTATTATGTGGCGGCTTTCTTTCCTCTCGCTGCGGAAGAATTGCCCGACGATCCCTTTGTGGAAGATTATGATGCATTCAGCGCTAGGTATCAGGACTATCTGAATGAGACAATCAGTCAGTTAGATTCTTTCTCGGCGGATCAGTTTGATCCTGATCTAGATGTGCTAGATGATGTAATCCAGTCTCTTGCAGTTGATATTCCCTAATCATGCTTGACAAAGCTTGTCAATTCTATTACATTAGGATTTAGATGGTCGGTATTGATCATCAAATCTTTTTGAAGGAGGTGCGCTCACATGTCAGCTTATTCAAACAGAATATTCTGTTCTGTGAGTGCATCCCTAGACTGTACGTAACTTCGATTCCCGGTTGATTTGAATCCGTGCCACGGGTGTGCCTTGCAGAGCATCCCGTGGCTTTTTGTTCCCTCCAGCTATCTTAAGGGAAACCATCACTTGGTCGCGGTTGAACCCGCGGCTTTTCTTTTAATCAATTGGAGATCATAGAGTTATGTCCTCTCGTACGAAAAAATTCTTCTCGTACTACAAACCATATTTGGGTTTATTCCTTTCCGTTATGCTCTGCGCATTCATTGTCGCCGGCATAACGCTCCTGCTCCCCTTACTCACCCGCTATGTTACGAAAACGGTGCTTGAGGGTGGCGTGCCCGATGCGCTCGGCGAAATCTATCGTACCGGCGCGCTCATGCTGTTGCTTATCGTGATCCATACTGCATGCAACTCCTATGTAGACTATCGCGGTCACGCCATGGGAGCGATGATGGAAAGCGATATGCGCCGCGAATTGTTTGACCATTACCAGAAGCTGTCGTTCCGCTTTTATGATGAACAGCGAACGGGCCAGTTGATGTCGCGTATCACAAACGATCTATTTTCCCTGGCCGAGTTTTATCATCACGCGCCCGAGGATTATTTGATTTACACGGTCAAGTTCGTGGGAGCCTTCATCGTGCTGGTCAATATCAACGTCCAGTTGACCGTGGCGGTATTCCTCTTTTTACCGATCCTGGCGATTTTCTCGCTCTACTTCACGAAAAAATTGAATGTCGCATTCAAGAGGAGCAAGGAACGCATTGGCGACGTCAACGCGCAGGTGGAGGATACGCTGGCGGGAATCCGCGTGGTGAAATCATTCGCCAATGAAGACGTGGAAGCCCGCAAGTTCACCATAGAAAACAACCGCTTTCTGGCAAGCCGGAAGGACATTTATCTCAACGAAACATATATCTGGCAAGGAGTAGATGCGATCACAAAACTCATCACGGTGACCGTGATCGTCTATGGCGGTGCCAACATTCTGAACGCACAGCTCGATCTGGCTGATCTCATTACCTTCCTGCTCTATATCGGCAACTTCATCGAGCCCATCCAAAAGATGACGCACATGACCGAGCAATTCCAGGAAGGGGTGACCGGCTTTGCCCGCTTTATGGAAATCATGGAAATCGAGCCGGAGATACAGGACTCGCCTGAGGCGATTGAGTTGAAGCATGTTGAAGGGATTGTTGAGTTTCGAAACGTGGGGTTCCGCTATCGGGACGATCATGCCCATGTGCTGAGAAACATCTCTCTGCACGTCAACGCCGGAGAGACCATCGCGTTGGTCGGATCATCTGGCGTGGGCAAAACAACCTTGTGCTCGCTAATCCCCCGCTTTTATGAAGTCACTGAAGGAGAAGTTTTGCTGGATGGCGTCAACATCAAGCATATTAAGTTGAGTTCACTGCGAAAGAATGTGGGCGTGGTGCAGCAGGATGTCTATCTGTTCGCCGGGACGGTGATCGAGAACATTCGCTATGGAAAACCAGACGCCAGCGACGCGGAAATTATCGAGTCCGCCAGGAAAGCCAATGCTCATGATTTCATTATGTCCCTGCCAAGTGGATATCAGACAGATATCGGTCAGCGCGGCGTGAAATTATCCGGCGGACAAAAACAGCGGCTGAGCATAGCGAGGGTCTTTCTGAAGGATCCGCCTGTGCTCATCTTCGATGAAGCGACCAGTTCCCTGGACAATGAAAGCGAACGAGTCGTCCAAGAGGCGCTGGAAGAGCTGGCAAAGGATCGCACCACGTTTATCATCGCCCATCGCCTGTCCACGATTCGCAGAGCGAAGAGAATCCTTGTGCTTACTGATCGAGGTATTGAAGAAGAGGGAACACATGCGGAGCTGCTGGCGTTGGGAGGCACGTATGCGAGGTTGTACAATACTCAATTTGATACTGCCCTCATATAGACCCCCTCCACCCCGCGAGGCGGAGCGGAGGGGGTAGAATTAATAATCTATGAACTACCTCAGCACCTCCCAGCTCGCCAGAGCCGTGGGCGTCCATCCCAACACCGTGCGGCGTTACGTGGATAAAGGGTTTTTGCCGCCTGTCAACCGCAGTCCATCCGGATACCGTCGTTTCACCGAGCGCCATCTGGATTGTCTCAGAGTAACAAAACAGGTCTTTTGCAATGTGTATCCCGGAAAGGCAATTTACCATTCGGGTCTACACATTATCGAGGTCACGGCCAGCGGAGATCTGGGAGGCGCGCTGGAGCTTGCCTACCGGCATCTGGCGCTCGTCCAGTCCGAGCGCGCCCAGGCCGAGGTCGCTGCAGGGCTGCTGGAGCGCTGGGCGTCGGGCGCGCCCGCCGATGCAACGTCACAGCCGATGACCATCGGGCAGGTGGCGCGTTTACTGGGCGTGTCAATCGACATCCTCCGCAACTGGGACCGCAACGGGCTGATTGACATCCCGCGCGATCCCTCTAACGGCTACCGGCGCTACGGGGCGCAGGAGATCAGCCGGCTGCGCGTGATCCGCATGTTGTCCCGCGCGGGGTATAGCATTTCAGCCATCCTGCGCATGCTGATCCAGCTCGACCGGGGAGAAACGACCGACCTGCGCCGCGCGCTCGACACGCCTCGCCCCGACGAAGACGCGTTCATGGCCTCTGACCGCTGGCTGACAACCCTGGCCGACCAGGAGCAGCGGGCTCGCACCATTATTTCCCTGGTCGAAGAGATGATCCAAAAAGAACACGCAGGCAATCTTTAGCTCCCTGCCCAACCCTCCCTATGGACACCAGGGTTGTAGAATGATTATGGAGGCGTCAATATTCGCGTCTCTAATCTATTACCCCGGAGATGAAATGGCTTCTGAAATTATCGTCCGCGGCGCCCGGCTGCACAATCTGAAAAATATCACTGTCACGATCCCGAAAAACAAGTTCGTCGTCCTGACCGGTTTGTCGGGCTCTGGAAAATCCACCCTTGGGCTCGACATCCTCTATAAAGAAGGTCAGCGTCAATATCTCGAATCGCTTGGATTTGTCGAATGGGGGCTGAGCAAACCGCCGGTTGACTCCATCACAGGGCTGTCCCCATCAATTAGTGTGGACCAACATCTTAGCAACCATAGTCCACGCTCCACGGTCGGCACGGCAACAGAAGTGTACACATACCTGCGCATCTTATTCGCGCGGCTCGGGCACCGTCCCTGCCCGAACTGTGGAAACGATGTGCTGCCCTCCTACAGTGCCGCCAGCACAGAATGGGATGCCGAAATCGGCTCAGCGGAAGCAGGCCCGGTCAATGGGGACTCGGTTGCCGAAGAGACCTTTCCATGCCCCTATTGCGGCACACCGATCCCTGAGATCGGTATGGAGCACTTCTCCTTTAACAAGCCCGAGGGCGCCTGCCCCACCTGCACAGGGTTAGGCACGGTTCACCAGGCAGATATCAAACGCCTGGTCGATGAGGAAAAAAGCATCCTGGAAGGAGCCGTTGCCGGCTGGAACAACCAGTACATCAGTTATTACACGTCGGTCATGCAGGCGGCCGCCAAGCACTACGGCTTTCAATTTGACTTATCCCTGCCGATCAAAGACTATACCCCGGAGCAGCGTGATCTGCTCTTCTATGGCGTGGAAAATCCCCTGTTTCGCCGCCATTACCCGAACATCGAGCCGCCCAACACCGCCCGCGATGGGCGATTAGAGGGCATTGCCACCAATCTCCTGCGCCGCTACTCGGAACGAATCCAGGATGCTGAATACCGTGAGAAGATGCAAGAATTTGTGGTCACACAAACGTGTCCGGATTGCCAGGGCACGCGACTGCGCCCGGAAAGCCGGGCGGTGACGGTCAATGGCGAGAATATCGTTGCACTTTCGCGCCTGCCACTGAGTGAGCTTGGCGTATGGTTGGATCATCTCCGTTCTATTTTTAGCGCGGACGAACTGGTCCTTGCCGAAGCCATCCTCGTGGAACTGGTCTCGCGCATTGAACGGCTCGTGGAGGTCGGTGCAGGGTATCTGACCCTCGAGCGTTCTTCGCCAACCCTTTCCGCGGGCGAGGCGCAGCGCCTGCGCCTGGCTGCTCTGCTTGGCTCGGGATTGACCGGCGTTCTGTACGTGCTCGATGAGCCGACGATCGGACTGCACTCGCGAGACACACACCGTATGATCAACGTTTTGCGCCGATTGCGGGATCTAGAGAATACGGTTCTCGTCATCGAGCACGATCTGGATATGATCGCTGCCGCGGATTACGTGATCGACGTTGGCCCAGGCGCGGGGAAGCACGGCGGCCAAATTGTTGCGGCCGGGACCCCGGCTGAAGTGGCTGCACAGCCCGCCTCACCTACCGGGAATTACATCGCAGGCCGAGCATCGATCTTGATCCCACAGGCTCGGCGCGCCCCGAACGGCAAAGCGATTACCATCCGCGGCGCGCGCCACAACAACCTCAAGGATGTGACCGTACAACTGCCGCTCGGACTGCTGGTGGCGGTGACCGGTGTATCGGGCTCTGGAAAATCATCCCTGATCTTCGACATCCTCGATCTTGCCCTCCGCCAGCAACTCTACGGTTCGAGTGAAAAGCCGGGTGAGCACGACACGATTGAAGGCCAGGAATATCTCGATAAGCTCATCACGATCGATCAGGCTCACATTGGGCGCATCCCGCGTTCGAATGCAGCCACGTATTCTGATACGTTTACACCGATCCGGGAAGCACTTGCTGCCACGCCTGAGGCTCGCCGCCTGGGATACTCCGCCCGGCATTTCTCCTTCAACGTCCCCGGCGGACGCTGTGAGCGTTGCCAGGGAGCCGGCGTTCTGACCGTCAAGATGCACTTCATGCCAGACGTGGAAGTGCGCTGCCCAACCTGTCACGGACGTCGCTTCACTCGCGAGACGCTTACTGTCAAGTACCGCGATTACGATATCTCGCAAGTGCTCGACATGACCGTCGAAGAAGCTCTGGTGCTGTTCGAGGATGTCCCGGCTGCCCGCTCCCGCCTCCAGATGCTCAACGATGTGGGGCTTGGCTACCTTCAACTCGGGCAGCCTGCCAACACACTCTCAGGCGGCGAAGCCCAGCGCGTCAAGCTGGCGAAGGAACTCGGGCGCCGCGTCACCGGCCGCACGCTATATTTGCTGGATGAACCGACCACGGGTCTGCACCTCGCCGATACCGCCCGTCTGCTCGGAGTACTCCAGCGCCTTGTGGAGGCCGGTAACACCGTGATTGTTGTGGAACACAACCTGGAACTCATCAAGGCAGCGGATTGGGTGATCGACCTCGGACCGGAAGGCGGTGCGGCAGGCGGCCAAATAATAGCCGAAGGAACACCGGAACAGATCGCCCAGGCTGCAGACTCCTACACAGGTCAGAGCTTGAAGCAAGTATTAAGCTTTTCACAAAGCTAGCCGGTGTATCCCAGCACCAGCCTTCATTTCACTTTCCTGAGGTACAACACCGCCGGTCCGGATTCCTCGAAGGGAGACGTGAAGCTGTTAGCAGCCTGTTTCTCGACAGTAAGATGGTCTGCATTTCTTGTTTCACGGCTGTTGAGACTGAACCATTCGACTCTATAGCTGCCTATCTCTAACACTACGGTGAATGGATCGCTCGTCTCGCTCGGCTGGAGGATAAGATATTCCTTGCCCGGGTTCGCCAGCGCGAACCCGGTCGAGGTTAGATCTGCGCGGGGTTCCATTTCGATGAGATTCAGCTTCTCGGCATAGCGGCGTGTATCACCCATCGCGTAGCGAGCCGCTTCGTAGACGCCATAAGGAGGAACACCCGTGCTTTCTGCCGAAGGATCAGTAGGATTGACACCGGCGATGATTCCGAAGTCCATCAAAATGGGGTGGTGCCCGCGCAGGAATGACTTCCAGGCCCAGAGTGCATCGCCCTTGCCCGGAGCGTAGTGGTCTGTGTCCGTGATGATCACTTTGCTGCCGTCGCTCGCCGGAGGAGCATCGTACCAGCGGGATGGAGGACTGTCCGGCGCCATCGGGTGCCGCCCCTCCGTGAAGATCTCATCATCATAACCGGGCGAGATCCAATCTGCGGCGCTGTTGAAGAGCGGATCGTTGACCTTGGTCTGGTCTGCAACCGGAAATTGCATCGTCATCCCCATCGGATGCGTTTCATAGCCCATTTCCTGCTCGTAGCGCTTGACGACATCGATCACCCAGTATTGCCACCCGGTGGAATCACCCCACTCGGGCACCTCGGAGAATCCCATCATCTGAGCGAAATCCTTGTCGACCGACCCACCGCCCGACGATTCGTTCGCGACCTCCCATAGAACGTTCGGCAGGTCATGGAGCGTGTCGATGACTTTGTGGATGTAGGCTTCCTGGATGCCTTGGACGCGCGGGTGGAGCGGGAGCACTTGATAGTCGAGGATCGATTCGATTGCCACATCGTTTATATTGTTCGCCGCAAAGAATGGATGACCTTCGACGTTATCCGGCGCGGGGCTCAGGTGGATGGCCCAACCGTCGAAAAACATCACTCCAACGTAGATACCTTCATTGCCCGCCGCGATGACGCGTTCCCGCAGGCGATCAAAGTAGCTCTCATTGAATACATCAAGATTGAACTTCGGTTGCCCATCTATCGCATCCCCAGGCCCAGTGCGCAGCCAGGGTTGTGGGCTCATGCACAGATGGAAACCACCCCCGGCAGCCTGCGACTTGAACTGCTCCCAGCGCCATAGACGGATGAAGTTGTGACCATGCTCCTTGAGGAATTCAAGGTAAGCATCATAGTCAAATTCTTCAGATGTTTCGGCACAAGCGGGGCCGGGGCCCATACCATCATGAAAGTTATTCCAGATATGCGAGCCGGTCAGATAGACCGCCCGGCGTTCAGCCGCATCGCCAGATGCAACCGTGAAGTAGCGCGGATTAGACTTTGAAACCACGAGCGGCCCGGCAGCATAAGAAATTTTCGTATTCATAAGCTATTTGCTTTTCCCTTTCATCTTTAAGTAATATTTTCGCTGTTCCTTTTCCAGATGCTCGATCGCATAGCGCAGCATCGTGCGCGGCATGGTATCCGCGTACTTGTCCAAGAAGCCTCCTACGACGTAAGACGCGCTTCGATCCACCAAATCCCAATCGTCGGTTTGATCGTGTCGCCTGATGTACAGATCGAACAATTCTTTTCTGCGCGCCTCAGAGGTTTTCTTGCTGCGGGCCTGCCAGTCCATAATGCTGACTGCACGGACTCTTACTTCGTGGAGAGGGGTTTTGAGGAGTTTTTCAATTCCCCCGGGCGGCATCTCCATGAACTCTTTGGCGAGCGCAAACACTTGCTCCATGCTCGCTTCGTTAGACTCATCCTCTTGAGCCCTAAGCTCGTTTAGCTTCTCAAGAAACTGCTTTGCAGTCCGATTTTCTGACATCGAAGCCTCTCTCCGGTTCCTGTCAAAGAAATTTTATAGTGAAGCTCAATCGCCTCTGCGACATCAGAGGTTGAAGTGAACTTGTATGAGTATTTTATGTAAATGAAAAAAAGGTGGCTTGTAAAAATTCAATCAATCGGCAGGTTGCGGTAGGCGCGGGCATGTTCCGGGTTTTCCGCTTTCACCCTGCGGCGCAGTTGGAGATACTCGGTGGGACTGTGCCCTGTAAACGCCACAAAATCCTTATTGAAATGCGATTGATCGTAGAACTGGGATTGATGCGCGATCCGCGTGAGATCGACTGACGGTGTAGCATCGATCGAGTCGAGCACATGCGCAAACCGGAAAAAACGAGCGACTTCCTTGGGCGGGATGCCCACGAATCGTTTGAACTGTGTACCCAGATGGTTCTGGCTGATGCTGATCTGATCACTCAGAGCCCGAATGGATAGAGTTCCACGCCAGTGAGCAATCGTCTCGATACTGCTCCGCACAAGATCCAGCCCGGGGGGCGCTGCTCGCAAGCGAGCAAGCAAGAGCTGCTCTAGCAGGGCAAATCCGGCCTGCACATCACGTGCGGCCTGCAGCCGCTCACGGATCTCCGCGGCATGGTACCCCCAGATCGCGTCCAACGATACAATCTGACCGCTCATCTCGGAGAGAGGGAACTGCAGGAATGGGTAGGCGCCACCGGGTTTGAAATGCACACCAAAAAGCTGGACGCTGGACGGCCAATCCACGCTGTGATAGGTGTCCCATATGCCCACCCACCAGCTATCTTTACAGGTTATAAAAGGTTTGGCTTGCTCCGGTCCGTACACCTGAAAAAGGTCGCCGAGGTTGATCATCAAGTTCGATGATGCCACGGGTAACACCTTCTGGCGCGGATAAGGCGCGGGACCATCCAGGTAATAGAGATCGTCAATGTAGGCGTTAAGCGGAGGCGAGGGGATATAGCTGATGTAAGACATACCAATAAAAGTGGACGGCCTGTGCTCGTTCTGCTGTCAAAATATGATTATAACTAACAAATTGGATACACGCCCGCGCACGATTCTCCTACATCGTGATCATGTACGTTTTAACCGACAAATTTGTCTTCGTCGCGCTTCAGCGTATCTCCCATAGCTGCGCCTCACCGAGATTCGAGTTGCCTTCTAGGAAAGAGATTGCAACTACCTCCCCTTCGAACGGCCCACGATATCTGAGAATATAAAGCCCATTTCGCACATCCACCACATAGATCAGCCCATCTTTGATAATGGGATAACTCCACATGACAACCTTATTCGGCCCTGAGCTCAGGGCTGGATCTTCGGTTTGTACCGAGAGCAACGGCTCCGGGAGAAATGCAGCCACTTGCCTTGGCTGTAATGGATTTTCGATAGAGATTGCCTGTAAACCTCCGGAATGCCAGCTAATGAATGCCAGATTTTGGGTCAATGTCGGGTTATGTGAAGTAAAACTTGTGAACTGATAACTCTCCGGAGAGACTTGTGTGCAATACTCACCTGTGTTGTAGGGGTCAATCTTGTATTCGGAGACAAGAACCGGCCGTGTTTCATCTGTGATGTCGAGTATGCTCGCCCAATCCCATGGGCATCTCGCATAGACTTCCTCCGTTACGAGAACATATGGCTCGCCAAACAATTTGACCGCGCTGTGAGGACCGGGGCCTGCCCACTCGAACCAGTTCTCGGGCGGGGTAAGAAGCTCAATTTGTGGGTTCGACCTGCCTTCCGCGAGTTGCGAAGTGTCCACGATCATGAAACCATTCTGGAGGTAGGCAAGATAAGCACGTCTCCCATCCACAGAAACGCTGAGTGAATGCAGGGTCCCATTGCGTGGTCCCCCGGGCGCGTTCCAACTACTGACCTCTAACAAGACACCCTGCCGTGCCTGAGAAATATCGACTACGAGTAAATTGTCGCCAACGATTCCGGGAGTTGATATGTAGAGTAAAGCACGTCCGGCAAGCTTGGGATCATCCCACAGAAAGAACTCGTGAGGTAAACGTGGAAGCAAGTACGATGTGATCAGCCTGGGTGCAGCTGCATTTGCACCCGAGATATCATAGACGTTGATAGTAGGCGGTGCCGGAGTCTCGACACAGGCATGCAGCCCTGCTTCGCACTCGAAATTCATGACCAGGAGCAATTCCTGCTCCGGCCATACACGAAGCTCTCGAGATGTCTGCCCAGGATTAGCCTCCTCCGGAGGTCCAATCTGATAAACAACTTGAGGATTCGTGGGATTTGAAATATCCACAACAAGTACACCGGCGTCCGGATGACTACCGTCGGTGCGGCTCCCCACGTACGCGTAATTCCCATACACCGTAATCGCGGCATTCATGCCGCGCTGGAGAAGAGGCGAGTGACCGATCAATTCGAATGACCCTGTGGATGGTGTCGGAATCGGCTGGGTTATCGTTGGAATAGCAGTGGGCGTGCTGAATATTGGTTGTGTAGATGTAGGATCGGCTGTGGGTGGTTGGACAACGGTGGGAATTGGAGACGGCTGCGAGATTACCATGCAGGAGACCGTGAAAATACTGATGGCTAAGCTAACAAAACCACGTGTGGTCATAGGAGCACAAGCCTTACCTACTCGCTAGCTATTGTTGGTTCCCAGTGATTATTTGCAGGCATTGGGCAAAGAGCCTGGGATAAGAGTGATGGGCGAGCTCGAGCTGTACAGCCTCATCATACGAAAACCATTGGATCACCGAGTGTTCCTCCGGTTGCCGGTTGACCGGTGTTCCTGACCAGTCCACCACACAATACACATGGACAATGAGATCATGATAAGGCATGTTATCACGGTCAGGAACTGAGTCCCGGATGATTTCGAGTTTGGTCCATTGCACAGGTGTAATGCCTAACTCTTCCTCTGTTTCGCGGACGAGGGTCTGGTCGGGCTGTTCCTCTGGCTCAATGTGTCCGCCAAAGACATCCCATACATTGGGATAAAAATCCCGCCGTGGCGAGCGCTGTCCGAGCAAAATGCGATCTGCCTGGACGATGAACGCCGCCACAAGGTGATGCACCATAAGCGTATCTCCTGAGTTAATGCGTTGTGACAATGTGTAAGCTGCGGTGAAGCCAGTATATCAGTTTTACCGACAATGCGTCTCGAAGCACATGGCTGGCAATGTGAGCAAGAAGCATGTCGAATGAAGTTATGGTAGACTATTAACATGGCAACACGCATAGAACGTGATTCGTTGGGTGACGTCCATGTCCCTGCGGATGCTCTCTACGGTGCCCAAACCCAGCGTGCGACTCAAAATTTTCAAATATCAGGCTTGAAACCCCGCCAGGCATTTATCTGGTCGATGGCCACAATTAAACGCGCTGCGGCGGAAGTCAACCGCGACTTGGACCTGCTCGATCCGGAGCGCGCCGCGGCGATCATCCAGGCAGCGCAGGAAGTGATCGATGGCAAGTGGAACGACGAGTTTGTGGTCGATCCCATCCAGGCAGGCGCGGGGACCAGCCATAACATGAACACCAACGAAGTTATTGCCAACCGCGCCACACAGGTCATGGGAGGAGGGCTCGGCGAATATCGCGTTCATCCCAATGATCATGTCAACATGGCGCAATCGACGAACGATACGATTCCCACGGCCATCCGTCTGGGTGCACTGTGGCGATTGGATGAGTTGCTGGATACGTTGGATAAACTTGTTGAAGCCTTGAACGCCAAAGCCACAGAGTTCGACGACATTGTCAAGTCCGGCCGTACCCATCTGCAGGATGCCGTCCCGGTGCGGCTGGGACAGGAGTTCGGCGCGTATGCCAGAGCCGTCGAACGCGACGCAGAGCGGATACGGGACGCGGCCGAGGGCTTAAGGCGCCTGGGCATCGGTGGGACAGCGGTCGGCTCGGGCCTGAACGCTCATCCTGAGTATCACACGCGCATGGTGGAGAAGCTATCGGAGCTAACAGGGCTCAAGCTGTATAAGTCGGATAACCTTTTTGAATCCATGCAGTCCATGGCAGATGCGGCGCACTTCTCTGCTTCACTCAGAACATTAGCGCTCACGTTGATCCGGATTGCCAACGATTTCCGTTTGCTGGCATCTGGCCCCTCCACCGGGCTGGATGAGATCCGTTTGCCTGCCGTCCAACCGGGATCGAGCATCATGCCCGGCAAGGTCAACCCGGTGCTGGCCGAGATGCTCGATATGGCGATGTTCTACGTTGTGGGATTGGATACAACCGTGGCAATGGCTGCGCAGGCCGGGCAGCTTGAGTTGAATGTGATGATGCCGATCATCGCTCATAGTCTCTTCGAGTCGATGCAGGTCATCATTGGTTCCGTGAATGCGTTCACTGAATATGCAGTCACCGGGCTCACCGCAAACCGTGAGAAGGCTGAGGGCTGGCTTGCCAAGAATGCCATTGTCGTGACAGCGCTCAACCCGGTGATCGGGTATGCCCAGGGCGCGGCGCTCGTGAAAGAAGCACTCAAGAAAGATATGGCCATCCGGGATCTGGCGGTTGAGAAGGCAAGAGCCGGGCTGCTCAAGCATCGCGACAATGACCATCCCGTCAGCGTGGAAGAGATCGAGCACGCCCTCAATGACATGCGTCGCCTGACGGAGAGCGGAATTGCTTAATGGTATCTGCGCTCGGCATTGGTCGCTGACCATGCCGCATATTGACCGAAGGTCTGAATAATGTAACGAAAACAATCTCGGCGGTGTCAGCCCTTTGCAGGGTGCAACGCAAAGACCCTCGCCGAGCCAGGGGGTTGAATTAGACCAAAAAACAACCATCATTGCTTCATCGTTATACAAGTAAACCGCGTCCCAGCGACGCCCAGGACAGTGAGGAATTTTCTTGCGATGACTTTAAACAATGAGTTTCATGGACCCAACCTTGGATACATTCTTGATCTATATGAACACTACCGGAATGACCCGAGTGCTGTGGATGAGACGACGCGCCGCCTGTTCGAAAAATGGTCCCCTACGGAAGTGCAGGCATCCGTCTCTGCCCCCGTCGCAACGGCCCGCGACCTGCTCTCGCTGACCGGAGCTGCCAACCTCGCCCAGGCGATCCGTGTCGATGGTTACCTTTCTGCCAACCTCGATCCCTTGGACAATGCGCCACCCGCAACGAGCAATCCACTTTTGACCCCCGAGTTTCACCAGGTGAAAGAAGAAGACCTTACCAATTTGCCCGCTGCGATTGTTAACTTGCCCGAGGGGCATACAAGTTCAAATGCTGGTGAGGCGATTGAAGTACTGCGTTCCATTTATTGCGGCACGATCGGCTACGACTACGGCCACATCCGCATCCCCGAAGAGCGTGAGTGGTTATTCCACGCGGCGGAAACCGGTCGCTTCCGACCGCCCCAGCAACCGGTGGATGAAAGGCAACTGCTCGAACGATTAACCCAGGTAGAAGCCTTCGAAGTGTTTCTTCACCGGCTGTACCCCGGCAAGACCCGTTTCTCTATTGAAGGGCTGGACATGATGGTCCCCATGCTGGACGAGATCATTGCAAACGCGGCGCAGCAGAATATCTGCGTTACGCTGATCGGCATGGCCCACCGAGGACGCTTGAATGTGCTGGCACATATCCTCCAAAAACCGTACAGTCATATTCTGGCTGAATTTGCCGACCCCAAGGGGCGCGCCACCACCTGGGATGAGCTCGGCTGGACAGGTGATGTGAAGTATCATGCGGGCGCCTATCGTTCCCCGCGCCGCGACCACACGGTGGACATGCTCATTCATATGCCGCCAAACCCGAGTCACCTCGAGATGGTGGATCCGGTGGTGGTCGGCATGGCGCGCGCCGCCAACACAAAAGTAGATGTGCCCGGCGCGCCTGTGTATTTCCACAATGCATCCTTGCCGATCACCATCCATGGCGATGCTTCCTTTTCAGGGCAGGGAATTGTGGCAGAGACGTTCAACTTCTCGCGCGTGCCCGGCTACGGCGTCAGCGGCACGGTGCATATTATTGCCAACAATCAACTGGGCTTTACGGCCAGCGAAGGGGAATCGCGCAGCAGCCTGCATGCCAGCGACCTGGCGGAGGGGTTTGAGATCCCGGTGATCCACGTCAACGCGGATGATCCGGTGGCATGCATCCAGGCCGCGCGGACGGCCTTTGTGTACCGGCACAAGTTCCACAAGGATTTCATGATCAACCTGATCGGGTACCGGCGCTACGGGCACAACGAAGGCGATGAGCCGCGCTTCACCCAGCCTGCCATGTATCGCAAGATCGACGAGCATCCGCGGGTCCGGCAGATCTGGGCAGATCGGTTGCAAAAAGAGGGCTCACTTCAACAGGCAGAGGCGGAGGAATTGTTGAAGGCCGAGCTAACTACTCTGCAAGAGTCCAGCGATCAATTGGATCCTGATACCGCGTTGGTGGAGCCAGTGCCGAAACCGCCACCCCGCGGCGCGGCACAAAAGGTCAAGACCGCCGTTACCCTAAAGCGCCTGAGAGAATTGAACAAGGCTCTGCTCGAATTTCCGAAGGATTTCCTGCTTAACCCCAAACTGGTCAAAGCTGTCGAACGGCGTCTTACCCTCCTGGATAAGACGGAGTCTGCGAAGATCGATTGGGCAACGGCGGAAGAACTGGCCTTCGCCACCATCCTAGAAGATGGAATTCCCATCCGCCTGACCGGGCAGGACACCATCCGCGGCACGTTCAGCCAGCGGCATGCTATTTTTTACGATGCGAAGACAAACAAGGGATATACGCCTCTGCAAAAACTGCCGCAGGTGAATGCTGCCTTTGAAGTTATCAACAGCCCCTTGAGTGAGACGGCTGCGATCGGATTCGAAGTGGGCTACAACGTGATCGCGCCGGAACGCCTCGTTCTATGGGAAGCGCAATATGGTGACTTTATCAACAATGCCCAATCCGTGATCGATGAGTTCCTGCTTTCCGGACGCGCCAAATGGGGATTAACGCCCTCGCTGGTCTTGTTATTGCCGCATGGCAATGAAGGCCAGGGGCCCGACCACTCCAGTGGACGCATCGAGCGCTTCCTCGGGCTGGCAGCCGAGATTAACGTCCGCATTGCGTACCCGTCGACGGCAGCACAATACTTTCACTTGCTGCGACGACAGGCCTTGCTATTGAAGACTGATCCCCTGCCCCTGATCGTCTTTACTCCCAAAGGATTACTGCGACATCCGCTTACAGCTTCTTCTCCGGCTGAGTTTACATCGGGCGGCTGGCAGCGCATAATCGACGATCAAAGTCTGCCCGGCAAAAAGAAGGACGTGAAGAACCTGACGCTGTGCAGTGGCCGCATCTACATGGATCTGGTTACCAGTAACATGCGCAAGGAAAACCCCGATGATGCCATTGTGCGCGTCGAGCAGTTGTATCCATTCCCGAAAAAAGAGCTGGAAGATATCGTATCGGAATACCCGAACGTGGAACGCGTCATCTGGGTGCAGGAGGAGCCGCTGAACATGGGTGCCTGGAACTACGTCCGCCCGCATCTGCGCCAGCTTGTGGAAAATCGTTTTACCTTACATTACGTCGGTCGGCCGGAGAGCTCCAGCCCCGCGGAGGGATCTACCACCCTTTACCGAATCAACCAGCAATCATTGATCGAGCAAGCGTTTGATTTCGACAAACAAGCGCAGACAACCAGTGTGGTGAAGGAACAAGGATAACAAAGCGTTGCGAAGGTTGGAAAAATGATCATATGAAAGCCGCATATGACAACCTTCGCAAGGCTCTATGGGATGATTTGAATACGGGAAGCACAATCCTTGCAGAGGAGGCAGGTTAGAGCCTTCGCAAGGCTATTACAGAGAGGTACATATGGCAATCGAAATTACAGTCCCTGAACTTGGAGAATCCGTGCTCGAAGCGACGGTTTCGCGCTGGCTGAAGAAGGAAGGCGAGTTCGTCAGTGTGGGCGAAGTGCTTGTGGAGCTCGAGACTGATAAGGTCAACCTGGAAGTCGGTGCGAAAGGTGCAGGGGTTCTGCAGAGGATCGAAGCCGCTGAAGGCGCAGATGTCAAGGTCGGTGACGTGTTGGGTACGATTGATGAGAAAGCCACAGAGCAGCAGACAGAACAAGCCCAGGCGGCCTCCGCAAGCGAGAGTGCAGCACCAGAGGCCGAGAGACTGAAAGGAAGCGAAGAAAGGCCGGAGCCTGCAGCCGAAGCCCAGCAGGAAGAACCACAAACTGAAGAAGCGCCTGCCGGTAGCGACGGGCAGCAAATGGAGCGGCAAACCGCGCCCCAAGTGAGTCCAGTGGCCGCGCGGTTAGCGCGCGATAAGAATGTGGATATCAGCAAGATCCCAGGGACCGGCACGGAAGGTCGTGTCACCAAAGCAGATGTGGAGATGTTTCTTCAAAAGCAACAAACGGCGCCGGCAGCGGAGAAGCAGCCCACACCTCCGCGGCAGCAGTCTCAGCCGGAACAAGTCACACGCCCCCAACCTGCTCCAGGCGCACCTTCCGCCGATCGTCAGGAGGAACGCACGCGTATGTCGCGCCGCCGCCGTACGATTGCACAGCGCTTGCTTGAAGCCACACAGACCACCGCCATGCTCACGACGTTCAACGAGATCGATATGAGCGCCGTAATGGATATACGCAAGAGGCATAATGAGGAATTTCAAAAGCGCTACGGGATCAAGCTCGGGTTCATGTCGTTCTTTGTGAAAGCCTCGATCAGTGCGCTCAGGGCCTTCCCTCAGGTCAATGCTGAGATCGATGGCGAAGAGCTGGTCTTCAAACATTACTATGATATCGGCATGGCGGTTGGCTCGTCAGAAGGATTGGTCGTGCCTGTCATCCGCGACGCCGACCGCTTATCCTTTGCAGACATCGAACAGCGCATCAATGATTTTGTCGAGAAGACTCAGGAAGGGAAATTATCAATTGAAGATTTACGAGGCGGGACCTTTACGATCACGAACGGCGGTGTGTTTGGTTCCCTGCTAAGCACGCCAATTCTGAATCCCCCACAGGTTGGTATTCTGGGTCTGCACAAAATTGAGGAGCGGCCGATCGCCTTGAATGGACAGGTCGTCATCCGCCCCATGATGTATGTGGCTCTCAGTTACGATCACCGCATCGTGGACGGGCGTGAAGCGGTTCAGTTCCTGGTTCACATCAAGCAGGTGATCGAAGATCCTGCCTGGATGTTAGTCGGAGGTTAAATCACGTAAGGCGCGGCTCTGGCCGCGCCTTACTGTTTTTGGTACCTATTTACAAATTTACGACCCTGCGTCCACGGGATGGGCCTCTCCCTTACCTTCACCATCCGAACCGCTGGGTGAAATCAGGGCCGCGGTGATTTCGATCGTCAACGCATCGCGCAGTAAATTGGAAAACGGGCAAGAACTATCTGCCGCTTTAACCAGCTCCTGGAATCTCGCTTCATCGATATCCGGTATCTCACAACGTACATGCAGGCGCATACGCGTGACTTCATGTCCGCCTTCCTCCTTGGAAGCAAGTGTGCAGGTCGCCGTGGTTTCCGTCTGAATGGGATTAAAACCATTTTTGGCCAGCATGCTGGCCACCGACATGCTAAAACAGGAAGCATGAGCCGCCGCAAGCAATTCCTCAGGGTTTAATCCCACTTCATCTTCAAAGCGAGTTGGATAGCTAAACGGCAATTCAAAGAGTGTCTTACTTTCTGTGCTAACCAATCCCTGACCGGTTTCGAGGTCCCCTGTCCAGAGTACACCTGCTTTACGATCAAACTGTGCCATTCTTAGGTTCCTTTCTTTCCCATAAGTTTTGTATATGAGTACTTACCGTCGCAAAGATCAAATACGCGAGCCCTGCACCTTCGGAACGATGTTTGGATGTTAACTTGTAATTAGCGCGGCTTTCTTTTCCTCAAGCGCCTGGATCAGAGAATCATACGGCTCCACGAATTTCTGCAAGCCTTCCTCGAGCAGTTCCCGGTTGACATCCTCAAGTTGTATCCCGAGTTCCGCCAGTCCATCGAGCTGTGAACGAGCCTCGGCGAGCTCGCTCTCGAGAGTCAGCTTGACTGCACCATGATCAATGAACTCCTCCAGCGTCTTCGGCGGGACGGTGTTGACCGTGTTCGGCCCGATGAGATTCTCCACATACATCACATCCCGGTAGGCCGGGTTCTTTGTACTAGTGCTGCCATAGAGCACGCGCTGCGGGCGCGCGCCTTTCTCTTCCAGCCTCTGCCAGCGCTCGCTCGTGAAATATTCTTTATAACGCTGGTAGATCATCTTGGCATTCGCGATGGCAATCGTGCCTTTTAATGCTTCCGCCTTTGGCGTGACAAACGCCTCCAGCATCGTATCGACTTTGCTGTCCACGCGGCTCACAAAGATGGATGCGACCGAGGCCATTTGTTTCAGGTTATAGACTTTTGCAGCGCGGTTCTCCATGGCGGCGAGATATGCCTCCACCACCTGTTCATATTGCTGCATGGAAAACATGAGCGTGACATTGACGTTCACACCTTCTTCGATCAACTGTTGAAAGGCCAGCACACCTTCTGCTGTGGCGGGGACCTTGATCATCAGATTGGGACGATCCACACGAGAGAATAAACGGATCGCTTCATTGATTGTCCCCTGCCTGTCGTTTGCCAGATGCGGGTTGACCTCCAGGCTGAAATAGCCGTCCAGTCCATCCGTTTCATCGAAGACAGGGCGAAGAGCATCCGCTGCCAGGCGGGCATCTTCCACGGCCAGTTCTTCACAGATTTCTTGGACTGATTTTCCCTGCAAGGCCAGCTGCTGGATCTGCTCATCATACTCATTGCTATGAGCAATGGCTTTCTCAAAAAGGGATGGGTTGGATGTGATCCCACGCAAGCCCTTCTGAATGTAAGACTGCAATCCGCCCAAGGTGATGAAAGACCGCTGGACATAGTCTAGCCAGACGGATTGGCCGATCTCGGTGAGGGTGTGTAATTTTGTCTGGGTCATAAACAACTCTCCTGGGGAACTGGGAAAAACACATCGTTACCATAGCACACAACCTGGGATCGGAGTATGCATCAGTATATAGAGCCGGGATATAAATTTAGATACATCCACGTCATGTGTCAGCCGGAAGACCGATTGGGCGGCCTTTCACCTACATAAAAACTACCTTGAGCGTTGCTGATTCGCGGAATGTATCTTCATTTGTATCTCTTCCCTGTTCCTCTATCTATGGAGTTTTCCCTGATACGGTGCTACCCTTGACAACAAATAGTCAAAACAAGTAGAGAGTTGAGTATCTATTATGTCCACCAAACGCGTCATCCTGGCAAATAATTCGCGTCTGTTGCGGGAAATGCTACACAACGTGATCAACAGAGCAGACAACCTGGAAGTGGTACAGGAAATTCCCGACCAGAAAGCCCTGCCCTCTGCCATTGAGCGCTTCGATCCGGAGTGGGTCATCGTCTCCGCCTCACGCGGCGACGCGGCGAATCACTGGCTCAATAGCTGTCTATCACGCTATCCGTCGGTGCGCTACATTGTGCTCTCGCCCGATCACAGCAGCATCAGGATTCGATCGCAGGCATCCTACGAGGAGGAAGACTTATCCCGTTTATCGATAGACGATTTCATCCACGTTCTCGAGAGGGATCTCCAACATACCTGACCACAGAGATCAAGGAGAAAGCTTGAACCATCATGTCCTTAAAAGAGATCTATCACGAGGTCCATGATATTGGTGGAGATTATTTCCACATCCTGAAAAACGCGATACAAACGTTTGGCGATAAACAGGCAGCCCAGGCCTCCGCCGGTCTCGCGTACTACACACTCTTTTCCATTTTTCCACTGCTGCTTGTGTTTGTTGCCGGGGGTAGTTACTTTCTCGACCGGACCCAGGTCTTTAACACCGTCACACAGTTCATCCAGCAGGCGCTGCCGATCTCAAAGGCGGTCATCAACGAGAACCTGCAGGAAATCCTGGAAAAACGTGGGAGTGCCGGGCTATTGAGCATACTCATCCTCCTCTGGGCTGCTTCGGGTATGTTCACAAGCCTCGCATACAATATCAACCTTGCATGGCCGCGAGCATCACGTCGCAATTTCTTGCAAAGCCGTCTCGTTGGTTTATGGATGATCCTGGGGTTGATTCTTCTGATCATTCTCTCTCTTGTTTTGAGCTGGGTCACGGCCCGGTTGCCCTTCATACATCTCGATGCAGCCTCACCCGCTGACTTGACCGTGCTGAGGTTGATCTCAGGCTTTGGCTCATGGCTGATGATCTTCCTGGTCTTTTTCATGCTGTACCACAGGGTGCCAACCCTGCAGGTCAAGTGGCGGGCGACGTTCTGGGGTGCGCTAATCGCCTCGCTGACCTGGAAAGGCGTCACAGCCGGTTTTGCCTGGTACCTGGATAGCAACTTTGGACAGTACCAGCTCGTCTACGGGTCACTCGGGGCGATCGTGGCTTTTCTGGTTCTGATCTACATCATTTCGTTGATCACGTTGTTTGGTGCACATCTCAGTGCAGCCATCGAAGGCTGGGAAAGAGACAAGGTCAATACTGTAGCTGCCTAATCTGACTAGAAAGGAGTATTACAGATGGATATATTGAATCCAGCTGACTTGAAATCCTTAATCGCACAACAGGGGAAGTGGTGTGTTTCTGTTTTTATGCCAACTCACCGCGTAGGCCGGGAACAACAGCAAGACCCGATCCGCTTGAAGAACCTGCTGGCCGAAGCAGAGACGAAGCTTCTGGCAAATGGTATTCGCAGGCCCGATGCGCAGAAGTTGATGGAGCCGGCGGAGCAGCTGCTCTGGAACCGTAGCTTTTGGCAGCACCAGGGCAACGGGCTGGCGATCTTCCTATCGAACGGTTTTTCAAAAATCTACCGTCTGCCGGCGGAGTTAGAAGAGCTGCTTGTGATCGCCAGCAATTTTCATATCAAGCCTCTTCTCCCCCTGCTGGGACGGGTGGGAACCTTCTATATTCTCACTCTCAGCCAGAATAACGTCCGCCTGTTCCAGGCGACTCCGGATGCCATTAGTGAGATTGAGCTTGATTTTCCAACCCGAATGGATGAAGCCTTGTGGATGGACGACCCCGAAAGATTCCTCAATTTTCATGCAAGCAAAAGAAACATGAGCGCAACAGGAGGCGGGGCGCCGATGTTCCATGGACACAGTGTAAGTGATGAAGAAAAAACGAATATCCTGCGTTTCTTCCAGTCGATTAATCAGGGCCTGCATATGCTGATCGAAGATAAGACCCCTCCCATGATCCTGGCCGGCGTGGACTATCTCTTGCCCATTTATCGCGAAGCCAGCACTTACCAAAACATTCTGGAGGATGGCGTGACGGGAAATCCCGACCGGGAAAACTTGAAGGAACTACATGAAGAAGCCTGGAAGATTGCCAGGCCGCTCTTTGAAGAGAGCCAGAAGAAAGCCTTTGAAAAGTTCCAGCAGCTGCGCGGGCAACAGAGTGACCTCGCTTCCACCGATATTACCACCGCGCTGAAAGCTGCCCATTTTGGGCAAGTGGAAACACTGTTCGTCCCGCTTGGGCGGCAGATCTGGGGACGTTACGAAGCCGACAACAACAAGGTGACCGTTACTTCTGAACCAGGCGCCGAGGATGAAGACCTGCTCGACGTTGCCGCTGCAGCAACCATTCTGAATTCGGGGCAGGTCTTTGCCGTGCCGCCCGAACAAATGCCCGGTGACAGCGATCTGGCGGTGATCCTGCGCTACGCAGCCCCGCTTCCTTAAGATATGGCTAACATGAAAGGAGTAAGAAGAGATGAACACAATGCATGATTTACAACACCAGGTGCAACAAGTACTGATGGACGATGAGGATCTGCAGGATTACGGGATCGAGGTCCTCGATAGCAACGGTGTGGTCACCCTGCGAGGGACCGTTCGAAGTGTGGATGACCGCGAAAGAGCGGAAGCCCTCGTGCGCAATGTAGCAGGCGTGATAAGTGTGATTAATGAAATTGATGTTGTCTAAGTTCTATTAGGTCGAATGAGAAAATCACAAGGAACCCAGCCCCAATATGGTTTTTGGAGTGGAGCACTGTTCGGCACCGTGACCGGCATGGCTTCTCTGCTCACTTTCCAATATCTTTTCGGCATTCTCCGCCGCCCGCGTTTGCTCTCAACAGCCATTCTATTGGGTCAGGAGGAATTCGAGAATGAAGAGGCACTGGGACTTTTCATCGCGGCAGAGAGTCTGCGTTCGGGGATCCAGCCCCGGCGATTAACCCATACGGTGAGCAAGGAAATTGTCCATGCCGGTTATCGAAATTTCTCGGAAAGCTGGGCGCGGGATTTTGGATTTGCAGCCTACGGGCTGCTTGCCCTGAAACAATATAATCCCGTCAAGGAAACGCTGGAGTCCTTCCTCTGGCACCAGACGCGCGATGGACAGTTGCCGGTCAAGCTACACTCCGTGGACGTAGTTACGCGCTTCCTGCACTCGTTCTTTGGGCGTGAACAGCCCAATGAGCTGCTGCTCAAGCCAAAATATATTAGTGGACATGGCGCTCCTTCTCTGGATGGGCAGGCTTTATTAGTTATTGCTGCACTGGCCTACAGTGAGCAATCCGGAAACATCCGGTTCCTACAAAATCACTGGGCAGAGCTGAGACTGGCCATGCGCTGGCTGGAAAACTACCGCAAGGGGACGGAGAACGATCCTTTGCTGCATCAGGGCGCCTTTGCCGATTGGGCCGACTCGATCGCGCGCCATGGGCGCGTTCTGTATACAAATGTCGTATATTGGAAGGCGCTTTCCGAGATGGCGATCGCGGCAACCCGGCTCAATATGCAGCAGGAGGCTGTCTATTATTTTGTACAGGCGGAGAACGTTGTGCGGGCCATCAATAAACGATTCTGGCGCGCCGATCTCGGTTACTTTATCACCAGTGACACACTGACCCAGTTGAGCAGCGATGGGAATCTGCTGGCAATCGCCTGGGGCCTGGCAAAACGCCAACAAGCAGAGAGTATACTGAAGGTGATGGAGAACGCGCGCATGGCGGAGCCTGTCCCCACCCGGGTCACACATCCCGCCTACCCAAGAAAGCTGATCGCGCTGGAAAATCTACTCGGAGGCATGGCAACGTATCACACCAGCGCCTCCTGGCTGTGGATTGGCGCCTGGCATGTGATCGCGCTGTCACGGACCGGCCATCTCGAACAGGCCGAAAAGCTGGTGGACCGCATCCTGAACGTGATTGTAGAGGACAGGCAGGTCAACGAAGTTCATGCGCCGAACGGGAAACCGCTTGCCAGCATGTGGTATACCCCCGAGGCGCCGCTCACCTGGAACGCGGGCATGGTTATTTATGCCTGTCGCATCTTCGAGAGCAAGCGGCAGGAGGAACACAAGCTGCTCCCCATATTCCACAAATCAACGGAGTAAAACCTTGCACATCGCATTTTTCACCAACTATTATCATCCCGTTGTGAACGGCGTTGTCCGGTCTGTGGCCTCCTTCCGCGAGGTGCTGATGAAGCAAGGGCACAATGTGTTTGTCTTTGCCCAGGCGAGTGACGACTACAAGGATACGGAACCGTTCATTTTTCGCTATCCCAGCCTGCCTTTGCCGCTCCCCGGAGATATTTCGGCTGCGCTGCCCGTCTCCCCCTTTGTGGAACAGCTGCTGCCCTCGCTCAAGCTCGATGTTATTCATACTCACCATCCCATTCTGCTCGGTCAAACTGCAGCACGCAGGGCAAACGAAATGGGGCTTCCACTTGTCTTCACATTCCATACCCAGTATTGGGAGTATACACATTACGTCCCGTTTCCGCAGGAGGCAATACAGGAATTCCTGAAAAACCAGGTCCACAAATGGCTGCAGGAGTATATTCAGAAATGCCAGCACCTCATTCTTCCCTCCGAGAGTATGCGGGACTTTCTAGTTCATGAGTATGGGCTGCAGGAGCGTTATACCGTCATCCCTACGGGGACTAACCTGGAGCCGTTTCTGCGCGCGGATGGAAAAGCCCTGCGCAAAGAGAATGGCTGGGAGAAGCAAACCGTCCTGATCTCCATCGGACGACTGGCTCCCGAAAAGAACTGGGATACTCTGCTCCGCGCGTTTGCAAAGGTGACCGCTGACCACCCGGGCCTCCGCTTGGTGTTGATTGGCGATGGTCCGGCGAAAGAGAGTCTGCAAACACTCGCTTCAGAGCTGGGCATCGCCAAAGAAGTGACCTTCACCGGCGCCGTGCCTTTCGAAGAGATCCCCACCTATCTCAAGGCAGCCGATGTATTCAGCTTTGCATCTGTCACCGAAACGCAGGGACTGGTCACCATCGAGGCCATGGCTGCCGGCCTGCCGGTTGTCGCCGTGGATGGCAGCGGCACCCGCGATATTGTGCAGCACGGTAAGCAGGGCTTTCTGGTTGAGAATGATGCAGATGCACTGGCAAAGGGAATCAAAAAACTGTTAGCTGACCCCGAGCGGATAAAACGTTTCAGTAGTCATGCATTGAAGAGAGCCAAGACTTTTGACATCAATCAGTTGGGAAAACAAATGATCAGCGTATACGAGCAAGCCATCGAAGACAAGAAGCAGAACCAGCATGTTACGCTAAAAGCCGAAGAGACTGCCACACAAGAGGCAGTCTCTTCTACATAGCGTCGACTATGCGCGCTGTTCAATCGGCCTGATAATCTGGCAGGCGTTCGAATACACGGGATTCGACAGAAAGCACAACCCGGTCATCGCCGACCTTGTCAACCCACTGAGCCGGGACCAGCTTATGCTCCTTAAGCAGGAATCCTTTGCCCACCACAAAGTGAGTAAAGTGGTTGCTGTCCGCATCCATGATGACCTGTTCCACATTCCCAATATGTTTGTCATCCGCAGTATACACCTTGGAACCCTGGGAAATGGCGACACGTCCTTCCGGGATGCTAGTTTCGGTTCGTGGCACATCCTCCGGGAGCACATCTGGCAGCATGCCGGGCCCACCGGTGGAGAAGTGGATGTTAGTCGGCGGATACCAATATGTCGCGTCGATGTTCCCATAGGGAACATCCGTTTGATCCACCGGGACGTAATGAGTCGTCTCGTAATCCAGAAAGTCGTCCACGCCCTGGTTCGTCTCACCCAGCTGGATACGATCATCCCGTTCCACATCCACCAGCCCAATGGGAATGACCTTTTCCGTCCCTCCCAGCAGGCCGCGTTCCACCACAATATCGGTCACATCCCGGGTTTTCGCATCCACAACTACACGGTTGAGGGAACCGACTTTTTCACCCTGCGCAGTGAACACATCCATTCCTTTTTCAAAACGCATCAGACACCTCCATATATGCTACTTCACCTTGTCCACCACTGCAGATCGCAGTGAGTCATCGTGAATGGCGTTTTCGGCGAGCTCGGTTAATTCCTCTTTTTGAACAGCACATTCCTCATAATGTTGCGCCAGACCGGCGTGCACCTCACCAAGAATTCAAGATGGATTGCAAAATCAATAGACTCTTCAATCTCCTCAATCAGGAAGTGGATGACACGTAGGTGCGTGTTGCTTCCGCTGATTCCTCAGGGGTTCGTGATATTGATCAAAACCCATTACACGCCTCGATCTGCCTCATCTTCCCGATCGTCCAGCTCGCCATCGATGATGTCATCCTCATCGTCTTCTGACTCGGCGTCCAAGGCATCCAGATCCTCGTCCTCGTCGTCCACATCGAGCTCCAGAAGTTCGTCTAGCTCTTCATCATCGAAATCCTCATCCTCATCCAGCTCATCGTCTTCCTCACCTTCATCGAGCTCGTCATCCTCTTCCAGATCTTCCTCATCGTCAAGCTCGTCGTCTTCGTCCTCATCATCCAGCTCATTTTCCAGTTCGTCGTCCTGAGTCAGGGCAGAGGCGGGATTTAATTCCCAGCGCTTGCGATCGCGATCAAGAACTTTTGCATCATAGTCCAGCGGTTCGTCGTCCTTGTATGTCAGGCCCGCGCCTTCCCCCAGCTCATCCACCACGTCCTGATCGGGCGTGGATACGGAACCACCAACTGTCTCCTCTCCTGCTACATTGGCATCCTGCCAGGCCGCATCGATGTCGCCGCCCGAGATGCGCGGGGAAAGAGAATTATGCTCTTCCAGCTCCTCCAGCAACGCCTCGCGCCCGCCGTTGGCAAGTCTTTGGCGTTCGGCAAAATCCTCTTCGATATCCTTATCCTCAGTATAGTGAGCGGCTTGTTCGGCAACCGCATCGGCGTCGGCATCTGCAGCGTAGCTATCCATGCTGGTCTCTTCATTAAGAATATAATTGCTTCCCCGGCGGTCATCTGTCTCTTCAGGCACTACCTCGATAAACTGATCGGCATCCTCAGGAACCGGGACCAGTTCACCGGTATAGGGGTCAACGGTTTTTTCGATCTCCTCGGCTTCCTCGGTCTGCTTTGGTCGCTTTTTCCTTGCCATATTCCACTCTCCTTTCGGGTTGGTCAGAATGCCGCTATCTTAGGGGAACGGCATAGGTCGGTCAATATACACCGATATATCTGTTAGGTATAAATTCCGATACATTGTTGGGCGCAGCCTCTAGGGTGATATACTTCGCCCGTTTGCCAGAATTCCATTGGAATGTCGTATGCATTGGAAGCTACGTAACCGCGACTTATTGTTTGCACGTGCCTATTATTTTGCCTTTATGGGTGGATGGGGATTCATCCTGCCCTTCATTAACCTATTCTACATTAGCCTGGGGTTGAGTGGGACACAGATCGGTACCATTGGCTCGGTCAGCTCGATTGTGGGGCTGATCGTCTCTCCCATTGTGGTGAGCGAGATCAAGAAGCGTCCACAGGCACGCGGCATTTTGCAGGCCTCGCTCATACTGGGCGCGATTGCCTATTTTCTGCTCGGGCAACAGACCAGCTTCTTGCCCATCCTCGGGATCGTGTTCCTGCAAGCGCTCGTCGGTGCGGGCGTTATGCCTGCTTCGGATGCAATGGCCGTCCATGTCTCGGAAGAAGCCGGAACGGGCTATGGCAGTGTCCGCGTATGGGCATCGGTGGGCTGGATACTCACTGTGCTCACCTCCGGCTGGCTGATCGAACGGACGGGGTTCGGTGCGGGCTTCCTGGGCGTGAGCCTGATGTGGCTGACAGGCGCCCTGGTCACGCTCTTGATTCAGCCCCGATTCTTTGTTTCCCCCAATATTGGGCAAAAACAAACAGCAAGTCTAAAAACAGCAGTCCGGCACATCGCTCAGGACCGCACTCTGCTGGGGTATGCGATCGCGCTCATCTTCATGGGTTTTCTGAACAACGGCGTGCTGCAGTTTGAAAATGTCTTTCTCTCACAGCTTGGTGCATCCAAACAGCTCATTTCCGTGGCAGGGATTTTGAGCGCCATTGTCGAGCTGCCTTTCATGATCTATGCCGACCGGTATGTGCGCCGTAAGGGCGGCCACCACGTGATGTTGCTCGCCATCACTATGATCCTGTTCCAACGCGCCGCGGTCTTGCTCTTTCCATCCATCGCCACGATCATGATCGTCCGTTTCATCGGCGGGGTCTCGTTCAGTTTCCTGACCATCTCCTCCGTGTTCCTGATCAGCAGCCGTACCGACCCCAGCCAGACCGGGACAGTGCTGGCGATCTACACCGTGACGCTGAGCGGGCTCGTCACCGTGTTGGCAGCCCCGGTCTCCGGAGCGGTTTTCGATGCCATTGGTGCCCGCTGGCTGTATGCGCTGGCTGTGACCGGCTATGCCGCAGGTTTACTCAGCCTCTGGTTCACACGCCCCGTAGCAGACAAGCCAGTCGTCCAGCCACAGCTCGAAGAAGCAAAAGCGTAGAATCAGAAAGGCGAGCCTGGCTAGCTCGCCTTTTCTTTTCAGGCATTTTCCTGAGTTTTTGAAACGTTAGACCTTCACCTGCTCTTCCACATAATCACACCACATCTCATACTTGGGCACTCTGCCGCGGATCAGGTCATGATAGACTTTTTGGATAGCGCGTGTCACCGGTCCCGTTTTCCCATCGCCGATCTTGCGGAAGTCAATTTCACTCAGACCAATGCACTCGGCGGCTGTTCCGCAGACAAAGACCTCTTCTGCAATATACAACTGGTCGCGCGAGATGGGCTGCTCGAGCACGTCATAGCCAAGATCCTTGGCAATCGTGTGAATGGTGTGGCGTGTAATTCCTTCCAACACAGGCGCCGTGGACGGCGTAACCAACTTGCCGCGCCGCACCATGAACAGGTTCTCACCCGTACACTCGGCAACATATCCCTGCGGATCGAGCATGATGGCTTCTTCGAATCCCAATCTCACCGACTCGGTCTTTGCAAGGATGCTGTTGACATAATTTCCGGAAATCTTGGCCTTGGTCATGCTGACGTTGGGGTGATGACGCGTGTAGGAGGAAATATTCGCACGGATACCTTTTGCCAGGGACTCCTCACCCAGATAGTTGCTCCACTGCCAGACAGCGATCATCAGGGCAGGTCTGCCAGCATCCACGTTGAGGTTCCACGCGCCGCCCGTCAGATAGAGCAGGGGGCGGATATAGCACTCGTCGAATCCGTTCGCCTTGACTGTATCCTTGATCGCCCGCGTAATACTATCCACCGTATAGGGGAGATCGCGAAAGCCGAACACCTCGGCCGACTCGATCAGGCGGGCCGCATGCTCGCGCAGGCGGAACACGGCCGGTCCCTTCTCGGTCTTATAGGCCCGAATGCCCTCAAAGACCGCCGCGCCATAATGCAGCGCCGCCGTCAGCATGTGGATCGTAGCCTTCTCGAACTCCACCAACTCCCCATCCATCCAGATAAATTTTGATTCCATGCCCATAATGATTTCTCTCCTTTTCGTATTTGTAGGGGCGAGGTCATCTCGCCCCTACGGTTTATAAAATCTTGATAATTTCATCCGTCATCTGACGGGTCGTCAACTTGCCGCCGAGGTCGGCCGTCCGCGCCCCGTTGGTGATTGCTTCATCTACAGCCTTTTCGATGGCAATCGCTTCCTCCTCCAGCTTGAGTGAATAGCGCAACATCAACGCCGCAGACAGGATTGTCCCTACCGGATTCGCAATCCCCTGCCCCGCGATATCCGGCGCGGATCCGTGGATCGGTTCATACAAGCCGATGCCTGTTTCCGACAAACTGGCCGAGGGTAGCATCCCCATCGACCCCGCCAGCACAGACGCCTCATCCGTGAGGATGTCGCCGAACATGTTTTCCGTCACGAGGACATCCATCGAGGCGGGATTGGAGATCAACTTCATCGCCGTGCTGTCCACCAGCGCATGCTCCAGCTGGATATCAGGGTTCGCTTTTCCAACTTGAGTGGCAACCTGCCTCCAGAGACGAGAGGATTCCAGCACATTCGCTTTATCGACTGAGGTCACTCTCTTCCTGCGTCCTTTTGCCAGGTTGAAGGCCAGCTCAACGATTCGCCGGATCTCGAAATCGTAATATTCAAGCGTATCCACCGCCCGTTCGCAACCATCCTGAATCTCGCGCATTTTGGGCTGACCGAAATACAATCCGCCAGTCAGCTCGCGCAAGACAAGGATATCCACCCCGTTGAGCCTCTCCGGCTTGAGTGGAGAGGCGTCCACCAACGCGGGGTGCACTTTGACCGGGCGCAAGTTGGCAAAGACACCCAATCCCTTGCGCAGCCTGAGGAGCCCGCGCTCAGGGCGGTCTTTGGCGCTCGGGTCATCCCATTTCGGTCCACCCACCGCGCCAAACAGGATTGCATCGGCAGACTGGCAGTCGGCAAGGGTCTCGTCAGTGAGCGAGGTCCCGTAGGTATCGATAGAACAGCCACCCATCAAGCGTTCTTTGTATTCAAATGCATGCCCGTATTTAAGCGCGATCACCTCCAGCACACGTACTGCTTCATGGACAACTTCGGGACCGATGCCATCGCCGGGCAAAAGGGTTATTTTGAATTCCATGCTGTTCCTGTGTAAGTAAACAGGTAAACACGTATACAAGTCTACTTTTTTACGTGTCTACAGATATCCTTCCTCAATGCGCCACCATGAGTCCATATTCTACCGAATCAGCCAGTGCGCGCCAACTCGCTTCTATGATATTCGTACTCGCACCCACGGTACTCCAGCGGCTGGTGTTGTTACGCGTATCGATCAACACGCGCGTGATTGCCTCTGTGCCATGATCTGAATCCAGGATGCGGACCTTGTAGTCGGACAAATGAAAATTCGCGATCTGCGGATAATAACCGAGCAATGCTTTCCGCAAAGCGTTATCCAGTGCATTGACCGGACCATTCCCTTCCGCCGCGGTATGCAGCAATTCGCCCTGCACACGCACCTTGACCATAGCCTCGGCAAAAATGCCGCGACCCTGGCGGTGCTCGACGTTCACAAAAAAATCCACGAGCTCGAAGGGCGGTTTATATCCATGTTCCTGCCGCTTCAACATCATCGCCACAGAGGCTTCGGCGGCTTCAAAGGAAAAGCCACGCGCCTCCAATTCCTTGATGTCATTCAGGACGGGCAGCACTTCTGCACCTTCCACTTCCACGCCGTGTTCTTCCGCTTTACTCAATAGGTTCCCGCGACCGGACAAATCAGAAACAACCACGCGCATCTTGTTCCCCACCAGCTCCGGTTCCACATGCTGGTACGATTTGGCATTGCGCCTCATCGCTGCCACATGGACTCCGCCTTTGTGCGCAAACGCAGAATTTCCCACAAAGGGCAAATGCTCGTCGGGCGTGATATTGGCGACCTCCGCCACGAAATGAGAGAGCTCATAGAGGCAGTTGATCTTTTCCTCCGGCAGACATCTGTATCCCATCTTCAGCTCCAGGTCTGCCATGATCGAGATCAGGTTGGCATTCCCGCAGCGCTCGCCGACACCGTTGATCGTTCCCTGCACCTGGATCGCTCCCTCGCGAACCGCTGCCAGGGAATTGACCACCGCACACTCTGAATCATTGTGAGTGTGGATCCCAAATGGGTGGGCGAGAGCCGGCTTGAGCTCGCGGATGATTCGCTCCACTTCCCATGGTAACGTCCCGCCATTCGTATCGCAGAGAACGACCGTCTCCGCACCGCCGCGGATCGCAGCCAGCAGGGTTTCCAATGCATAAGAAGAATCGGCTTTGTAACCGTCAAAGAAATGCTCCGCATCATAGATGACACGCTTCCCGTTGGATTTGAGATAGGCAACGGATTGCTCGATGATGCGCAGGTTATCTTCAAGCGTGGTTAACAAAACGTCCTTGACGTGAAGCGTCCACGTTTTACCAAATATGGTGCACACAGGCGTATGAGAATCGATCAGCGCTTTGATGTTGGCATCGTCCTCAGGTCCGCCCTTGACGCGACACGTCGAGCCGAACGCGGCGATCAGCGCGTTCTTCCATTGCAGATCCCTGGCGCGCTCGAAGAACTCCACATCCTTCGGATTGGAGCCTGGCCATCCGCCCTCGATGAAAGCAACGCCAAGGTCGTCCAGTTTCTGGGCGATGCGGATCTTGTCGTTGCCTGAAAGTGTAAAGCCTTCCGATTGGGTCCCATCGCGGAGCGTGGTGTCATAAATTTGAATGTTCATAGTCAGCTAATCTCTAGTCTGCCAGTCTCAAACGCAGCGATCTGTTTTTCGAAGCTCATGATGTAACCAAGCTCATCCACACCGTTGAGCAAACAGGCTTTGTTGAACGGGTCGATAGGAAATGTGACAGAGCCGGTTGGAAAGGAAAGTGTTTGAGTTGCCAGGTCAATCGTGAGTTCTGCTTCCGGCACTGCTTCCACGAGCTCAAACAACTCCTGGTGAGTCTTGTAATCAACCATGACCGGAAGCAACCCATTCTTGAGTGAATTATTGCGAAAGATATCTGCAAAGGAGGTGCAAATCACGGCGCGAAACCCGTAGGCGGTCAACGCCCAGGGAGCGTGCTCACGGCTTGAGCCACATCCGAAGTTATCCCCGGCTAGCAGGATGCGTGCGCCGCGGTGCTCCGGCTTGTTGATCACAAACTCCATTTTGGGCGAGCCATCATCGTTGTAGCGCCAGTGAAAGAACAGGAGATCCGCGAGTCCTTCTTTATCTGTGATCTTCAGAAACTGGGCGGGAATGATCTGGTCTGTGTCCACATCGTTGATGGGAAGTGGGATGACACGGGAGGTGAGGGTTGTAAATTGGGGCATAAGATGATTTCCAATTTCTGGATTTACGATGGACGATTTGATTTTCGACCGGCAAAGACAGCCAGTTCATAAATGCGGAAGTAGCAGTCGACTTCTTCAAAGCCCATCTCACGGAGCCAGGCACACTGCACATCGACAGATAGAAGCTTGTTTGCATCTTTGTCCGGGCGGTTCATATAAATGCTAGCCATCTCTTCCCGGGTCCGTGTGCCGCCGTTGCGCTGTTCGATGGCATAATATCCTTCGACGATGTGAGCATTGAACAGGTCCGTGGCCAACTGCGTGGCCGGAGCAATGTGCTCAATGTTGACAAACCAGCCACCCGGTTTGAGCAGCGCAAAAATTTCTGCATAGATTTCACGTTTGCGCTCATCAGGCTGGTGATGGATGGAATACCCTGACACAATTGCATCGAATGGAGCATATGCCTGCATCCGGTTCACCCAGGCCGGGTCGCCGTAATCGAGATTCTCGAACACGAGCTGGGGGGCATACTCCTTGAGCGCCTCACGCGCCTGCCCGAGCATCGAATCGGAGAAATCGGCCAGCACGCCGCGGCTGGCGGGATACTCGCCCAGAACTGCCGCGCCTAAGATCCCGTCGCCGCAGCCCAGATCTAGGAAGCTCTCAATCGGCTGAGGGCATGATTTCAGAATCGACATCATCACGCCGATCTGTTCCTGTGCCAGCGGGATGGCTGCGCGGTAGGAAAGAAAGCGATTGACAATTGCCGGCAACTTCCAGATTTTGTCAGTCACCATACTTAGCTCAACAATGTGCGTACATCGGTGACTTTGCCGGTGATGGCGGTCGCCGCAGCGGTCAACGGGGAAGCAAGGAAGGTCCGACCGCCTTTGCCCTGACGGCCTTCAAAGTTGCGATTGCTTGTGGAAACCGCGTATTGACCGGGCTGGAGTTGGTCTCCATTCATGGCGATGCACATCGAGCAACCGGCCTCACGCCATTCCGCGCCCGCTTCCTTGAAAACGCGGTCCAGGCCTTCCTGTTCTGCCTGCTTCTTTACATCCTGCGAGCCAGGTACAACCATGACGCGCGTGCCATCTGCCACTTTACGACCCTTCAACAGCGAAGCAGCCAGTCGCAGATCGGAAATACGCGAATTGGTGCAAGATCCGATGAAGACCACATCCACTTTTTGCCCGAGCAAAGATTGACCAGGCTGAAGACCCATGTACTTCAAAGCTTTTTCGTACGCGGCGCGCTGGGCCCCATCCCGGCAGGATTCCAGGCTGGGAATGCGGTCTGTGATCTTCATGCCCATCCCGGGGTTTGTGCCATAGGTGATCATCGGCTCCAGCTCAGATGCATCCAGCGTGATAGATTTGTCATACGTCGCGCCGTCATCCGTGGGAAGCGATCTCCACTTTGAGACCGCCTTATCCCATTCTTCACCTCTGGGAGCGAACTCACGTCCGTGCAGATATTCGAACGTGGTGTCATCAGGAGCGATCATCCCGGCCCGCGCGCCGCCCTCAATGGACATGTTGCAGATTGTCATACGCTGCTCCATGCTAAGACCACGTATGGCATCACCGGTATATTCGAAGACGTGACCTGTTCCCCCACCGACCCCGATCTTTGCGATCAGCGCCAGGATGATGTCTTTCGCAGAAACACCTTTCGCTAATGCTCCATCCACACGAACTTCATACGTCTTTGGTTTTTTTTGCAAGAGACACTGTGTCGCAAGGACATGTTCGACTTCTGACGTGCCGATGCCAAAGGCCAAGGCGCCGAAGGCTCCGTGCGTGGCCGTGTGACTGTCGCCGCAGACGATGGTCATGCCCGGTTGGGTGCGCCCAAGTTCCGGACCGATGACATGGACAATGCCGCGATGCGGACTGTCCATGCCGTGCAGGGTGATACCAAACTCCGCGGCGTTAACCTCCATTTGTTTGATCTGCGCGGCAGCCAGAGCATCCGCGATGGGCACACCCAGCGGCGTTGTCGGAATGGAGTGATCCATCGTCGCGAGAGTCTTATCCGGACGCCGTACTTTGAGTCCGCGCTGACGCAGACCCGTGAAGGCTTGCGGTGAGGTGACCTCGTGCACGAGGTGCAAATCAATATAAAGTACAGCCGGGGAATCCTGCTGTTCAGCAACAACATGCGATTCCCATATTTTGTCAAAGAGAGTTTTTGGCATAGATTTTATTTATGTCATTGCGAGGAGCGCTCGCCCCTGGCACCGCCCGCCAGGGCAGGTGTGTGACGAAGCAATCTCATACTAACATCCGTTGGATTATCTTTATCGGTTTTGAGCTCGGACTGCGATGTAGAACTTAGTTCACTTAGATCCCAACCCGAGGGAATAGTCTGCGGCTCGGGGAACGGGTTGTAGGCAGCGGTTTGGACAGTATCTTGATTTTCGTTCGGTGTGTTCATGATGATCTCTCCTTTGATTTATCCCAGCATCACGCCGTGATTGTGATTGGCGTGCACCGGTTCGAGTCCTTCTGTCTGGGCAATGATCAGCTTGTTTAGCGCGTTGATATACGCCTTGGCACTCGCAACAATGATGTCGGTATCCGCGCCATGCCCGCCGAAGACACGTTGATACAGCACCTCACTCTGCGCGTCCATGGTGTGCAGGCCGTTCTTGCCCTGAATGCGGACCGTAACCTCGCCCAGCGCGTCGATTCCTTCAGTAATGGCATGGACGTTGAACTCAAGCAGCGTGTTGGGAGTCTTGACAATCGAATCGATGGCCTTATAGGCAGCATCCACAGGACCTGAGCCCATCGCGGCCTGTGTATGCACTTTCCCATCCGGTCCCTTCAGACGGACGGTTGCCGTGGGCATCCCAAACGTTCCACATGTGACCTGCATTCCATCCAGATAGTACACATCGCGCGGACGATAGAATTCATCGGCAATGATGGCTTCGAGATCCAGATCGGTGATGACTTTCTTGCGATCTGCTACTTCTTTGAAGCGTGCGAAGGCCTTGTCCAGTTCGTATTCATCGAGCGAGTGTCCCATCTCGGCCAGGCGATTGCGCAGTGCATGCCGCCCCGAATGTTTGCCGAGCACCAGCTTGGTCTGGTTGACGCCCACATCCTCAGGGCGCATGATCTCATAGGTGGTCTGGTGCTTCAACATGCCATCCTGATGAATGCCCGCTTCGTGCGCAAACGCGTTCGCGCCGACGATCGCCTTGTTCGGCTGCACAACGATGCCTGTGTAATTGCTTACCAGTTTGCTAACGCGAGAAATATGCTGCGTTTCAATTCCCGTATCCAGATTGAAAACTGGCTTGCGAGTTTTCAGCGCCATCACTACTTCTTCGAGAGATGTGTTCCCCGCTCGTTCCCCGATGCCGTTGATCGTCACCTCTGCCTGCCTCGCGCCCGCACGGATACCCGCCAGTGTATTCGCTGTCGCCATGCCTAAATCATCATGGCAGTGCACGGAGATCGTGATGCCATCATGCATGCCGGGTGTGCTTTTGATAATGCCATCGATCAAGGCAAAATACTCGTCGGGCGTCGTGTACCCGACCGTATCGGGAATGTTCAGCGTTGTCGCGCCAGCCTTGATGGCTTCACCAAGCACCACATATAAAAATTCGGGATCAGAACGCCCCGCGTCTTCCGGCGAAAACTCAACATCGGCACACAGGGAACGGGCATATGCCACCATTTCGGAAACACGCTGCACCACTTCTTCTGGATCCATTTTGAGCTTATGCTTCATGTGGATCGGCGATGTGGCCAGGAATGTATGGATGCGCGGTTTTTGCGCTTCTTGCACGGCTTCCCAGGCTTTATCGATATCGGATTTGTTCGCCCGCGCCAACCCGGCGATCACAGGAACCTTCGAATCCGGCTCACCCGGGGATGGTCTGCCTACTTCCAATGCGATCCTCCGGACGGCTTCGAGGTCATCCGGTGAAGCCGCGGGGAATCCTGCTTCGATGATATCCACGCCCATACGCGCCAGCGACCGCGCCACTTCGAGCTTTTCCGCGGAGGTCATCGTCGCGCCGGGAGATTGTTCGCCATCTCGTAAGGTTGTGTCGAAAATCTTGACGTAGTTACTGCCTGTCATAGGATCTCTCCATCCAGTGACTCGAGACTAGAGAGTAGAGACTAGTCTCGAGTCATCCAGTCTCTAATCTCTACTTTTTCCAGTTCTCTGGCCTTAACGACCTCACCGCCGCGCCTGCCTGCCACATCTCCGATTCACGCATGGCCCGCAGTTCTTCATCTAGTTTCTCGCGGTACTGTGGATCACTGTTCTTCTCGAGCACGATGCGAGTCTCCACGCCGCTGGTCACGCTTTCATACAGATCATCGAACACCGGTGCGACCGCATCACGGAATCTATTCTTCCAATCCAATGCACCGCGCTGCGCGGTCGTGGAGCAATTGGCGTACATCCAATCCATGCCGTTCTGACCCACAAGGCGGATCAAGGACTGCGTCAATTCTTCGACGGTCTCGTTGAAGGCTTCCGATGGGGAATGTCCGTGTTGGCGCAACACGTTGTACTGGGCTTCCATGACGCCTGCCAGCGCGCCCATCAGCACACCGCGTTCGCCTGTTAAGTCGGAATAAACTTCGTTTTGGAAGGTAGTTGGGAACAGGTAACCTGCACCGATGGCAATCCCTAATGCAACCGTGCGCTCATACGCACGACCTGTTGCATCCTGTTGGACAGCAAAGCTGGCGTTGATCCCCGAGCCATCCAGGAAGTTCGTGCGCACGCTGCGACCCGACCCTTTCGGAGCTACAAGAGCCACATCCACATGCGGCGGCGGGATAACGCCTGTATCGTCCTTGAAGGTCACCGAAAAGCCATGCGAGAAATACAGCATATCGCCTTCATCGAGACATTCCACGATCTTCGGCCACTGCGAGCGCTGCCCGGCATCCGATAACAAATACTGGATCACCGTTCCTTTTTCAGCAGCTTCCTCTACGGAAAATAATGTCTCGCCCGGAACCCAGCCATCTGCAAGAGCCTTTTGCCAGTTCTTCGTGCCCTCGCGCTGACCAACGATTACCCTCACGCCGTTATCGCGCATGTTCAGGGCCTGGGCAGGGCCCTGTACGCCATAGCCAAGTACGGCCACAACTTCATCCTTCAAGACCTCACGCGCCCGTTCAAGCGGAAACTCATCGCGGGTAACGACTTCCTCTTCCACACCACCAAAGTTGATTTTTGCCATGAATACTTCTCCTTATAGTTTTGTCATTGCGAGGAGCGAAGCGACGAAGCAATCTCATCACACCTGCACTTGCACCTGCATGCAAGTGCAGGTGTGACAGGATTATGTTATGGCATCATCTCCGCCAGTTCCATCACATCCTCATAGCGATTGCCGTTGGTGCCGGCCACGCGGCGCACGCCGTCGTTGACGCCGCGCGTCATGGCGATCTGCCCCGTCCGCACGACCTCGATAATGCCGATCGGGCGCAAAAGCTCGATCATGCTCTCGATCTTGTCTTCAGTGCCGGTGATTTCCACGATCAGCGAATCGGACGCCACGTCCACAATGCGAGCGCGGAAGATCTCAGCGAGACCGTTCACTTCCGCGCGGCGCTCGGGCCCGGCCAACACCTTGATGAGCGCCAGGTCGCGCGTCACCGATGGTTGATGGGTTACATCCTGCACATCGATTACATTGACCAGCTTGTATAGATTCGCCTCGATACGATGCGCGTCGATCTCGCCGTTGGGGCAATCCACCACGACGGTGATGCGCGATGTATTTGGGTCCTCCGTGCGCCCTGCCGTGATCGACTCAATGTTGAAGTTGCGACGCCTGAACAGCGATGCCACGCGGTTCAGGACACCCGGTTTGTTTTCTGCTAATGCAACGAAGGTGTAGTTCATCTCAATTCTCCTTTTCCGTCATTGCGAGGGCGAACTTTGCCCGAAGCAATCTCGTTCATCATACGGGAGATTGCTTCTGCGAGAACGCCCTCTTCGCAATGACGTGGTTATGCTTTCTGTCTTTCAGGTCTTCGAATCATTTCATGGAGCGCGGCGCCCTGGGGAACCATTGGAAACACTGCTTCTTCCTGTTCGACACGGAATTCAAGTACCACCGGGCCGTGGGTCTTGCGCGCCCAGTCGATGGCTTCATGAACTTCATCGTGATGAGTGACCAAACGGGCAGGAACTCTGTGTGCCTCAGCCAGCTTTACAAAATCAGGCGTCAGCATGTTCACAGCCGAGTAACGCTTCTCAAAGAAAAATTCTTGCCACTGGCGCACCATGCCCAGAAAGTTGTTGTTCATGATCGCGATTTTCACATTTGCACCCTCCTGTACCGCGGTGGTCAACTCGGCAGCAGTCATCTGGAAGCCGCCGTCACCGGCAATCGCCCAGATCTCCTGATCTTTCGCGGCGAACCACGCGCCAATGGCGGATGGTAGACCAAAGCCCATTGTGCCTGCGCCGCCTGAGGTCAGCCAACGATTCGGTTTTTCGAGGAAATAATACTGCGCGGCCCACATCTGGTGTTGGCCCACATCCGTAGTTACGATCGCGTTTCCATCGGTTGCTTTCCAGATATCCGCAATCAAATGCGCCACATAGAGTTTGCCATCCTCTTCCCAATTCATGATGCTGCGCGCATCTGCTTCGGTCTTCCAGCTATTGATCTCCTGTTTCCAATCATCGTGGTCATATTCATCCACAAGCGGAATCAGATCGGAGATCACAGTTTTCACATCACCAACCAGAGGGACATCCACAAAGACATTTTTATGGATTTCCGAAGGATCAATTTCAATGTGAATTTTCTTGGCGCGCGGTGCATACGTTTTCAATGTCCCCGTTACACGATCATCAAAGCGCATGCCAAAAGCGAGGATCAAATCAGAGTTTTGGATGGCCATATTGGTGTGAAATTCGCCGTGCATGCCCATCATACCCAGGCTCAACTCATGAGAAGCAGGGAACGCGCCGAGCCCAAGTAATGTACTTGCCACCGGCGTTTGCGTCTTGACGGCAAACTGCATCAGTTCCTCTTCCGCCTTCGACATCAACACGCCGTGCCCACACAAAATGACCGGCTTCTTCGCTCTCTCCATTAGGTGAACGGCTTGATCCAGTAGATTGCGCGGCGAGCGGGTCACAGGCTGGTAGCCACGCAACTTCACTTCCTCCGGATAGATAAACTCACAGGATTCAACTTGCGCGTTTTTGCAGATGTCCACTAGCACCGGACCCGGCCGTCCGCTGCGCGCGATATAGAATGCTTCGCGGATGGTTTCGGCGATTTCGTCTGCACGGGTCACCAGATAATTATGTTTAGTGATCGGCAAAGTAATGCCGGTGACGTCCGTCTCCTGGAACGCATCCCCACCGATCAAATGCGCCGCCACCTGCCCCGTGATGAACACAACCGGAACCGAATCCATCATGGCCGTGCAAATCCCCGTCACGAGATTCGTCGCGCCGGGACCGGATGTGGCCATGGCTACGCCCACTTTACCGGATGCACGCGCGTATCCATCTGCCATGTGCGCTGCGCCCTGCTCATGCCGTACCAATACATGATGGACAGGATAGTTCAACATTGCATCGTAGATCGGCATGTTCGCGCCGCCAGGATACCCAAACACCACATCCACCCCTTCACGCACCAGACATTCCCAGACAATTTCTGCACCTTTTAGTTTCATCGTTGCTCCTCATGTAGGTCACGTCTGTGACGTGACTGGTTCACCAAAATATGTCACGCTACCCCGCTGA
>DATHTL010000238.1:0-25941 GCA_035463255.1 Anaerolineales bacterium | reverse complement strand
TTCGCAATGTTCTTCTGCTGCCTTTAGCCGTCTTGTCTACACATAGGCCACCTAGCACAGGGGTTGTGCAGTCCACTGATAACGGAAGTTCGACCGGATCGTGTCCGGTGTGGCCTACTCTTTTTCTTACGAATTCTTCTCGTTCAAGCCGTCAGCGTGCCAGGCGAAACGTGGCGATGATCGGGTCGAATAGATCTTCTTCGAACCCCACCATCAGTCTAAGCAGATCCGACAACACAGTATCTGTGATAACAATAGTCCTCCCCTTTCGTTCGATTAAGCAGAGACCGAAACGGTCGTGATGAACGCATCTCGATAAGACCATGCAGCAGCGTTTCGCTCTTCGATTGGACGGCGGGCATGAAAAATTTTCTCTCGAACCTGGCAAACCTCCTGAAACTGGCATACCAGGGTTGGACGGCGGATAACGCCTCCCGCCTGGCCGCAGCGCTCGCCTATTACACGATCTTCTCGATGGCTCCGCTGCTGGTCATCGTCATCGCCATTACGGGGCTGATTTGGGACGCCGGCGCCGCGCGGACGCAGATCCTGGGTCAGGTGCAGAGCCTGGTCGGCGCGGAAGGGGCAGAGTTCGTCGCCGACCTGATGGCGAGCACAGGCAGCCCGGGGCAGGGGATTCTGGCTCTCGTGATCGGGATCCTGACGCTGCTGTTCGGCGCCCTGGGAGTCTTCAACGAGCTACACAACTCCCTGAATATCATCTGGAACGTGCGGGTGGAGAAGCCGAAAGGGTTTTTGCACTCCATCAAAAAGGTCGTACTTGACCGCCTGCTTTCGTTCACGATGATCCTGGGGATTGGATTTTTATTGCTCGTTTCCCTGGTGGTGACCGCAGGGCTTTCCGCCACTCAGGAAACCCTTGGGGATGCTTTTCCCATCCCGGAATTTATCCTGCAAATCCTGAACCTGGTCATCTCGCTGGGCGTGATCACGGTCCTGTTCGCGCTCATCTTCAAGTTCCTTCCAGACGTCCGGCTCGCCTGGCGCGACGTGTGGATGGGAGCGTTCGTCACATCCCTGCTCTTTTCGCTCGGCAAAACGCTCATTGGCCTGTACCTCGGGAACAGCGCCGTCGGCTCCACGTTTGGCGCAGCCGGGTCACTGGTCCTGCTGCTGCTCTGGATCTATTACTCCGCCCAGATCCTGTTCTTCGGGGCGGAATTCACACAAGTCTACGCAAACCGGTATGGCTCGAAGATGCTTTCAGAAGGGGAAGAAGCGCTTGCACCGCCAGACGCGAAGGAAGGCAGACACATCCTGCCTGTTTCCGGCCCGATGACCATTTCCCCCGGGGGACAGCAGCTCGAAACACAAAACCGCCAGACAGCGCGCGTTTTTGTGGGGCTCATGGCGGCCTCTTTTTTTGCGGGGATGCTGACACGGTTTTTCGGGCCCAGGAAGAGCCCCTGATCTCCGCAGCGCAGCTAACTAAGGTGGGTCGACCCCGCGGGACTCGAGTCTTGTCGTTTGATAAGGCTCTGGTGGTATCATCGCCCCATGACCGCAACAAACGCGCCTTCTGCCATCGTCGCCGGTGGAGGTCTCGCCGGGATGGTCGTTTCCCGTGAGCTGGCACTGCGCGGCTGGCGGGTGACTCTTCTCGAGCGTTCGGGACGACTGGGAGGCAAGGCCGGCTCCGATATCAAGAATGGGCGCCTCGTGGAACATGGATATCATGTGTTCCCGCAGTGGTATCCCAATGTCCGCGCCATCCTCGAGCGCATCGACGTCCGGCTGATTGATTTCGATCGCTATCACTTCCTGCTGCCGGGCGGGTATCCGAAAAAAGTGACCGTGCTGGGCCCGTCTGGCTTTTCTGCGCTGTGGCACTATATCTTCCACGGTCTGCTGCCGTGGTATCACAACCTGCTTTACATCTACTCCGTGCTGGATATGATCAGCCGGCCGCTGTCCGAGCAGAGATTTCTGGATCGGGTGAGCCAGATCGGTCTGATACGCGGCAAGTGGTATACAAGCGAGTCGGTGGCCGAGATGGGACAGGAAAACGTCCTGAAGGCATCCGCTATCCCGGTCTATGACCTCAGCGCGATGACCGCCAAACGGATCGCCAGCTACTGGGTAAAACAGGCCAGCCCGTTCCTATCCATACTGCCGGGAGACCTGCAGACCGTTTTCATCGATCCGCAGGTGCGTGAGTTGGAGGAACTGGGAGTCGAGATCCGCTACGACTCGGAAGTATGCGAGGTGGCGATGCAGAACGGCGTGGTCGCGGCGGTTATTCTACGCGACGGGACGAGACTCTCCGCCGATGTCTATGCCCTGTGCACACCGTTCGAGGTGACCCGCCAGTGGCTGCACGATGACCTGTACGAAGCAGACCCCGAGCTTGGCAACATGCATTTCCTCGAAGCGCAGCCCATGGCCGCTTTACATCTTCGCGTGCGCAAAGCTTTACCTGACCTGCCTCGCGAACATGTATTCTTTCATGGAAGCCACTACGCTCTCTCGTTCATCGACATCACACCCCACTGGAATAGCTCTAATGATGGACATGAGCTTTCCTTTATCTCCAGCAATTACAGTCCGTTGAATAAGGTCAGCAGGGAAGGCGCAAAAGACCTGCTTCTAAAAGAGATCGGCGAATACCTTCCCATTACGCCAGACGATGTCGAAAGCTGGGAGTTGAATCCCAACACTGACGTGCCGCTGTTCATCAACACGATCGGCGCCTGGTCCAACCGGCCGCGGGCAAAGACGAAGATCCCGAACCTCTACCTGGCCGGGGACTACGTCAAGAATGCCATCGACCTGGCCTGCATGGAGGGAGCCGTCTCCGCCGCGCTGGAGGCGTCTGCGGAAATCCTGCGCGAGCACGGAGAGGCAGGACCGCTTCCCGTCGTTCAAGTCCCGCCGGAGTGGCCGCGGATCATCCTGATTCTGGCTCGCATCCTGATGGTCCCTTTTGTTGCAGTAGCGCGAGTGATCGCCTGGTTTGAAGAAAAACTCTCCCCGCATCGACCGTATGCCTCGGAGGTCCGCCGCCAGGCAACACCGAGTCTGCAGAGAGACCTGCGTCCGCCGCGGGAGCGGTAGCGTATGTGGGCGGATTAACAAACGCATGTGCGCTATATATTCCAGAGAAAAACCTGGTTGCACTGACAAGCCGGCGGCTGGTTGTAGAATAGTTTTTGACTGGAGCCAATCTCCTTCGACCCGGGCAATCTTGATGGTACAGATCCCATCGAATCTCCTTCCCGGCAGGAATAGATACACTCTGGCACATTCTGCAAGATCGACAAGGGATTACAGGGAATTTTAGAAAGAGAGTACGTTATGTTGCTCGAAGTACTAAAATCGAGAGCTGTTGAGCGCGGGCTGCTCAAACCGCAGGAGGAGATCGATATCGAGAAAGCCTTTCTCCTTGTCCGTGACATGCCCTATACCCGAGCGAGCTCCCGCGATCCTGAGACCATCATCCAGGAATGGCGCGGCACCTGTTCAGGGAAACATTACTTGCTGAAACGTCTCTTCGCCGAGCTTGGCTACACCTCTCGTTTGATTGCCTGCACAACCGTCACTCATATCGATCCTCAAAAAGTCAGTGGAAAGCTGCGGAGGCTGCTGGAACAGTCCCAGGGTCGCTTTGTGGATGTACACAATTATCTGGTCCTGGAACTGCCCGAAAAAGAAATGATCGTCGATGCAACCTGGCCTCTGGCCACCAGGGGTATGGGCACAGTTGTGAATGAGCGCTTTGTCCCGGGGGAGGACCACCGGATTGCCTGCAAGCCGTTAAAAACGTGGGTCGTTCCAGAGGATCGCAACGCGCAGGAATTCAAGGATGAAATTCTGAAGGAAAGCTTTACGCCGCAGGAACTTGCGCACCGAGAGGAGTTCATTAGGACTCTGGGGAAAGTGACAAACAACAGGTGGATCAAGCTCCGGCTCTGGCTGGACAGGCTCGTGAAAGGTTCCTCGGTGACTCATTAGTCATGAACAATAGGAGATCAGGAAATCTTCTTCATGGGCCTTCGAAACTGTCTGAAAAGCCACCCGGTCGATAAATGGTCCGCTAATCCACGCGCAGTGAAAAACAGATTCGCGAAAATTCGCGAAGACACGTGCACTTGCGCCAGATGCAAGTGTTAGCGGATAAGGACTTCATTTTGAACAGTTCTCATACAATCTCTTAGGAATGCTACAGCCGCCGCCCAATCATTCCCGCAATAAGGTCCGAAGTTAATTTTGAGGCAGCAAGTTTATGCTTCTGTTTGAATTGAGACCACTCCGACCCAACCCTTATTATGATGGTCTAATCGGCGGCCGGGGACGGTTCCAGTTTCGTGGTCTCCGAGGAAATGGGGCTGAAGAACATCAAACCGGCCCAGCCCAGAATACCCGCCAGGATGGAGGCCACCAGGATACTGAGCTTAACGGTTGCCAGGATCCCGGAATTGGCAAAGGCGGCGTTGGCAATGAACAGGGAGAGGGTAAAGCCCATCCCGGCTAGCAGGCTGGAACTCACCAATTGCTTGAAGTGCAGATCGCCCGGCATTTCTGCCAGGCCCGTGCGCAGGGCAATCCATGAAAATAACGATATACCCACCGGCTTGCCGATGACAAGTCCCAGAATGATGCCCAAACCGATTGGGCTGAGCAACTGCCGGACAGCGTCCGCATTGACTTGCACACCTGCATTGGCCAACGCAAAGATGGGTAGGATGAGATACGTGGACCAGGGGGCCAATGTTCGTTGCAGGCGTTGCGCAGGAGATTGCATCCGTTCGAGGATGGTTTCCATGGTTTGGACGAGCGCAGGTTGTTGAATGTATTCTTCTTCCGAAGCGATCTCATATTGCTCGACAACGGTTTTCACCTGTGCTAATAATGGGCGCGTGTTGGGCGGACGGCGCGTAGGGATGGTGATCGCCAGCAGCACGCTGGCAATTGTAGGATGAACGCCCGATTGGAGAAAAGCCAACCAGAGCCCGATCCCCAGAATGGCGTAAGGTAATGGATTGTAGACCCGCGCCCAGTTCAAACCACCCAGGGCAATCAGAAAGAGGGCGGCTATTCCCAGTGCAAGCCAGGAAATCCCTTCCGAATAGAACAGTCCGATCACCAGGATCCCACCGATATCGTCGGCAATGGCCAGGGCGGTGAAGAAGACCTTGAGAGATAATGGCGCACGGCTGCCCAACATCGTCAGAATGGCTAGAGTAAAGGCGGTATCGGTTGCTATGGAAATACCCCAACCCCGCATCGCTTGAGGATTTCCAATATTGAATAAGGTATAAAAAATCGCCGGAACTAGTATGCCGCCGAGAGCTGCCATAATAGGTAAGGCAGCCTGGCGTGGACTCGCCAACTCCCCGGCCTGGATCTCGCGTTTAATCTCCAGGGACACCACAAAGAAAAAGATCACCATCAAACCATCATTGACCCATTCCAGTAAATGCCTGCTCAGATGCAACGGGCCCAGGTCGAAGCCCAGTTCGGTTTCCCATAGCTGAATATAGGTCTCTGCCCAGGGGGAATTGGCCCAGAGCATGGCGATGATCGTCGCCAACAGGAGGACAATACCACCCGAAGCGGCCAGGCGGGTAAACTCCTGCGCCAACAAGCTGATCTGGACTCCCAGCGGTTTTTCGATCGCATCCAGGAGCGATTCGAAATCCCAGGCGCCGTCATAGCGGGTCCCATTAATATAGAAAGTGGGTGTCCCGTTTACACCACTGCGGACGCCGCTCATGAAATCTTCGCGCACGCGGTCTGCGTAGGTGTGTTCTTCAAGCTCGCGCCGGAAGCGATCTGTGTCCAGGCCGATTGCACGAGCGTGGCGCAAGAGATCGTCAAATCCCAGCTCATTCTGGTGTGTGAAAAGTCTGTGATGCATCTCCCAAAACTTTCCCTGGGCGGCGGCGGCCTCCGCAGCCTCGGCAGCCAGCTGTGCATTCGGATGCTGCCTGCTGATCGGGAAATGGCGGTATACGTAGGAAACGCGATCTCCCATGCGTTCCTTCAATTCACGTAGGATGGGATAGACTTCCTGGCAATGCGGGCATTCGTAATCCCCATATTCCACCAGCACCACAGGCGCATCCAGCGAGCGTTTGACGTGATCGCGTTCACTAACAGGCATTGTCAGCCTGTGTACAGTTTCTAGCTCCATGAGACCTCCTCTGCCGCGCTAGGCGGGCAGACTTTCCAAAGCCCTTAGAATACCATCTGCACCCGGGTCCACATTGCGCGGCGATAAGTAGCTCCAGGCGATGCGACCCGTACGATCAATGACAAACAAGGCTCGCTCACAGGTCTGGCTTTCTTCGTCGAAAACACCATAACGACGGGCGACCTCACCCAACGGATCCGAGTCAGCCAGTAAGGGAAAGTCAAGCTTGCGATCCGCCGAAAATGCCAGGTGCGATTCGAGGCTATCCCCGGAAATACCGAGGATTTGAGCGTCGAATTCCGCAAACAGCCACAACAGTTCGTTATACAAAGTCAATTGGTCGCCGCAAACCGGGGTGAAATCTTCAGGATAGAAGACGAGGATCACGGGTTTCCCTCTTAAGTCGCTGAGACGGATTGGACTATTGATTGTGCTGGGAAGCGTGAAATCGGGGGCGAGACTGGTTGGCGCCAGGATAGATGCCGGGGAAAAACTCATAATACATTGACTCCTAACTCTAAATCGTTCAGGACAAGGAATAGCCAGGATTATAGACACAAAACTCTGCCTGGCTGTGTTAGCATTTTATAAGAAGACCATCCCTCTATTCGCTTTGCCATGCCACTATTGCGTGATTCCTAACCAGTTCAGCTATATGAACTTGTTTAGCGCGGCACGAGTTTGATGGTCGCGGATCGCGGCCCAGAGCTCGTCATATGGCTGATGATGCTTGCAGCGTAGCGGCCGTACTTCGCGCCGTACGCGCGGTCGATCTGATCGTTGACCTCGGATGCGGACTCTTCCACGAAAGTAACGTCTTTGTCGATGCCTCCCGCGCGGATGTGGCCTTCGTGACGTTCCTCTACACCGCGGAACCAGGCAGCCGTACGCCCGTTCATAGACCGGACGTAGAGGTCATCGCCGATGCGAACGACCCAGATCGGCTGCGGCTTTCGCAGCCTGCCGTCGCGCCGCAGGGACGCGATCTGTAGTTCTTCTGCTCTTCCAATCTTGTTCAGTTCATCGCTCGTCCATGTAGTCATGGGTTCTCACCTCACGGGCGCAGCAGCGCCTTGATCGCGCGGCGTTCATCCATCGCGCGGTAGCCCTCTGCCACCTGTTCCAGGGGCAGGGTCAGGTCGAAGACTTTGCCGGGGTTGATCTTTCGGCTCCAGATCAGGTCGATCAGTTCGGGCAGGAAGCGTCGCACCGGGGCGGGACCACCGTGTAGATGGACGGTAGACCAGAACAAATCCATAGCGGGCAGTTGCAGGTCGTGGAAGACCCCGACGAAGCCGACATGCCCGCCAGCGCGGGTGGACTGGATGGCCTGCATCATCGACTCCTCAGTCCCGACCGCCTCGATGACCGAGTGGGCGCCGAGCCCATCGGTGAGTTCCTTGATCTTCGCCACGCCTTCATCGCCGCGCTCGGTGACAAGGTCGGTTGCGCCGAACTCCAGCGCCAGCTTCTGTCGATCCTCGTGGCGGCTCATCGCGATGATGCGCTCGGCACCCATCTGCTTAGCCGCGAGCACCGCGCAGAGTCCCACTGCGCCGTCGCCGACAACGGCGACCATCTTTCCGGGGCCCACCGCGGCCGCGTCGGCGCCAAACCAGCCGGTCCCGAGTACGTCGGAGGCCGACAGCAGGCTCGGGACAAGGTCATCCGGCGGAAGCTCCGGCGTAGCGACCAGCGTGCCGTCCGCCAGCGGGACGCGCATCCAACCCGCCTGTGCACCCTCGGCCCCCATGGGGCGGGCGTCTACGCAGCGGCTCTGATATCCCGCCTGACAGATGGGGCAGGTGTTGTCTGAAGCCCAGAACGAGCCGACGACGAACTGGCCAGGCTTGATGTGCTCGACCTCGCTTCCGACTTCCTCCACGATGCCGACATATTCATGACCCATTGGCGTTGGCTCGGTGATCGGCGCGATGCCGCGATAAGGCCACAGGTCAGACCCGCACACGCAGGCTGCCGAGATCCGCAGGACGGCGTCCGTCGGTTCGACGATCGTCGGGTCGGGGCGCTCCTCGACGCGCACGTCGCCGGGTCCGTAAAGCATAGCTCCTTGCATAATTTATCTCCTTCCGGATATCAAATTCAAAAATTTTGATTGCTTCAGAGACGCTCCGTTTACAAATTTCATCACTCATGACCTGAAAAATACCAAATCCCAGAATGGGCATTTCCAAACCGCTATTCAGTACTACATGTTTCATAAATTGATTCCCTATGAAACCTTATTTATGCTGTGACACAGGTCGGCAATCACACCTTAGTGGAACACACCAGCCTAATATCGGTTGCCGACCACCGTGATCTCTGACATGGCATTCTCGATTTCACGGAGATCCTCTGACATTAATTCGACGGCAACCGCTCCGATATTCTCCTCCAGGCGCTCGAGCTTACGCGAGCCCGGGATGGGCACGATCCAGGGCTTTTGCACCAGAAGCCAGGCAAGCGCGATCTGCGCCGGAGTGGCTCCCTTTTGTGCCGCGATTCTCTCCAACAGATCCACCACAACCCGGTTTGCTCGGATCGCCTCGGGCGTAAAGCGGGGGTTGCGGCTGCGGATATCGGTGGGATCATAGGTGGTGCTCTCGTCTATCTTGCCCGTCAGGTACCCCCGTCCCAGCGGACTGTAAGGCACAAGACCGATGCCAAGTTCCTCGCAGGTCGGCAGGACGGTATCTTCGATCGTTCTCCACCAGATCGAATATTCGCTTTGCAAGGCAGTGACCGGCTGCACCTCATGGGCGCGGCGGATGGTGTCGGCATCTGCTTCGGAAAGCCCGAAGTGCTTGACCTTGCCTGCCTGGATGAGATCCTTGACGGCTCCGGCCACATCCTCGATGGGCACGTTCGGGTCGGGACGGTGCTGGTAAAACAGGTCGATGGACTCAACTCGCAGGCGCTTGAGCGAAGCCTCGGCGACCTGTTTGATTTGCTCTGGTCGACTATCCAGGCCAAACGTCGGATTGGGTCCCTTGTTGGGATCGTGTTTGAACCCGAACTTGGTGGCGATCACCACCTGCCCGCGAAACAGCGCAAGCGCTTCGCCCACCAGTTCCTCGTTCGTAAACGGGCCGTATACCTCCGCCGTATCGAAGAACGTGATGCCGCGTTCCACCGCTGCGTGCAGAAGTCCGATCATCTCCTGTTTGTCGGCCGGCCTATCGCCAAAGCTCATTCTCATACAGCCAAGCCCGAGAGCCGAAACTTCCAGGCCGCTGTTCCCAAGTTTTCGTTTTTCCATTTTTAGAACTCCTGTTTTTTCGTTACTCGAGAACTTCCGGTTCCCCTGTTTGAACAATCCCCTTCTCTTTTTTCAAAACAGCGTTTTCATAGACTTCGATTTTGTGATCCAGGATATCCAGCGTTTTTTGCATTTCCTTCATTCTGGCCAAAAGAAGTTCCCGCTGTTTGACCAGGATTTCTTTTCTGGATTCAATTGTCTTGTCGCCCTGCTGGACCAATCCCACATACTCGATCAGCACTTCCATAGGTAGACCCGCACTCCTCATGCACTTGATGAATTCAACTCGCCTCAGATCCAGCTCGTTGTAATCTCGAATGCCGCTTTCTTTTCGATTGACTGGCGGGATGAGGCCGATGCGCTCATAATAGCGAAGTGTATCCGTTGAAATGTCGTATTGTTCACTGACTTCTGCAATCTTCATAATTCACCTCAAAAGGGAGTCTATCACTTGGAGTTGACTCCAAGTCAAGGGTCTTTTTATGAGAATTCAAGAAGAAATACGTGGTGGAATTTTTGCTCACCAGCAAAAAAGCAATCGCCGAAGTGGTATCATCACCCTATGACCACAGCCACCGCCCAAGCCGCGCCGAATATCGCTTTCATCAAGCTATCAGAAGAGAAACTCGATTGAACTAACAGCTAGGGTGATTTTGGGGCAGAAAACCTTAGCGGATGGACTTCTTGCCCAAGTGTTTCCCCAGTATTTAGCAAATCAATAGATAACTGAAGAGCAAAATCCCGATCTTGCGTCCTTTACATGTCAATTCAGAAAGCTCGATTGAACTAACGGCTAAGGTAATTATGGGGTAGGGGAGTTTAGCAGATAGAATTTTTTCTGTCGGCTAGGATAGCGCTGCGATGATTCGCTCAAAGAGCGTGTCCCACGGACGTGCCGGTAACGCTGGCAGTCCATACCGCTCTGCTTCCTGTTTGAGCCACTGCCCATACAGCCAACTCACCCGCGCACGGGTGCTCTGCGGGCCGCTATCCGGCTCGCGCTGCAAGAAGTTTGTGAGCAGTTGCCGCTCATCCGCTTCATACAGAAAAATCGCACGTACGCGCCCGTCATTCGCTAGACCAGCGAAGCTCTTTTGCGCAGCGAGAGACGGATGAATAAAGTCTCCCTCTAAGACAATCGGCGTCCCAGACTCAAGATGATTGGCAATCACGGCTTCGAGTCCCACTGCCATCACCTGACCAACTGCAAGCCCCTGTTCCATGATCTCCGTTGCAGAAAGTTGGTCGGGTGCTGGGTGCGTGCGCCAAAAGTGGAGGATTGGCTGTTGCTCCGGGGTGGTCATCCGTTCAAGCAACACCTGGAAATCATCGATTTCCGTAATTCCAATCTGGAAATATTGAGCCAGGCGATAACTAACCGCCGTTTTTCCGCTCCCGGACGGTCCGCCTAACAGCAGAACTTGCCAGGGCCGTACAGGTGGATGTGTCAGGTTAGCCATCTTTTCTACTCCTAATCACGGATGAACGAGCTCTCTTCTGACTGCAAAACGGGGGGGGTAATTCCATTATGGTTTAGACAGGATGGAAGCTCTTTTAATTTCAGTCTTTACAGCATCTTTCAAAGCGTGGACGACAGATGTCACCGCCAACTCAACCGCGCATTCCGTCTGCGTACTTAATGAACGCTTTATTAGGCGAAGCTTGGGCGGTCCAGCAAGGCGATGATATGGCAGTGATTATGGAATGATCATATTTCTAGCCGGTACAAGCCTTGTAGGCACTGTAGCCAGGAAACGGCATATTCATCCGTTACGCGTTCAATGCGGGTAGCACCTCGTTGGCGAGAAGTTCTAAGGTTGTCAGGTTGGGGAACCCACCACAGTCGAGCATGAAATAATCAATTCCCAGTTCGACGAAGGCACGCATCTGTTCCACTAGTTGCTGCGGGGTACCGACAAAGCCAAAATCATCATCGGTATTGTTAGCTCTGTAGAGATCCCCGGCGAAGCGCTCCGCTTCTCCCTGTGTCGGTGCGCAGGCACACCCACCACACCATGAGCGCCGCAAGGTTCCGGGATCACGGCCTACATCGGCGCAGGCACGCTCGCACTCCTCGACAAGACGTTGGTAGCCTTCAACCCCGGTGGATGACACATTCCACCAATCCGCATACTTCGCCGTGACATGCAGCATCTTCGACCCAAAGGCGCCAACCATGATCAACGGCATCGGGTTGGGCTTCGGCTCGCAGCGAGCGTCGCGGATACGATAGTGTCGTCCTACGAAGGTTGCCTGCTCTTGAGTCCATAACGCCCGGATAATTTGGAGTGTCTCTTCGAGTTGCTCCACGCGCACCGGTCCCGGTGGAAAGTCGTAGCCGTAGGCGCGGTGTTCGTCCGCACCATGGCTACTCCCTGCGCCGATACCGAGAATGAACCGTCCACCACTTAGAAAGTGGAGCGTGGCGCCCATCTGGGCGAGGAGAGCGGGGTTGCGGAATGATTGGCAGAGCACGGCATGACCAAAGGTGAGTTGCGGGTGCCGGGCAGCCATATATGTCAGTAAAGTAAACCCTTCAAGCTGGTCAGCAGCGTCGGGCAGAAGGTGATCGATGCTCCAGGCAGAGTCGAAGTGTCCAGCGACCAGATCCAAAGCGCGGTCGAGGTTTTGGACGAATATTGGACGCTGTGCGCGAGTACCCGCGCCGTAAGGCATAGTGAAGCCAAATTGGATACGTGTCATATAGTCTCTTGAATTCAGGAGTGGCTACTGGTGGGATGAGGTCACTCCGCTTTGATGGAATCAGCCTAGAAAACTTTTTGAAACACGGCGACTCCTATCGGTTGGCTCCGCCACGGCGTTTTTGTGCCGGGGTGACCCAGCTACGATTTTATGAAAGTTGTTTTCCTGCACCCACCTAACGATGGAATCCATCAAAGCCCATGCAACATCTGTTCTTCTGTGCTCAGGGCTAACCCATACCTGCATAAGCTCACCGGTATCGGTCTGATCCTTTATACGGACTAAAGCCGCGATGATGCCAATTGGAAAGTGATCAGAAAAGGCGAGAAAAACTGCTTCGTCTCTTCCTTGGGAAGTTCTATTTACTCTTGTATGCCACATTTCATCACTGCATTGTAAGTCTGAATCGCAGGTAGTGTCAAAAGCGTAAGGAGTCTCCTTCAAGGAGACCAGTCTCAGTTGCTTGTATAGAGAAGTTTCACCAGTTTGGATTCGTTTTACCGGTATCAAGATGTCCCTTCCAGACTGCTCGGTCAAACTGACACGGCCCAATGGACCTGATTAGCACTCTCTTAAAAAAGAGGGTGAAGTCGTAGAGATATCTCACTTGCCTAGCGGGATGACTCCATCTTCTCTTTTAGAAGTCGTTCCCGAAAAATCGAGTAAGCTAGACTCGCCGCAAAGAAGGCTTCACAGGCAAACCAGATCGGTTCATTGAGAAGGACATAGGTCAGACCAGCGTTGGTGCTTTGGAACAGGGGTTGACCCGCAATCCAATAATATACATCCGTCAGCAGCAAATTAATGAAATAGACGCTCACCAGGGAAGAGATTCCCCACACGTACCACCGCATTGCCTGCTTTTGCTCGAAGTCCACCGTGTGCCGGTAGCGGTAGATCACTGAATAAAGCCCTGCACCGACAAAGAGGATATTCGGCACAAGATAGAGCGGGCCTGGCCAGTTATTGGGGTTCAAGACAATGTCTATGTTGAAGGCAATCAGAAACGTCAGGGGAAGGAGCAAGATTGCCAGCCAACGCGTCCAGCGCGGTGTGAATTTGCCATCTGGAAACGTATAGATCACAATTGCCGCACACCACAGCAGCCAGCCAAGCACCTGGACGGGAAAACTTAACCATGGAGCAAAGGGCACAGCCCAACCAAAAAGAGTATTGTTCCAGATGCCTGCCGCGGCAAACACAGATAGAACGGTAGCCATGAGCACAGCCATCAAATGGTCACTATAGTGGCGGATGAGCAGGAACGCAACCACAAATAGTGACAAGCCGCCAATGACCCGTGCCAGTGTAAATATGGAAGCATATCCCGATAACGATAAGCCCCTCTCAAGGATTGTATTCTGCCAGTTCGCATGGGCTTGAATGCCTTCGGGTGTCATATCGGGAAAGTAGCGGATGGTCTCGCTGGCTGGTATACGATCCCATAGGTTCAACCTATAGATACTGAATGCAAGCGAGAGTAAGCTGGTGAGGGTAACCAGACCCCAAAGAACAATCGCGATCTTCTGCGAAATACCTGAGAGACGAGGATTAGTCGCCAATTCCTCTTTGATGCCAGATTGTAGAGAACCGATATTGGATCCCATGGGGAACTCCTTATTACGTGAACGATTTCTTACACTAACTTTATGAATAAGACATACAGCGCGGTACACAGACACTAGGATTTTTGCCCCCTGACAACCTGCACCGGGATAAATCCCCTGCCCCGGTGCAGGTTGCTATTTGATTTGCTATGGCAGAAAGATAGTGCCATTGATGGTTCCGGAGGAAATGCCCGTTGCCCGGTTCAGCACGCGCTCTACCGTAAAGCTTCCGCTAGCGCCCTCGAACCGTCCTGTGCCGCCCGTGATGGTGTAGGTTTCTACGATCGAAACAATGAGCGGGGGTGTTATGACGGTCCCCTGCCCGTTTCCTTTCGCGAGCAGAGTGGATTCGTCAGCCGCTACCAGCACAGCAGAGGTAGTACTGGAAAGGGCTGGAACGGTGAGTTCCACCTGGCTGCTGATCGTGAACAGGCCCAGTTGCGTGGCATTCCCGGAACCGCTTACGTTTACAAGGATGCTCGGGGGGGCGCCCTGTTGAGTCTCTGTCGCCTGTAGGGAGCCCTTCAGGAGCAGTTCCCTTTGGCCCGCGGCCGCAAGTGTGGCGGTTGCCAAGGCGAGCACGAGCAGCAGGACAGTCAGAGTGGATACAAAAATCTTTTTCATCGTTAATTTCCTTTCCATAATATGTTGTGTGTGATAGAAACCACGGTAATCGGTGGAATCTTTGTTTTTGAGAGAGGGTTTTTACTCCTTCCTTAATACTCCGCTGGCTGTAAAATCTGGCGTCTTATGCTCACGGGTGAGTGTGCCGTCTGATTGCAAGGTCAATGTGCCACCGCCAAGGGCAGGGCATTCGCCGCTCATGGTCTTCGAAAACGTATACTCGAAAACATCACCATTGATCTTGCCTAAAGTCATTTCCCATGCGCAACTCACAGTTGTGTTATTCAGGTCGCCACAAACGCCTCCTTCCGTGCAACCGGTCGGGATCGTAACAATGATGTCTTCCTTACGATTGGCATCGTCCGTAAAGCTCATGGTCCCTGACCAGGTACCGGCAAAACGGTCGGCAGGATTAGTGGATCCCGATGGCGCACAGGCACTAATCACGAGAAGTACAAGTATGATCAATAAAGATTTTCTATCCATAGATGTCCTCTTTCGCTAAAATTGGATTACGAAGAATGACCAGAGTATCCAAATGGTATACTTGGATTGACATCCTCACTTTACATGTTCTCACCTATGTCCGGGTATCGCTGAGCGATACAAACAGCGATACATTTTGGAGTGAGCAAATTATTGGACGAAGTTTCGTTCGGAGAATGGCTTAAGCGTCAGCGCAGCGCCCGGGGACTGACACAGACACAGCTGGCCCAACAGATTGGCTGCGCTACTATTACCCTGCGGAAAATCGAATCAGAACAACGCCATCCCTCCACGCAGATCGTTGAGCAGCTCTCGAAAATCTTCAACATCCCCGAAGAAGAACAAACTGCATTCCTACGTTTCGCCCGGGGGAACGGGCGACCTCCCCCCACAAGAGGTGTGGATGGCGCGCCCTGGGTTACGCCGTCAAAATCTCGCTCGAATTTGCCCGCACCGACCACCTCCTTGGTCGGCCGCGAGCAGGAAACCCTGGCTATCCGCGAGTATTTGCATCGTGCAGACATCCGCCTCCTCACGTTAAGTGGTCCACCCGGTATTGGCAAAACACGTCTGGGGCTGGAAGTGGCTCATGTCTCTCTGTTCGATTTTTCGGATGGCGTTTTCTTTGTCCCGCTGGCTCCCATCAGCGACCCAGCTCTGATCTCGCTCACGGTTGCACAAGCACTTGGTTTTGTAGAGGTCAAGCTTAATACACCACTGGAGCGGCTTAAAACTGACATCGGTGGAAAACAGTTGCTGCTAGTGCTGGACAACCTTGAGCACATTATTGAAGGTGCAGCTCTACTCATATCTGATCTCCTCTCGGCTTGCCCTCGCTTAAAGATTCTCACCACCAGCCGTGAAGTCCTGCGCGTGCCTGGCGAATGGCTGTATCCCGTGCCCACGCTGGGGATCCCGGCCCAAACACAGCTCCATTCCCTGAGTCCGGAAGAGGTATCACAATATACAGCCCTGACTTTGTTTGCCGAGCGCGCTCGCGCCGCGCGATCTGACTTTGTGCTTGATACCGATAATCTTTCTACGGTCGCCGCCATTTGCACGAAACTGGATGGTTTACCGCTCGCCATTGAACTGATTGCTGCGCGCATCCGTGTGATGTCCCCGCAGGCATTGCTGGCAAAACTCCATAACCAGTTTGTGCTGTTTGCAGATGGCATGCGGGCCGTTCCCGCCCGCCAGAAGACGTTGCACAACGCAATCACCTGGAGTTACAACCTGCTGTCCCCTGATGAACAAACGTTGTTTGTGCGTCTTTCGGTCTTTTCAGGCGGTTTCACGCTTGAGGCAGCAGAGGCGGTTTTTTCTCAAGGCACAAACAAACCTGTGTCGGATCTTATTGCTTTACTCTTAGATAAGAGCCTATTACAGCGCACACTCGACGTTCGCGGCAAGCCCCGTTTCCACATGCTTGTCACCATCCGACAGTTCGCAATGGATCACTTATATCCGGGAGGCGAGGAAGGCGAAGTCCGCGATTGGCATCTGGCTTATTTCCTCGATATTGCTGAACAAGCAGACGGGAAAATTCCGGGTCTCCATCAACAGGATTGGTTGAGACGCCTTGGCGTAGATCATGATAATTTTCGATCTGCGCTCGAATGGTGTATATATGCTCAGAAAACGGAAACAGCCCTGCGCCTGTTAAATGCATTGTGTTGGGCATGGATGGAACGAGAGCATTTTGGTGAAATGTATACCTGGTTGGATAAAGTACGCACTTTGCCAGACCTTGAAGGTTATCCTGAGCTGTATGCTGGGTTGCTTAATTACATCGGATTGATGTATTGGCTTTCGGGCGGCTTTGACGCAGCACAATCTGTTTTAGAGGAGAGTCACGCTGTCTGGTCGGGCCTGGATATCGACGGTGAGCGCGGATTAGCGGAAGCACTCTGCATCCTCGGTATCATTGCCCTGTCCAGCGGAGGAGACCGTCAAAAGGCAAGGTCTTTTTACGAACAGAGCCAGAAAATGTATAGAAAAAATGGGGAAAAATGGAGTATCGCTGTTGATATTGTTAATCTGAATTGGTTCGTGGATGAACAGAATCCGGCGATGGCTATCCTTTTATTGGATCCGGGGGAACTCGATTCGTACCAAAAATTGGGTCATTTCTGGGAAATCCTCGGTCAAGTCCAGGTTCTAGGCTACTTCTTCCTCAGACGCAGAAGTTATGAGAAAGCGTATTACTTTCTAAACCAGCAATTAAAAATTGACACCAGTATTCAATTTATGCAAGGTGTCGTAGTCGGGTTGGGCAATTTGGGCGACCTTCAGCGTTATCAGGATCATTATGAACAGGCAACGCATTATTATGAGGAAAGCCTTGCGATCAGTCGTGAGCATCGCCAAGATACGGAAAGCCTCAGTTTGTATGGCTTGGGAATGGTTGCCCTTCATCATAAGGATTACCGCGTAGCAAACCAACACTTTATTGACTATTTCAAAACTGCCTGGCAGCTGGATGAGCATATTCGTGCATGTGATTTTCTATTGGCTTCCGCTGCGATAGCAGCAGGATTAAACCACCCGAAACGAGCTGCAAAGTTATATGGAGCAGCTTTGGCGCTTTGCGATCTGATGGAGTATCGAGTTGTGCCATTCGACCATGCTGAATTTGACTGGCACGTACACATCGCCCTTAATCAACTTGGAGAGACAGTATTCGAAGCGCTCACCGCGAAAGGCCGCGCCATGACGATGGAGCAGGCGATTGATTATGCACTCGAAACATCTACAAGTTCATAAACTACATTCGATTAGTAACAGTGATATCATCACTCTATGACCACAGTAACCGCCCAAGCATCTGCTAATATTGCCTTCACAATAGATTCAGAAGAGAAACTCGATTGAACTCACGGCAAGGTTTGTGTTGGCGAACTACCCTTAGTAAGCAAATTTTTACCCAGGCAACTCGGGGAGAGCAGACCGCATCAGCACAAAATTAACTTACACTGTATTGACCACCCGATTTTTGCCCCTTCGGAAATAATATCTGGCTGGGAAAGCATTAAAGTTGAATAATAGCATGCCCCACCTAAAGTTCAGATGGGGCATGCTGACATGTTCAGCGAGAAAAAATCGAATGAATTAGCATATCCGCTGGGGGGTTGCTTGCTCCAAAATTATTAGACTAAGCGAGCAGGTACGTCCCATTGCTGCGTGGCCGACTTTGTGATGCATCCGGTACGGCAGCTAGCGATCTCCATCAACGACACATCGACGTACTCATCTACAATCAACAGGCGACTCGCACGCCATGCCCGAACTCTCGAGGCCTGCGGGGAGATGCATCGGTGTTAACATGCCACTAGTCGTAAAATTCGGGGTTTTGTGTTGACGCATGAGTGTGCCATCTGATTGCATCGTCAACGTGCCACCGCCGAATGCTAGGCATTCCCCGCGCAGAGTTTTTGAGAACTTGTATTCAAAGACATCTCCCTTGACGGATCCCAGGGTCATTTCCCAGGTACACTGGACAGCCGTATTACTCAGATTGCCACAAACGTTTCCATCCGTGCAACCGGAGGGAATGCTCACAATGATGTCCTCTTTGCGGTTTGCTTCGTCAGTGAAACTCATCGTTCCTGACCATGTCCCCGCAAAGCGGTCAGCGGGATTCGCGGACGCAGCCGGGGTACAGGCGGCGATCAACATTATGGCAACAACGATCCATGGATGGAATAAACGATTCGTAAACATTTCGGTCTCCTTGATTGGGTGAATGCTGTGCTCCCAATCTATGACGTCAGTTTACGCACGCCGCGTCCCTTAGCGTGTTTTTAGCATGAATGAGCGTCTTTTTATTTTTTTCCGTAATTGCTATTGGCTGAAGCTCCCCCTGATCTCACGTTTGTTCTATTCGCCGCTTTCTTCCATAGCGAATTCCACAACCTGTTCTAATGTCATACTTCGTCCAGATGTCCAAGCCTTTGCAAGGTCAGACTCATCTAGCTGCGAGCGTAACGCTGCAACATTTTGATCATATTCAATGCGTTCTAGAGCTGTCATGGGAGAATTGAGACTCTCACGTAGAATCTCGGCAGCTCCTAGTAAACGGGCCGCTCTCTGAATTTGAGATTGAGCAAGGGCAATGAAGGCCAGACACTCGAACTCGTGTGCCAGCGAAACTCGATGGCCAAGTTCTTGCCAGGCGAGGATATTTTCATGGTAAATCGCTGTGGCTTCAGGATAGTGTCCAAGTCTCCGCTCGATATGTGCTCGCTCGCTTTGCACCCCCAGAGCCATATGCTTATCATCCAATTCACGAAATAGCCTCTCGCTTTCCTCAAAGTGAGCTCGGGCCTCCATATGGTTACCTTGAACTAAAGTTACAAATGCGATGCCTAAAACATGTATCGCTATGAAAAAGGGATTACCCACTTCTCGCAAAATCGTCGCACTTTGCTGGGCGTATTCTCGTGCGGCGGCAAAGTCATGCTGTATTTCTGCAGCATAGTTCGCCTGTACACTCAACATCACACCTATGCCTAATTTGTAGTTCATGTCTCGGGCAAGCTTCAATCCTTCTTCAATAGCAGCGTCTGCGGTCGCCCCATCACCTATCCATGTTGCCGCGTATGCCAACATATTAAGCGCGTGTAATAGAGTTTTCTGCGCGCCTACTGCGCGCGCCAGCCTAGCGCTTTCTGCCAGCGCTGAATGAGCAGCAATAAGTTCCCCTTGTCCAAATGCCAGAGTCCCGCTGGACCAGAGTGCTTTGGCTTTCAATGTCAATTGTTCACGCGAATTGTCTCTGGGGGGCAATGCATCTAATTTGGAGAGGGCATCACTCAACCATCGACGTGCCTCCGTGATATGGCCACGTCCGCGCCAAAAGTAGGTCAGGCTGGCAACGATTTGCAAGGCAATTTCTGGAGTACGCTCGATTGTCCATTCCAACGCGGCGCGGAAATTATCAAGTTCTGGTTCCAACTGATTCAGGGACTGAACCATCTGCGAGCCTTCGAGCTTCGATTCACATTCCTGCGCAAGACGATGATAGTACTCAACATGGAGTTCACGAGCCAGCGATAAATCACCCGAGTCCATCAGCTTTTCGCGCGCATATTGGCGAATGGTTTCCAACAAATTGTAGCGTTTCTCACCATTGGCTGTTTCCTCGACGAGGACGAGCGACTTGTCCACGAGAGTGGAGAGTAGATCAAGCCCATCGGGACCCAGGACAGCTTCAGCGGCTTCTAATGTCCAGCCCCCAGCAAAAACGGAAAGATAAGCCAGCGCGCGGCGCTCCGGCTGGTTGAGCAAGTCGTAACTCCAATCGATCAAGGCGCGTAAGGTTTGATGACGAGGCAGGACTTGACGATTGCCATCCTTCAACAAACGGAAGCGGTCGTCGAGCCGCGTCAGGATTTGATCAACACTCAATAGCCTGACACGCGCCGCAGCCAGTTCCAGCGCGAGCGGTATGCCATCGAGCCGCCAGCAGATTTGGGCTATAGCATCGACATTTTGAGTCGTCAGCACAAAGTGGGGTTCTACTGCCCTAGCGCGCTCTACAAACAGCTGCGCCGCCTCACTTTGGAGAAGGGTTTCTGAGGTGGAATGGGAGGAGGCATTAGGCAGAGAGAGCGATAGCACAGGATAAGCAATCTCGCCAGCTACGCCTAACGCTTCCCGGCTGCTTGACAATATCTTGAGCTTTGGGCAAGCACTCAGCAATGCTGTAACAAGTTGAGCGCAGGCATCGATAAGATGTTCACAGTTATCTAAGATCAGCAATAGCGTTTTCGCGCGTAGATAATCTATCAGCGTATCAACCAAAGGGCGACCCGGTTGCTCACGTAAATGCCATACAGAGGCCACAGCTTGTGGGACCAGGGCCCGATCGGAGAGAGGAGCGAATTCCACGAACCAGGCGCCATCCGGAAATGTATCCAGCAGCTCTGCCGCGACCTCAAGCGAGAGCCGCGTCTTTCCCGTGCCGCCCGGACCAATCAGAGTAAGCAGTCGAGTCGTTCCCAATAACTTTGCTACTTCCGCCATTTCATGTTCGCGCCCAATGAAACTGGTGAGGGGAAAGATCAGGTTATTTGCGATCTCATTTAGCGAACGCAGAGGCAGAAACCCTGTTGGCAGATCAGGCCCGATGAGTTGATAAACATGCTGTGGCCGGGCGATATCCCTTAGGCGATGTTCACCCAAATCCTGTAGAATTGCGCTGGGCGGCAAATGATCACGTACAAGCTCGGCGGTCGCGGAGGAGACTAGGATCTGTCCGCCAGAAGCAATAGACATCAAACGCGCTGTACGGTTAACAGTCGTGCCGAAGTAATCGCCATCTCGAATCTCGGACTCGCCGGTATGGAGAGCCATACGTACCCGCAAAGAATTTGGAAGTTCATCCCAACTCTCTTTTATTAGGGCCTGCTGACAGGCAAGGGTTGCTGTCACACTTTCTTCAGCATGAGCAAAGACGGCATGTAGACCATCACCCGTCATCTTGATGACATGTCCGCCATGCCTTTCAATGATATTTCGCAAGAGGCTATCGTGCCGGGCGAGTATGGCTTGCATTGCTTTAGGGTGCTGCTCCCAAAGCCGGGTGCTTCCCTCAATGTCAGTAAGGAGAAATGTAACGATGCCGGAGGGAAGATTGGAAGTTGCACTCTGAGCCCGCGCGGGAGTACCTGATTTAAGCTCGTTAAATAATGCCTCGGTTTGCTCAGAGGGTTCGATCCCCCATTCGCGCAGAGATTTGGCACATCTCTCATAGGTCGCCGCTACTTTCGACATCTCCCCGTTGGCTGCATAGGCGGTCATCAAGGCACGATAAGCGAGCTCAGGTTTTTGCCCTAGCTTGATCCAACGTTCGCCCCAGTCCAAAACATCCAGCCAGCGTTTTTCTGCCTGCAACAACGAGATCAACCTCGCTATATGATGTTCAAAGATGGAATACAAGTGCTCACGTTCTAAGAGCACCCATTCATCATAGAAGCCAGGGAGTAATTCTCCGTCGTACTTTGAAAGCACCACGATTAATTCGTCTATCGATGCATTTTCATTTAACTTCTTGAGTTCGGCAGCATCTAACCAATAATCTGCCGTCAAGTTGAAGCTGATTGTCAGGTCGTTCGCCTGTAAGAATCGAATAGCGGAAGCCCCTTCAAGGGCTTTACGTACTCGCCACAACGCGTGACGTAGGTTATCTCTTGCTGTTTCCTCTGAAAAATCGGGCCATAACATTCCAGCCAGTTTTTCCCGCCGATAGGCTGTCCCAGCATTCAAAATCAAATAAGCAAACAGCGATTGCGCAGGGCGCGAAGAAATATTAATCAGTTTGTTTTTATAGGTTAAGCTAAACCTTCCTAGCAAACGGACTTCGAGCCTGGCCATCTCTTACCAATAACCTAGTCAAAGTATAGTCCCTTAAACTATTTCTTTCAAATAATAGAGACCCGCTACGACAAGCAGGGCCGCTTTAGAATCTTGGATAGATAAGTCGAGCTAGTACAAGCAATTAGCAATCGCTCGGGTATAAACCTCCTGATGTCCAGGATGTTTGGAAGCAGCCGGCCCTTATATGAATGGTTAGAGAATATATTCTCGCCAGTCAAGTGCATAGGACTTTCCAAGCCAACCATACAAGCGCGCCTCTTAACCGGGCATCAGAAATAGAAACCGCCTTAGCAAGCTTGTTTCCACTCCGCTCGGTGTGGGTCTTCCCTGGCACCGCCCGACAGGGTGGGTGTGACCCCGCTGGGATAAGACTGCAGATCTCGAGTCTTGCTCTTTAGGGAGACTCTAGTGGTATTATCCATACATGACCACTGCAACTGCCATCGCCAATCCTAATCTCGCCTTCACTAAGTACTTATACTCCATACACGATTGAACTAACGGCAAGGGTTGTTTTGAGGGCAAACTTTTTTCAAATATCCTAAATGAACAATATTTGTATTGGGAAAATGGGAAAATCTGATAAAACTTAGGGAATTTCATCTTTAGTCATCGAGTAGTCTGGAGGATATTTATGAGTTCAATCCCCTCCGGTACAGTTACCTTCCTCTTCACTGATATTGAAGGTTCAACCAAACTCGCCCAGGAACATCCTGATAGGTGGGAATCTTTGCGCGAGCGACATCATTCAATTTTGAGGGAAGCATTTGAAACAAATCACGGCTTTGTCTTTCAAATTATCGGCGATGCATTTTGTGTGGCATTTCATACTGTTGCTGATGGCTTAATTGCTGCTGTTGAGGCGCAACAGGGATTGCAGCGGGAAGAGTGGGGTGAATCGACTATTAAGGTCCGTATGGGGTTACATACCGGATCTGCTGAATTACACGGGAATGATTATCGCGGTTACCTAACGATGGCAAAAGTTCAACGGATCATGTCGGTTGCATACGGCGGACAAGTCTTGCTTTCCAATACCAGCGCAGAGCTGCTTCATAATGAACTACCCAAAGACATTTCACTTCTCGATAGAAAAGAACATCGGCTCAAAGGATTGCCGCATCCCGAACACCTTTGGCAAGTGGTCACGCCCGATTTACAGCAGGATTTTCCACCTCTTCAATCCCTCAAGGAAATACCAAACAACCTACCCGTTCGACTCACGACTGTTATTGGACGGGAAAATGAAGTGGAGCAGGTTAAGAAAATGCTGGAAAAAAATCGTCTTGTCACGCTAACAGGCTCTGGCGGTGTGGGAAAGACACGACTCTCTCTTCAGGTTGCATCAGAAATCCTTGATGAATATCCTAACGGCATATGGCTGGTGGAGCTCGCGCCTGTAACTGATCCAGCACTTGTCACACAAGCTGTCTGTAATGCACTTGATATAAGGCCCCAAGGAAAAATTGATGCCTTAACTGTTCTCACAGATTACTTGCGTGCCAAAAAGATGTTATTGGTAATAGACAATTGTGAACATCTGATCAATGCCAGTGCTCAGCTGTCTGAGATGCTTCTGCATACTTGCCGCAATATAAAGCTCCTTGCCAGTAGTCGTGAAGCGCTTGGGATTGAAGGTGAAAGCCCCTATCGTGTACCCTCGCTCTCACTTGCAGACTCAAATAGTGGATTAAGAATTATCGAACAATCCGAAGCAGTGCAGCTTTTTGTGGAACGAGCAAAAACTATTTTGCCGGGATATGCTCTCACCGAAACCAACGCATCAACAATTGCACAGATTTGCCAGCGGCTGGAGGGCATTGCTCTGGCAATTGAACTAGCAGCCTCTCGTGTAAAGTTGCTCAAAGTGGAACAAATCAAAGAGCGGCTGGACGATACATTCCGGTTGCTTACGGGCGGAAGTCGTACTGCCTTGCCGCGACAGCAGACCTTGAGAGGCACTATCGATTGGAGTTACAAGCTTCTCTCTGAAGAAGAGCGAAGGGTGTTGCGAAGCCTTTCCATGTTCGTTGGCGGTTGGACTCTCGATGCCGCTGAATTCATTTGTGATAGCGCCAATATGCTCGACTTGTTAACTCACCTTGTAGACAAATCCCTGGTGGCTGTGGATCGCGAACATATCTATGAGCCAAGATACTATTTGCTTGAAACGATTCGTCAGTACGCACGAGAGAAGCTTGCAGAGAGCGGCGAAGGCGAACGAATTCGCGGCAGGCATCTGGATTACTTTCTCAAGCTGGCACAAAGGGCAGAACCGGAACTCTATGGCGCAGGACAAATTGAATGGTCACAAAAACTAGAAGATGAGCACGAAAACTTGCGCGCCGCTTTGGAATGGTCTTTACAAGAAGATATCTCGAAAGGTCAGCAGTTAACAGCGGCGCTTTTGGAGTCATGGGTTCTAAATGGTCATCCTAGTGAAGGATACGAATGGTTGAATAAAATGCTTGCCATGAATCCCGAAGAAAAAACTCTCGTCAGAGCAAAATTGCTCTCCGGAGCGGGATGGTTAGCATTTTGGTTAAGCCTGGGAGAACAAATCGTTGAAAGATTTTGTGATGCAAGTATCGTTTTATTTCGCCAATTAGGCGACGATCAGAGCGCAGCGTTTCCGATCACCACACTAGCGCATTTAGCTCGAGCCCGTTCCGACTATGATCAAGCATTTGCATTGCTTGGTGAGAGTCGGGAGCTGTTTAGAAAAGCAGGGAATAAATGGGGTGTCCGGCATGTACTTCTCAACCTGGGAAGCACTGCTGAAGCTCAGGAAAATTATGAGCAGGCCCAGAAATTTTATGAGGAAAGTCTGTTGCTCGCGAAAGAAATTGGGGATAAAGAAGGTTTCGGTGTAGCGCTCATAGGTATCGGAAGATTAGCTGAAAAACTAGGTGAAGATGAACGAGCCATGGAATTGTATCAGGAGGCCCTGCAAATCGAAAAAGCCGTAAAGAGTAAAATCACGATATCTTGGATATTAAGATATTTAGGACTGATGTATATTCGCCTTGGGAAGTATGAAGAGGCGGAAGCACTACTTGAAGAAGATATAGAAATCTGTCGAAAAATGGGGACTCAAGCATATTTAGCTTATTCACTTCAAGCGCTTGGAATGATTGCCTGCTATCAAGAAAACTATCGCAGGGCACGATCACTCTTTGCGGAAAGTTTGCAGTTGTTATTACCCCTTGGAAGTAAGGTGGATATAGCAGAATGTATCATTAGTATTGGTCGATTCTTGGGAGCGCAAGGCTCCTGGGAAAGATTCGCGCGCTTGTTAAGTGCGGCCGAGGGAGCCGTTCCTGATATTAAGAAAAAGACATTTCCATTGTTTAATAGAGAAACCGAGAAGCACGTTACGGATGCCCGCGCCGTGTTAGGCGAGGAGACTTACGCCTCCGCGTATGAAGCAGGCCAACAAATGAACCTGGATGAAGCTGTCGCCTGGGCGTGGAAAGAATTGGGAGAATGACGATGCCGTCATAGCACAATGAAATGAGGTATTGAGATTCATTAGTGGTATTATCACCCTGTGACCACAGCCACTGCTCAAGCGAGTCCTAATATCGCCTTCATCAAATACTGGGGAAACCGCGACAACATGCTGCGTCTCCCCTCCAACGGTTCCATCTCCATGAACCTGGATGGACTGTATACGCGCACCACGGTCAGTTTTCAACCATCTCTGCCTTTTGATGAGCTGATCA
>DATHTL010000237.1:0-120028 GCA_035463255.1 Anaerolineales bacterium | reverse complement strand
ATCCCCATTCATCCAGGGAATAATTCGGTGCGGGCAGTTTGCCAGCATTTTGATGAGGAGGAAGAATTGTCCAACGAAGTAAACATCACCGGCCGTTTGCAGCAGCGGCCCACTGACATTATTAGCCCTTCCATCGCCCATGGACTACTGATTCTGGAGGGTGGAAAGAGTCTGCCAGATGCTGTTGAGAACCGGACGATCCATGAATATATTTGGTCAGCGCGCTCAGATAACCCGGCCATCGCCAGAGGGCAAGCCGACCCCAATCAGGAACAGGAAGAGTTCCGGGGAGAGCTCCGTGGCGCAAGGATTGAGGTGGAGCTTCCACATGTGGATGGACAATACTACTTTTCGTTGCGCGTGATCGACGAGGCGGGGCGTGAGGACACGAGCACCACTTATGTTGTCGTGCAGGATGGCACAGTGCGCATCCCTGACTACGATCACGAGAACCCGGCCTGGGTCGAAGAAGCCATTGTGTACGGTGTGATCCCGCGTCTGTTTGGAACGCCGGGAGCCAGAGCCATCCAGGATAAATTAGATGACCTGGCCGACCTGGGCATTACGGCCATGTGGCTGGCGCCGATCAACCAGACGAATGACTATGGTTACTCTGTCATCGATTATTTTGAGCTGCGCGAGAGCTTCGGCACGAAAGAAGATTTCAGGGCAATGACCCAGGCGGCGCACGAGCGCGGCATCCGTGTGCTGATGGATTTCGTCCCCAACCATACATCGAACGAGCATCCTTACTTTAAGGACACTCTCGAAAAGGGCGAAGACTCGCCGTACTGGGACTTTTACGACCGCGACGAGAACGGTAACTATACTTACTACTTCGACTGGACTCACCTGCCCAACTTGAACTATGAGAGTCCCGAGGTGCGGAAGATGATGCTCGAAGCCTTTTCGTACTGGGTACGCGAGTTCGACGTGGATGGCTTCCGCGTGGATGCCTGCTGGGGGGTCCAGCAACGCCGCCCGGATTTCTGGCCCGAATGGCGCCGCGAGCTCAAACGCATCAAGCCAGACCTGCTCCTGCTAGCCGAAGCGAGCGCCCGCGATCCGTACAACTTCGACAAAGGATTTGATGCAGCCTATGACTGGACGGAGAACCTGGGTCAGTGGGCGTGGGGACACTTTTGGAGCGACCAGGCCGAGAAAGTCAATACGGCTCAACAGATCAAACTATTGAAGGATGCGCTGACCAACAAGCCGGAAGGCTATCATCCCGACGCATTGATCTTCCGCTTTCTCAACAACAACGATACTCGAACTCGATTCATTACCACCCACGGCGAGGAGCTGACCCGGGTCGCTACCGCACTTGTGCTTACCCTGCCGGGCATTCCCTGTATCTACACCGCCGATGAGGTCGGTCAGTGGTTCCTACCTTATGATGGAGGTCTCATCTCCTGGAGAGAACGCTACCGGGGGCTGCGCGACTATCATAAGAAGTTGATCGCCCTGCGCAAGGAAATTCCCAGTTTGCACTCGCGCCAGTGGCGGTTGCTCGACGTGGAGCCGGCTGATCAGGTTCTTGGATACATCCGTTATCTGGAAGGCAATGCAGAACCGGTGCTGGTGCTGTTGAACTTCTCTGAAGAAGCAGCCTCGGTGCCATTGAACTTAACAGAAGAATTCTCTGCCCTGTCAGAGACCGGCCGTCTGACTGACAGGTTGAATAATGAAGATGTGCCCTTTACGGGCACAAGCTCCATTCATTTGAATCCTATGAGCGCTCGTATCCTGACTGTGAAAAAGGAATAACTAAACTCATGAAAATTGCAGTCTTAACTGCTCCAAAGGAATTTCACTTTCAAGAGGAACAGCTCCCTGCGCTGCTCCCGGACGAGGTGCTCGTCCAGGTGGCGGCCTGTGGTGTTTGCACCTCCGAGCTGGATATGTGGGAAGGCAAAGCCGGGGGGCAGATGTATCCGCGCTATCCCGGACATGAGGTCAGTGGCGTTGTGGCCGATGTCGGGAAAGATGTGCGAGGGCTGGCTCCGGGTGACCGGGTCGCGGTCTGGGCGCCAGGACGAGGATTTGCCGAATATGTCGTCGTCAAGTCGAAGTACTGCTTCGCGGCTGGCGACCTGCCATTGGACCTGGCCCTGGCCGAGCCGCTGGCTTGCGCGGTCAATACTGTCGAACTGGCAAACATCTCCTTGAGTGATGATGTGGTCATCATCGGCGCCGGGTTTATGGGCAACCTCGTTCAGAAACTCGCAGCCATGCAGGGACCGAGGCGTTTGATCGTTGCCGACACGCGGGAAGATGCTCTGGAGCGTGCCTTGAGTCTGGGTGCGACCCATGTTGTCAACGTCACAAAAGAGTCACTTCCCGAAGTGGTCAAATCCCTGACCGATGGCCAGGGAGCAGATGTTGCCTTCGAGGTTGTTGGGGCCCAGGCGCCGCTCAATCTCCTGGGCGACGTGACGCGCATGAGCGGAAAAGTGGTCATCGTGGGCTACCATCAAGGCGAGGCGCGCCAGATTCCCCTCGGCTACTGGAACTGGATGGCTTTCCAGATCCTGAACGCTCACTTCCGTGAGGAAGCGACCATCCTGCGCGGCATGCGCATCGGCATGCGACTCCTGACCTCCGGCCGACTGACGCTCGAGGACCTGGTGACACACCGCTTCCAGCTGAGCGACATCAATCAGGCTTTCTTAGCCGCTCACGAAAAACCGGAAGGCTTCGTGAAGTCGACAATTGTGATGGAGAACTAAGTAGATCTTTTTGTAGCGCGACATAAGTGTCATGCTACTCTAGCAAAAACCTAAGGAGCACAATTCATGCAGCCAAAACCCTGGCCTCAGATCCCGGTAAACCGGGACCAATTCCACAAGCCACCGCGCGAATATGGCATCCTACCTTTCTGGTTTCTGAACGGTGAGCTGGACCTGGAGGAGATGCGCTACCAGCTCCGCGAGTTCCGCGAGAAGGGCATGCCGGGCATTATCCTGCACGGGCGCTATGGGCTGGAAACGCCCTACATTGGTGAGATATACCTCGATCGCATTCACTTCGCCGTCGAGGAGGCCGAGAAGCTCGGGCTGCAGACCTGGATCTACGATGAGATGAACTGGCCGAGCGGCACCGCGGATAAGCGCGTCCTGCAAGCCCGCCCCGATCTGGCTCAGCGCTACATCGAATGTATCAACATGACCGTGCGCGGTCCCTGGTTCACCTATCTCACCGGCGCAGACAGTCGCTACCTCGATTTCGAAAAGTCAACACCCGTGGCTGCATTCGCGGTACGGATGGATGGACCGGGTGAGGTGATCGATCTCACGCCCAACCTGTCGTTCCACGATGTGATCCCCTGGGAAGCTCCGGCGGGCAACTGGCGCTTGATGTATATCGTCGAGAAAATCGCCGATTACTATATCGATGCCATGAACCCCGAATCGACGGCTGAATTCCTAAAGCTGGGTTATGAGCCCTACGCCAGCGTGGTGGACGGCAAGATGTCATCCCAGATGCTCGGCTTTTACACCGACGAACCCGCCATGCACTATTACCTGAGCGGCGCCGAGAACCCCGTCGTACCGTGGACCAAGAACATGTTCCGCCGCTTCCAGGAGCGCAACGGGTACAACCTCCGTCCGCGTCTGCCCGACCTCTTCTTCGACATCCGCCCGGACAGCGCCCGCGTGCGCTACGATTTCTACAACACACTGACCGATTTCTACAGCGAGGCTTTCTACAAGCAGATCCATGAGTGGTGCCAGGAGCATAACGTGCTGTTTACCGGCCACCTTCTTTACGAAGAATGGCTGCGGCGATTGGTCCGGGTGGAAGGTAACATTTTCAAGCATTACCCCCACATGGACGTGATCGGCGTGGACCACCTCTACCCCATCATCGGCAACCGTGACCGGCCCGATGAGCACGTGGCGATGAAGGTCGGCAGCTCGGCCGCACACCAACTGGGCAGCCCACGCCTGCTGTGTGAATCATTTGGCGGCATCTTCATGGATGCCACTATGCAGCGTATGAAGTGGATCGCCGACTGGGAATATGTGCTGGGCGTCAATCTGCTCAATCCACACGGTTTCCATTACACCCTCGAGGGTCCGCGCAAACGAGACTGGCCGCCCTCCATGTTCTACCAGTATCCGTGGTGGGGATATTACGGCGAGTTCTCCAATTACATGAGCCGCCTCAGTCACCTGCTTTCGGGTGGAAAGCACATTGCCAAGGTCGCCATGCTCTGGCCGATGAACGCTATGTTCGCCACCTACACCCCGCAAAGCCATAACGCCATCGGTGACCGCATCGAACGTGATTTCAATGTTCTCACCGATCTTCTGCTCCGGCTGCACTATGACTTCGATTATCTCGACGAGGATATGCTGGCAACTGCGGAATTGGAAGGCAGTACCATCCGCATTCGAGACGAAGCCTACGAGCTGTTGGTTCTTCCTCCCATGGCGCACCTGAAGCTCAGCACACTTGAGCAGTTGGAGAAGTTTGTAGCCCAGGGTGGGCGCGTGTTGGGCATGATCTTCCTCCCCAATCAGGCGTTTGCCAACACGGATGGTGCCACCGAGCTGGTAGATATCTCAGACCGCCTCCGCACTCTCTTTGGCATCGATCCCGGCGAAACACAACAGAACTTCGAAAAGCAGATAGACATTCAGGTGCTGGAACAGGAGCTCCCTGAAGGAGGGAAGACCGCCTTCCTGCAAACTTATGCACTCTCCCGCCAACTCCCCATGCGTATTCAGCAGGAGCTCGACACACCGGGGAAAACGGAGAGTCCGTTCTTCGTCATTGAATCGGAGGAGAGGACCAGTCGTTACTTCTTTGCCCCACAACAGGGCGAGCGCCAGGAAATCACTGACGAGGTGAACGCCGAACGCAATGCCGTTGCGGATGGGCTGGAACAAGCCCTCTCGAAGCTTATTGAACCCGATGTTGTGATCGACAACCGGGAAGTGTTCTATCTTCACCGGCAGAACGATGGACAGGACATTTACTTCATCATCAATCCTACCTATGCTGTTCAGAAAGCGCAGATCAGCCTCTCAGGAGAAACTCAGCCGGTTCATTGGGATCCGTCCACAGGTGTCGAAAAGCTGATTGCTCCTTCACAGGTAGTCGAGGGTCGCACCCGCTTCGAGCTGGAACTGCCGCCAGTTGGCTCCGCCTTTATCCTGGTGAAGCCGGTTTCCGGCTGGGGCGTGATTGACACCAACCTGAACATCGAATCAATAGATGCCAATCAGCTTAGTGGATTCGGCCGAGCGAATGAAGCCTTTGCGGTAATTGCGAAGGACGATAATCAAAAGCGTCTGACCGCCCAATCAGAAGAGCCTGCCGCTTCGCTGACCCTGGACGGCGAATGGGAATTCCAACCTGAGGGCGATAACGCCCTGGTGATCGGAAAGTGGCTCGCAACACACGAAACGACAGGTAGAGATCGGAGTGCCTACGCGAAGCCAGACGCAGACACAGAGGGTTGGCTGCCGATGGTTCCTGGTGCCTGGTCGTACCAGCTCCCCGCCGAGCCAACAGAAGCATACCCGATCCCTGTCTGGTCTCGCATCTCCTTTGAAGCAGATTATCTGCCTCCCAAAGTCAATCTGATCGTGGATGGCTTTGCTGGCTCAGAATGGTCACTTTATGTCAACGGTGAGCAAGTCAAGTCCACTCCTGTCCGCAGCCAGGTGGATGGACAGATGAAGGCGGTCGATATTACGCAGCACCTGCGCAAAGGCCAGAATCTGATTGCGCTGCGCCTGGTCGTCACGAACCCTACGGATGGGCTGCTCGACCTGTTGAAATTGACCGGTGACTTCAGCCTCGCGCCTCAGGGCGATGGCACATATAGAATCGCAGCGCCCTGCCAATCCCTTGAGCCCCGCTCATGGACAGATCAGGGCTATCCTCACTTTTCTGGCCGGGCTGTCTACCGAAAGCGCTTCCAACTCCCTGAATCATTTGCAGACCAAAGAGTATTCGTAGAACCGCAGATGGATGATGATGTGCTGGAGGTCTTAGTCAATGGACAATCGGCAGGCGTGCGACTTTGGGAGCCCTATCAGCTGGAGGTCACGAACTTGTTGAAGCCCGGCGAGAACACCCTCGAGCTGCGCGTTGCGAATACACTGGTGAACCTGCTCGAACGAGTCGAACGCCGCTCGGGCTTGGCCGGTGCACCGAAGCTGGTTCCTTATCGAATGTTCACATTCGATCTGACAAACCTGTAGTGGAGGGATGATGAAACTCAAAATCGAAGACCTGACCGTTGAATCGTTCGCTCCCTTTGGAGAAGTGATCACGCAGCCGGCCCGCGCGCAAGACGCCCAGGGCCCGGGCTGGACGTGGTGGGGCGAAAACCATGTGATGGCCGGTGGTGACAGGAACTACGCAATTGGTTACCTGGATTTACAGCCCGCCGAATTGAGTTTTAACTGGGCCGAGCGCCACATGCACAGCGATGAGCTGTTGATCCCTATGGGAGGCGATTGCCTGGTGTACGTGGGACCGCCGGATTACCCAGAGGAGCCAACTCGCTTGCCAGACCTGGATCGCTTCCGCGTTTTCCGCCTTCGCGAGGGACAGGGCGTGCTGCTGGGCAAAGGCGTGTGGCATGGCGCACCGATGGCTGTAGATAAACATCTTAACGTGGCCGTCCTTTTGCTCAAGGACACCGGCAAGGTGGATGGTCACGTTGTGAGGTTTGAAGATACACCCGTGCAGATTGAACGTTAAAAGCCTCTTATTCAACGTCTTCAGACGTTGGATTCAGGCTTCGAAGAGATACAAATCTCGATGGAACGCTAAAGGAGATTAATATGCCTGTTGTAGATCGTCGTGAATTTGGTGGGCGCTTTACGGTTCGAGAGAACTCGCAGCGCCTGGCCAATTACCGCTATTTGGAATTGCAGTTGATGGAAATGATTGCGGGCTGGTGTCATACCACGCCCCAGATTGCCTTCAAGGCCACATTTGGTTATCACGTGTATGATCACGCCCAGGCGGCCGATCTGCTCGGCGAACGCCTCGAGCAGCTTCGCTCTACCCGCGACAGCCAGGAGCCGGGCACCGACGAGTTCGCCCGCCTGTGTGAAACGGTCTGGAAGTTGGATGAAACCGTCGCGCGGCTGACAGCTGTTTATCGCGTGCTCGAGCCGCACCTAGTGAGCAGCTATGTCTACCACGCCGACGCCACCGATCCGCTTGCCGACACCCCCACCGTGCGCCTCCTGCGCCAGCTGGCGGCGATGGGCCAATCGCATGTGGCCTGGGGACAGGCCGTTCTGGATGCGCTTACGCGTGACCCGGAGAAACGCCGGCAGGCGGTGGAAGTCCAGGCGGATATCGAGGCCAAGCTCGTGGAATCAGGCGGTGTGACTGGCCAGGGGATCGAATCCCACTGGCTGGCTTTCCACAGCACCCGCGAAGGCGATAAACCCAAACCCCGGGCGCGGCGCGGCGGACGAGTCTATCGCTTTACCAAGTCTTGTCCACCGCTCGAACACTCGATTGTTGAGGAACCTTTCTGGTTTTCGTCAGACCCGAAAGACTTCGAGAAAGCCTATACCTCCGAGGACCAGTGGTCGATCGAAGGATTCCGGCACAAGTTCCACCAACTGCTTTACGGTGAGGTGGAGACTACCGACCGCATGGGCAAGATGATCGCCGAATTTCCCGACCTGCCCTGGGAGATGCGCATGGAGTTGGCTCACCAGATGTGGGACGAGGCGCGTCACATCGAAGTGGTGGCCAAGGTCTGTGAGGAGGAACTGGGTGCGACGCTCGGTTATGGCCCCTGGCCGTTGGCCTGGTGGTGGATGCAGAATGAATCCGATCCAATGCGGCGCATCTCGGTGACCAATAGTTGGGCCGAGCGAAATCTGATGAGCACCTTGCGGGAGTGGCGCGAGAACGCCGAGACGCGCGGCTTCACGCGCATCGCGGAGCTCTGCGACTATTTACAGGCCGACGAACTGACGCATGTTCGTTTAGGCACAGATTGGATTCGGAAATTCACAGATGATAAACCCGAATACAGAAACGAGTTGCTTGCCTGGAGCCGAAAAGCTGTAGACGTTGTGCAGGGCTTTTACAACAGCGCCTATAGCGCATCTGATAACCCCGAACCGCGCTTCTCGTTCGTGCGCGGTGGCAATATCCAAGATGATCTTGGTGTACCGAGTAATGTGATTGGTGAATAAACATCTGTCATTGCGAGCCCGAGCGTAGCGAGTGGCGAAGCAATCTCATAAACCCAACTGTTGATTTTGTGGGAGATTGCTTCGGGCTAATGCCCTCGCAATGACGACTAGTAAGGAGCCCTATGCCCCCAACAATGACGGGCCGTGAACGAATGCTGACGGCCTTCCGCCGAGGCAAGGCGGATACAGTTCCGGTCTCTCCGGATATCTCGGCCATGGTGCCGATCCGGTTATCAGGCAGGCCATTCGATGAGATGTTTCTCGACAGCCTCCCCCATAACGGATACGCGACGGCGAGCGTCGCACAAGCCTACGTAGATGCAGTCAAATATTACGGCATGGACGGCTGGTACATCTACGGGTCCATGCGCGAGATTTCTCCAGAAGGCCGGCCCCAGTGGCAGTCCCGCCTAGAGCGTCTGCCTGAAGGTGGGCAGATGAAGTATGAGGTTGCCCAGACCCCGTATGGCGAATTGACGAAAAAGACTTTGTATCCAGTCAGCGAACCTCCGTGGGAAGAGGAGAAACCGGTCAAAGACTTGCACCGCGATTGGCCCAGGCTTCGCGCGATGATAGGCGAGGATGGCAACTGGTGCTGGGAAAAGACCTTCAACGACCGTGACCGCATCGGCGAATTGGGCGTGTACTCCGTGGCGATTGGCATCCCACAGGACTGGTGGTTCTTCCAACGCGATGGCGGATACAACGTCATGTTCTACGATTACGCTGACGATCCCACGTATATTCAGGAGATCTTTGAGTTTTACAATCGCTATGCCCTCGCACGCGTAGAGGCGGCCTGTCAAGCGGGTGCAGATGAGATTATGCTGGGCGGCTCAGCGTCCAGCCTGAGCGTCAGCAGTCCGAAAAACTTCCGCAAGTTTGATCTGCCGTTTATTCATAAGGCAGCCGAAATCTGCAAACACTATGGTGTCTTCTCCCATCTGCACGTGTGTGGGCGCTCTCGCAAGGTTGTAGAAATGGTTTGCGAGGAGACCGATGTCGACGTGATGGAACCTCTCGAGGAACCACCGGGCGGCGACGTGGATATTGCCGAGATTAAGAAGCGTTACGGCAGGAAGATCTGCATGAAAGGCAATATCAACACGTTTGAGTTCATGCTGCGCGCCACGCCGGAACAGGTGGAAGAAAAGGCTAAACGCCTGATCGACGACTGCGCCGCGGATGGAGGCTTCATCCTCTCCACCGGCGACCAGTGCGGACGCGATACACCGGATGCCAACATCTTCAAGCTCGTCGAAGTCGCCCGCACGTATGGGCGCTACAGTTGAGTGCACTACAAACAGAAAATCATAACCAAGGAAACAATCATGCCTCGTCCTGTAACCATGTCGAGCGGCCAATGGTGGGATGTGCCATTCGAGAAGCTGTGTGAAAAAATGGCCGACTTCGGCTATGACGGAATTGAGCTGGCCTGCTGGGGCGATCACTTCGACGTGGAACGCGCCCTTAGCGATGACGCCTACCTCCCCAGGCACCGCGATATTTTGGAAAAGCATGGCTTGAAGTGCTATGCCATCAGCAACCACAATGCAGGCCAGGCAATCTGTGATGTAATCGATGAGAAAAATCAATTTGCGTTGCCTGCACATATCTGGGGTGACGGCAAGGAAGATGGCGTGCGCCGCCGTGCCGCCGAGAATATGCAGAATGCAGCCCGCGCCGCGGCTCAATTCGGCGTGCAGGTGGTCACCGGGTTTACCGGCTCACCGATTTGGCGCCACCTCTTCTACTGGCGTCCAGATATGGCCGAAGTGATCGAACGCGGTTACCAGTTCTTTGCCGACATGTGGAACCCGGTCTTGGATGTGTTCCAGGAGGAAGATGTCAGGTTCGCCTTAGAAGTGCATCCAACCGAGATCGCGTTCGATATCGTGACCTCGGAGAGAGCGGTCGAGGCGATTGGCCGGCGCAAGGAATTTGGCTTTAACTATGATCCCAGCCACATGGGCTATCAGAGCGTGGACTACGTTGGCTTCATCCGCCAATTCAGAGACCGGATCTATCACGTGCACATGAAGGACGCGTACTGGTCCCCCACTCCAACTCAGGCCGGAGTCTTCGGCGGACACCTCCCCTTTGGCGACCCACGCCGCTACTGGGACTTCCGCTCTGTGGGGCGTGGAATGATTGACTTTGAGTCCGTTATTCGCGCGCTCAACGAGATTGGCTACGATGGCCCACTCTCGGTTGAGTTTGAAGACCCCACCATGGATCGTGAGCAAGGCGCACAGGAAGGACTCGCCTTCGTGCGAGATCTCGACTTTACTCCTGCAAAACAAACCCAAAATTAGGAAACCATAACCTTGCGAAGGTTGGTCACAAGCCTTGAAACGCTGCACGCCACAACCTTCGCAAGGCTTTGACATCAGAAAATAACTAGGAGACTTAATGGAACGAGGCGTTTACTTCGATGCATGGTTCCCCAATCAGCATTGTTATCATCCCAGCCTGCCCGGCCGGCGACTGCGCATGGTGGAGCATCTGGTCGATTACCGCGCCACCACGCTCGTCTGGTCCGCGATGGGCGGCGGTTCAATCTCTTTACCCTACCTCGAGCAGGAAGCTTTCGAGCCTATCGATACGCGTTTCCGGTTTTATGGCTTTGTCAACGACAGTGAGTTCGTGAAGGAATGCCAGAAGCACGGCATCAAAGTCTTCGGCATTGTCTTCGAAGTGCAGGGCTGGGAGATGCCGGCCGAACTGAATGAGGACGAGACTCAAATCCTGTCCTTTAACGAGCTCCGGGGCGTGGGGAAGAAGGTCTGGATGGGGCTGCGCGAGTTCGGACAGAATCGCTATCCAAAGCTCTGGCCACCCATTGAGAAATACTTTCCCAATGGGCTCATCGACAGCGATGGCAACAAAGTCACCGACATCATCGAGAATTGTGTTTCGCGCGATATCCACGGCGAGGCCTGTCATGCGCGCTGGGTGGAATGCCCCGACCGCGAACATCAGTGTTACCTCATGGACCGCAACAACCCGGTCTGGCGCGAATACCTGAAAGCGATTATCCGCATCCAGATCGACGCCGGCGTGGATGGCATCCAGCTGGATGAAGCCGAATTACCGATTACCAGTTTCCAGTATGGTGGCTGCTTCTGCAAGGACTGCATGAAAGGCTTCCGTGAATATCTGAAGAACTTACCTGTGGAACAGGTCCCCGCCGAATTACAGGGCGTGGACCTGGAAAACTTCCACTACGGGGAGTGGCTGCTGGGACAAGGATTCGATTTCAAAACCAAGCGCGAGGGCGCTCCCATCTTCTGGGAGTATCACCGCTTCCAGACCCGCCAGATCGCGCGCTACTTCGCCGAATTATCCGACTATGCCCGCGCCTATGCCGCCGAAAAAGGACGCAAGGTGCTGGTCTCGGGTAACTTCTTCAACCTGGTGGCGCACTGGTACTACGCCATGGAGCCAAAGGTCGACCTGATCATCACCGAGATGCGCAACACGCGTTACCGACAGCCTGCCTGGTACCGCTATGTGGCCGGGTTTGCGGCCGGAAAACCTGTCATTGTGGCAGAAAATCCCTATGGTGGTGTCATTCCAGATTTGGTGCAAATGCTGAAGGTCGGTAAAGGCTATGATCTCTTCCGCATGTCCCTGTACGAGGCGGCCGCCCTGGGCGCCAACATGAGCGTGCCTTACGGCGCCTGGATGGGCAGCGTGATACAGGATTCGTTCCATCCTCCGCACGAGCTGTGTGTTGAGATTCAAAAATTTCTTGCCGACCATGAGGATCTTTATAGTCACAAGACTGCCTCGGAGACCGCGGTCGTGTACAGCGTGGAGACTGAGTTCCAGCGCGAGAGCGGGCGCGGCATCTTCGCCGACAATCGCTTCAATCAGGACACCAGTGAGATTGGTCCCTTCTGGCAGGCCTGCGAAGCCTTGAGCGATGCGGTCCAACCGTACGATGTCCTCTTCTTCCCCGATGGCGACCTGAGACCTGACACTTTGGAACTTGAAACCCTACGCCAATATCGCACGCTCATCCTCCCGGACTGCCGCTACCTGACAAACACACAAGCCCAGCTCTTACGTGAGTACCTGGAAAATGGTGGCCGCTTGCTGGTAATGGGCGAGTTAGGGGCCAATTTAGCCTCTGACGAACGAGGATCGATCTTGAATCATCAGGGTACACATCCAGTGGAAGTGGGCGCAGCATTTGAGCTGAGCTGGCTCCCGTTTGGGAAGCAGCTCAATCTCTCTACTCCGGCAGATATCGCCGTTAACCTCCAGCGAGTCGATGGAGGCCTGGCTGTGCATATCATGCGTTATGATTATGATTCCATGCAGGACCAGGTACCTACCCTGGACGATTTACAGCTCGACCTGCGCCTGCCGGGAAATTTCCGTCAGGCTGAAGTCTTCAGCCCGGGCGAACCGCCACAGGCCGAAGTAGAGGTTTCCGGAGATTTGCATCGCCTAGCGCTCAAGAACCTTCCGCTTTACAGTATCATTTTGCTTAAAGACTAGCTCGGTGGTCGAGTAGTCCCGCGTGCTTGTGGCGGGATGTATCGAGACCACATAGTTCAAGAAATTTCAGTTTAAGTAGTAATTGTTGGTCTCGACACCTGCATGGTTTGCTATGAATTGCTAAGCAATTCAAAAACCACGTGCGGTGCCAGTGTACGGCGTACGAGCATCGCCTACTCAACCAACGGATTATTAATGAGGAGGAACACATGATCAGCAAAGAACAATTCGAATCTGCCCAGCAGCAGGCCCGGGAATACCTGTCTCGCGCGGGAATTGTCATCACGCCCGAAGAAGCCGCGAATATTGAGGTGGCGGACTTTGGTCTGAATGAGCTCGAAAGCACCGGGCTGGAGCTGGTGGTCTATGTCAACACCGAGCGCGTCTGCGCCAAGGAGCTTGTGCTCTTCCCGCGCCAGACCTGCCCGGAGCACTATCATCCGCCTGTGGCCGGTGAGCCCGGCAAGGAAGAGACCTTCCGCTGTCGCTGGGGCGAGGTCTATCTATATGTCCCTGGCGAAGCAACGCCGGATCCGAAAGCGCGCCCGCCGAAGGGGCGTGAGAACACCTACAACGTCTGGCACGAGATTGTCTTGCGCCCGGGCGAGCAGTATACGCTCATGCCGAACACCCCGCACTGGTTCCAGGCCGGAGATGAGGGCGCGGTCGTGTCCGAATTCTCTACCCGCAGCCGCGATGAGTCGGATATCTTCACCGACCCACAGATCCAGCGCGCGCCGCAAGTCGCAGACTGAACTTTTTAAGATCGGCCACAGAGGCACGGAGACGCGGAGAACAATTAAGCTCTGCGACTCTGTGGCGAAACTCACTTTATGACAAAAATCTTGCTCGACACAGATATTGGTACAGATGTGGATGACGCGGTCTGCCTGGCGTATCTTCTCTGCCACCCCGATTGCGAGCTGTTAGGCATTACCACAGTGAGCGGCGAGGCAGATAAGCGCGCTTCCCTGGCGAGCGTCTTGTGTAAGGCCGCTGAAAAGGACATTCCCATTTACCCCGGCGCGGACCGTCCCATGCAAGGCGAGCAGCGCCAGTTGATTGCCCAGCAGGCTGCTGTGTTGCCCAATTGGCCGCATGACACTCATTTCCCGTTGAATCAGGCCGTGGACTTCTTAGCAGACACCATCCGCGCTCATCCCGGTGAGATGACGCTCCTCACCGTGGGACCTCTCACCAACGCCGGACTGTTATTCTCCACCTACCCCGACGTTGCAGAGTCGCTGGCAGGTTTTGTGATGATGGGCGGGAACTTTGACGAGAACGGCCCGGAAGCGCAACGGATCGAATGGAATGTGGCAGGAGATCTGCTCGCCTCGGAGATCATTTATAAAACTCCGGTGCGCCTGCACCGTTCGCTGGGGCTGAATGTGACTCAACAGGTTGTGATGGGCACGGAGCAGGTGCGGCAAAGCTATACCGCTCCGCTGCTGCGCCCGGTGCTGGAGATGGCCGAGATCTGGTTTGCCGGGTTCTACCCGGTGATCACCTACCACGATCCGCTGGCCGCGGCGACCATATTCGAGCCGGATCTATGCACGTATGAGCAGGGCACAGTCCGGGTAGACCATGCAGACAAACCCGGGAAGACCATCTGGCAGCCAGGTGGAGCCAAGGCGCCGCATCAGGTTGCGATGAGCGTGGATGTAGCTCGGTATTTCCAACACTTCTTCAGTATTGTCGGTGAATGAAAAGGAAGCATTATGAATGACATCGTACAGCAAGTTTTCCAGGGCATTGTGGATGGGGATCAGGGGCAAGTTGCAGAGAAAGTAGAAGCTGCCCTTCAGGCTGGCGTCTCTGCCAGGACGATCCTGAATGAAGGCATGCTTGCCGCCATGGCAGAGGTGGGACGGCTCTTCGAAGAAGGAGAATGTTACGTGCCTGAGATGTTGATGTCTGCCCGCGCCATGAAAGCAGGGCTGGCCAAGCTGCAGCCCAGCCTCAAGCAGACGGACGTACAAGCCGCCGGGAGGGTGGCCCTCGGCACGGTGAAAGGCGACCTGCACGATATGGGCAAGAACCTGGTAGGCATGATGCTCGAAGGCGCAGGTTTTACGGTGAAGGACCTGGGCGTGGATGTTTCTCCGGAAGCCTTTGTGGCCGCCGCGGATGAGGTGGATGTGATCGGCCTCTCCGCCCTGCTGACCACCACTATGGGACATATGAAGGATGCGCTGTACGCGTTGGAATCGGCCGGTAAACGCTCAAAGGTCAAGGTGATCGTGGGCGGCGCGCCCGTCACCGAAGACTTCGCCCGCCAGATCGGCGCAGACGGCTACGCCCCGGACGCCAGTCGCGCGGTGGCCCTGGCAAAATCCCTGATCGCGGCGACTTCACAGTAAGCAAATAACTGGACGCTTATTGAATGACCAACACAAGACTCCCCGGACGGGGAGTTTTTTGCGCCTACTACTGGCATAGATCTGTGACCCCGCTGAGAATAGACCACCGGGTCTCCTCAGCGCTCACAGGCAATCGGGAAATCCCTAATTGCCTCATTCGCCCATCGTTTATATCATTACGCGCCTACGCACCTTTTGACGTGATCGTTCATTGCTAATCTCGAACTGCAATATCGGAAGATTAAAGGAGACAGTATGGGAAACTCGGATTTTTATGTTGACTATAACATCGAGGTGTCGGATGTAAGTGACGGTTTCAAACGTGAGACAGAGCAGCGATTGCGGGAGCTCGCTGCTGATCACACCGATATGATCGGCGCGGCAGTCGCGCTGGAAAAAACTGTGGATACGCAGACCTATGACTTGTATCGCGTGCGCATTGTGCTCTATAAGCGACCGCAGGATATCGTGGTCACCAACGAGGATTCGGACCCGATGGTGTCGTTGAGAGAGGTGCTCGATATCCTCGAAACACAGGTTCGCGCCTCACGCGAAAAGCTCGCGCAAGCCGATACCCATCGCGACAGCCAGATCGAGGCTGTATATTATGAGTTAAGCGCCGATGAGATCTATGCTACCTATGCCAAAGGCTGGCAACCCGAAGATGTGCTTCGCATGGATCACACCGAGATCGCCAGCCGCCTGATGGTGGAACAGGGACTCACCCAGGACGCGGCCGATTTTGCTGCCGACCAGATCATACTGGTTGCCGAACGTACTAACGATCAGGAGGGATAACTCACCGCCAGGATTTCGGCATGGGTCTTGCCTGGCACCGCCCGCCAGGGCACCCATGCTGAAATCCTGTTTTAGCCCTGCTCGGCGTAGGTCTGCGACCCCGCCGAGTCACTGAGACTGCAGGTCTTGCCTGCTTACCGCGGCGAATACATCTTGTATTGTTCCGGGACCGGAATGCCACCCTCCCAGACTACGTAACGAAAATCATCCGGGGAAGTATTCCCCTCAGAATTGATCAATAAGACTTGTGAATCAGGGCCAAGCCCAAGCTCCTCACAAAAATCCTTCGCGCTGGCGTGCTTCATAAGATACATGAGAGCTCCGAGCGTCACCGCACCTGACTCTCCCGAGATGACCACCGGATCGTCCCGAAGCGGAATGCCGTAGACCCGCATTCCCATCGCGGCAACAAAATCCGGGCAAATCGCGAAATAATCGGCGCGGTCCTTCAGAATCTGCCAGGCGATCGGGTTGGGCTCGCCGCACGCGAGACCGGCCATGATCGTGTCCAGGTCGCCTTCCACAGTGTGCGGCCGGCCATCGTCTGATTGAGCGGAGCGATACAGGCAAGCGGCCTTGGTTGGCTCGATCACGCAAGTCCGAATGCTATCCCCGAACAGGTTGTAATAAAAGCCAATGGTCGCCGCGGCAAGGGAACCGACTCCGGCCTGCACGAAGATGTGCGTGGGTTGGCTCAAACCCTGCGCTGCGAGTTGCTCCTGCGCTTCGCTGAGCATGGTGGTATACCCTTGCATCACCCATTTCGGTATGTCCTCATATCCTTCCCACGAGGTATCGGAAACCACTTCCCAGCCATGCTGCTGTGCGTCCTGGTAGACCTGCTTGACGGCGTCATCATAATTCCCATCGACCACCACCACTCGCGCGCCCACGCTCTCGATGGCGTCGATACGTCCTTTGGACGTGAGCTTGTGCACGTAGATGATCGATTTGAATCCCATCTGCGCAGCGGACCAGGCAACGCCGCGCCCGTGGTTGCCATCAGTGGCAGCGGCGAAGGTGATATCCCCCAGCTTTTCGCGGGTTGAGCCATCGGTAAGATCGGCAAAGGAAAGCTCCTCATCTCCCAGCCCCAGACGCCTCTGGATGAGCCTGTAGATCGCATATGACCCTCCTAACACTTTGAAGGATCGCAAGTCTAATCGAGCCGATTCATCCTTGACCCAGATACCGCCGAGTCCCAGTTTGACGGCCAGGTTCGAAAGGCCTTTGAGAGGACTCATCCGGTAGCCAGGGAGCTGGCGATGAAAGCTGCGGATCTTGCGCGGCAGCTCCGCCGGGAGCATTTCCTCGAGCCGGGAATCCGATGCGCCCGCCGTTTTGAATTTATTCTTTGTCCATTGAATAGGTTGTTCGGTCATTGAAAATACTCCAGGTTGTTGTGTTGAAGATCGTAATGGATAGAGTAGTCTGTTCAGACGATGAAACAGCTTATATCGCACTACCTTTGACTTGAGTATACGCCAGAACTGCGAAATCCCCGCCGGTGCGATGGAACGTTCTATTGCAAGCCGCCTGGTTTCATTCACGATTCAACTAGCGCGGCTCGCAAGGATATAAGTTTTTAGGATCACTCGTAGATCTACTTCAATCCAGACTCGGTCACCAATCCGGGTAGCGCTCCTGGTTGGGATTACGCGTCAAGTTGTAGATCGTGCCGCCGCCGGTGCCCACCACGTAGACCTCGAGGTTGCCTTCCCGGTCTGACGCAAAAGCGATCCAGTTCCCGGCCGGGTTGATGACGGGGTCCAGGTCTTGCGCGGGGTTATTGGTAATGCGTGTCGGGGCGCCGCCGGCATCGTTCATCGTATAAATTTCAGAGTTGCCGTCCCGGTCACTCACAAATGTGAGCAGGGCCCCGCCGGTATAACCACTGGGCGAATGATCGTTCGACGGATTTCGCGTGAGGTTCGTCAGACCGGAGCCATCCGGTTTCACTTTGTAGATTTCCTGGTTGCCATCGCGCGTGCTGGTAAATGCGATCCAATCCTCCGTGCCAAGCAGACCTCGCACCGAATACCAGGTGGGCGCAAAATCGTTGGCAGCATTGTTGGTGAGGTTGCGTACTTCCGAGCCATCGCGGCGCATGATGTAGATTTCCTGATTGCCATCACGGTTCGTGGTGAACGCGATCCAGTTGCCGTCCGGCGACCAGGTTGGCTGCTGATCGTCGCCCGCGTTGTTGGTGAGATTCAAGGGCACGCGGCCGTCCACGCCGGTGAGATAGATCTCGTTATTGCCATCCTGATTGGTGACATACGCCACCTGGATCGAATCCGGCGCGAGGGCGGGCTGCACATCCTGCGCGGGATTGTTCGTCAGACGCGGCAGCGATTGATTGCCCAGGTTTAGCGCGTAGATTTCCGAGTTGCCATCCCGGTTGGAGCTAAAGAGCAGAATGCCCTGCAGGCTGGGAGGCACCGACGTAAGAGTGGCAGCCGGCGGGTTGGTCGGTGGGATCGTGGTCGCGGTGGGAGCAAGGGTAGAAGTCGGAGCGATTGTGGGCGCCGCGGCAGTGGCCTGAGCTGCCGCGGCAGCCGCCGTAGCCGTCAACGCCGGGTTGGACGGATTACAGGGATCCAGGTCCCGGCCATCGACGATCCCATCGTCGTCCGAATCCGGATCGTTCGGTTTCGGACAGGTCGCGTTCTCCTGGCCGTCCCGCAATCCATCGCCATCGGTATCGGGATTGCGCGGATCGGCTTGCAGCTGGATCTCATCGCCATCGCGCAAACCATCGCCGTCGGTGTCCGGATTACGCGGATCGCTCCCGCCCGCGATTTCGTCGCCGTCCAATCGTCCGTCGCCATCCATATCCGGGTTACGCGGGTCGGTCTGATGGGTCTGTACTTCATCTCCATCCGGAAGACGATCATCATCGGTGTCTGTATCGAGCGGATTGGTCTGATGAACTTCGACCTCCTCTCGATCCAGTAACCGATCGTTGTCCGTATCTGGCAGGAGCGGATCTGTCCCCAATTGGGCTTCGCGATCGTTCGACAGGCCATCTCCGTCGGAATCGCCCGTCCCGGAGAGAGCCGCCTGGGTCTGGTGAAAGGCTGCCGTCTGTGTGGCACGCGCCGCGGTGGGCAAACCTCTGAGCGGGATCATGAGCAACAGACACAGGATCAGCAGCGCGCCAACGCCGGCAGGCAGCATCCAGAACGGAATCCAGCCTCTTTCGCTCACTTGCCCCGGGAGCTCCACCACATCATTCGATGTGGAGCGCACGTTTGTTTTATACGTATAGGTCTGCTCGTTCCCCAGGATCGGGCGCGCTCGCAGCCGCGGGCGGAACGAATAGACGCCGCGCTGCCCTGCCGCGATCTGAAACCTATCCCCCTGCGGAATCTCGACATAGGCAAGCCCCACCTGTTGTGTGCCCTGCGGGCCGGGTCGGGCGACCTGCACGGCTTTCTCAAAGATCAATTCATTATCTACGCTTTGAAAGCTGATGCTGTACGTGTCGGTTGTGTTGCCCTCATTCTGGACCACGACCTGCGCAAATTGCCCGGCCTGGATCAGGCCCGGCTCCAGCGAGCTGGAGAACTGCGAGAAGGCCGAGATCGTGAGGATGCATTCCACGACCGTGGTCTGTGTAGGAAACAACTGGCTGGTGATATGGATCGAGAAGGGCCGGCGCCCGGCGAGAGCCTCAGATGTACGAGGGATTTGCAGAAGAAGCTGGATCTCGGCGCTGGTGTCTGGCTCCAGCGTCGTGACTGTTGAATTGGTCGAGACCCAGGTGGCAGGCAGGCCGGTGACGGTCAGCCGGAAGCTGTCTTCCTCCTCGCCGCGGTTTTGCAGCAGGATGGGAATCGTGACTGTTGAGCCCGGAGTCGCAGCAAAATGGACCGCCCCCAGCATGGCCCCGATCCGCCCCTTGGATTGATACGCCGCCACCGTCACGATGCTGCGCGCTCCTACCGAGCGTTTGGGGTCACTCTGGCTCATGGCACGCACCTCCACCGCATACTGTGTCACACGCGCATCTGGGATGGACGGCGGCTGGATGGTCAACGTGACCAGTTTTGCCTCTCCGGCATTCATGTGGAGGACCGGTGTGGGCAGGATGATCCACTCCGCCGGGATGCCTTTGACAAGGATCTCCACATCATCTTCGCCAGGGAACTCATTGACAATGCCAACATGCAACGTGGCCCGCCCCTCAGGGGCAACGTGAATCTGCTCTTCCTTAATGGCAATTTTCAGCTGCTCATTATCCCTCTTTGGGTACGCATTGCTGTTCATCATTGCAGTTTCTCTCTCCTCTCGAATCGATCATATCCCATCGGCAGTCCTAAAACGTGCCGGATCGCGGGACGGCGCCAACCAAAACATCATTCATTACATTTTAATTGCATTTTAATGAGAAGTCTAATTTTCATGTCCCGACAGGCGGGAATTCCCCCATATTTCGCCTCATTACGACTAGATTTGAGACGTGTCAGCACCGAAATGGTGCTGGCACGTCTTATGTCTCCGATCATCTAATTCATGCATCCGTACATCGATGCTGCTCTTGGATTCTTCTCCGCAAACAAAAAGCCCTCTATTGAGGGCATCTTTATGAACCTGAAAACTGTCTCAAGAATGTCATCATGAGCGACACTTGCACCGCACGCACACCCACCTGCACTGCGTGCCGGCGCAAGTGTGTCCTGGCGTACGGTGCCAGGGAGTGCAGGTGAGGATCTCTACCACTGGCACTACAAGACTATTCGGTTGCGCAGGATCACTGCAGGAGAGTGAGATGGTATTTTTGAAATGACTTGTAATGGACTCAATTTTCTTTTTACAAGCTATTGAATTCTTGGCTTCTCTACCGGCTCATAAAATGGACTTTTCAACTCGGATACTTTCCCCGTTTCCCAGAGTTGGCGAAGGGCATCCAGTGCGATCGACCAATGGAGCACAAAGGGATTCCAGCGCGCCATTCTCAACTTAGCATTGACGATACGGCTCTGCGATTCTTCGCCAAGAGGGATTCCCGGAAACATATTTTTATTATATAGAAAATAAATAAAAAAACAACTCCCTATCCAGAAACCCGGGTGGGACGAACGGTCCCATAAAATTTGATCATCCAGGCCAGACAATAAATACCAATAAAAAATGAAATCGTGAGAACCGCAGAAAACCGGATACTGTTCAGCAGGAAGTGTCCACCGATAAAGCGGGATCCGGTGATCATACGCAAATACAGAATTCGACCTTCCACCAGCGCAAGAGAAAAAAAAGTCAGAGCCAGGAATAGCATCTGAACCCTACCTGAAAAGCGCGGCGAGAGCTGATCGCCCTGCGGCGCAGTAGGCAGCCAACGCGCCAGCCAGTAGACGATGAAGCCAAGGCCCAGGATTGTTCCCCCATCCTGGAAAATATCATAAAGTGGTATCCCGGCGATTGACGTGTGGAAGAAGCCGGGAAATCGCTCCACGATCCGGCCATAGGAATGTGTGAACGAATCCCAGACCACATGCGTCACCGAGCCCGCCAGCAATGAGAGCAGGATCATCAGGAAGCGCCTGGGCGGGCCAAAGGAGAATCCTTGCGCGTATGGGATGAGGCGACTCTGCAAGCTGGCTGGCAGCAGGGAAATCAGAGGCCATTTTGCAAAAGTGTGAAAGAGCCACAGGAGCAGCAGTCCCATTGGGAGATTGAACAAGAACAATCCCGGGAGGGTATACATGAAAAAACCTGGCAGAGGCAGAAAATAACCAAAATCAGGAGCGATACTGCCGATCACCAGTGCGGAAAGAACCATGCCGGCTCGTGCAAAAGGGATGGCTACCGCGGGGTGAGCAACTGGATGGGGCATCTTTGCGTTTCCTCAAAGTGAAATTTCGAACTTTCCTGTATTATAGACGCCAGGATTCGCTTCTGGTTACGTTCAAAACTTGAACTCGCGCTCGTCCTATGGCCCGAAAATGGCTTTCCTGCCACAAAATCGCGGAAAAAACTTGCTCTCTACTAGGGGCGGTAAATGGTCCAGTAGGGGTAATTCCTCATAAAATTACGGGTTACCTTGTCTGGCAAAGACATGAGCAGACACTTAAACTCTTGGGATGGAAAGAAGAATTACCAGAAGTCATCCCGATTGGGAACAATTAAACCGAGCAGCCAATGATTTGGCCATAGCCATGAATCCCCAGGTATTTTTCTGGGGGTTCGACGAAAATGGACAGCCGACCGTGATCGATGAGGTGGAACGGATCGCGACGGTGGAAAAGGTTAAAGAGGTGCTCGCAGAACACCTCGAAGGCGGAAGATTTGCAGATTGGATTAATGCGAACTTTTTATTGTTTGATTTGGGCGAATCGCAGCCGCCGGCCCCGTCCTGAGCCATAGTGAGGAGATACCGAGGCGACTCTACGCGTTTTCACTTATAGGACTTATCCTCTACGGCCTCTCGATCGGCGAGCCAAAGATTGCACCTGTCATATAAACAGCAGCACTGCGGTCTGCCTTCGCCTTGAGCAAGCTCAACTGCCTTTACGCACCTTTTCGTAACGATTTCCCCGGCCCGCGGAAGCTCGGCGCGGGTCTCTGACACCGCCGAGACGTGACCGCCAGGTCTCCCTCATCATCTAGCTTTGCGACGGAAATTCACTCGTGACTTGCGTGCGTCGCCAGCGGCTCGCCACACTCAGGACAGACTGCCTCCAGTGGCAGCGCCGCGGTGGCCTCTTTTCGTTCGATGGGATAGCCGGACTTGTACCAGCCCATATACCCACCGATCAACGCAAAGGCGCGATAGCCGCTTTTTTCCAGAAATGACGCCACACGGGCGCTCGTAAATTCATCTGGTCAGGTGCAGTAAGTGATAATTGTTTTATCACGCGGTAACTCGTGGAAGCGTTGTTCGATCTCTTCCGGCGGAATGCGAATCGCCCCTGGAATGGTCCGCGCCATACTCGGCCAGATATGTGAAGCGATGACGTCCAGGATCACCCCCTCGCCGGAATCCAGCATAGTTTTTGCAGCTTCGACCTCGATCCTGGGTCCCACAACTCGTGCTTTACTCATAAGTATTTTAGAACCTCCAATTCCCGAAAACTAAATCCAAACATCACAACATTCGAGGCGCATGTCATTATTGTAGCAGACCGGTGTGAACTCCGCTCGGCGGATGTATCTGACCGCGACGACACAGGATCGCAAGGTCTCCCTGCGTTTGCTTTCAAGGTGTTGCATCGATCTCTCCCCGCAATAGCCCCATACGTCTATGCTATACTTCTTGATTGTTCGCCGCCCGATCGTGTCATAAAAAAATAGCTGACGGAGGAAATATGATCAAGAAGTTTCTGTCCTGTTTCCTGCTCCTCGCCATGGCCACTCTTCTTATGCCTTCCCGCGCCGATGCACAAACCTCCACATCGCTATGTAAATCAGTTGACTGGATGGTCGATCAGATCGGTGATGAGGTGCGCATCTTCCATAAGGCAGGCATTCAATTTCCTCAGTATGGCGTGCTGCATCTCAATGACAGCTATTTTCGATTGAACTATGGGCCCGGCTCCGGCTGGGGAACATCGGTCATTTTGATGCCCGCGTTTTGGAGTCGCGGTGTCTATTATCAGGGAGCGCGGGTGAGCGTCTCCTGCCGGTTCGTCAACAACCTTCTAGAGCTGACCATCAAAGGGACCTTTCAGACACTCACTGTAACGGAAACGATCAGGGTAAATCACCCGACCGGCACATCCATCAGCGCCACTGTGAGGGCCTCTGTAAATGGCACTGTTCCCATTGACTCCAAACCGGGGGAAGCCTTCAAACCGGTCATGCTATCGTCCATGCATATATCCAGCACACGGTGGGATACCCGCAGAGCCTGTGTGGGGTCTCAGTGTTTTTCCATTCCAACAAGCGGGTGGATCGTGCCTGCCGCACAAACACTGACCTCCACCAGCTTCAGGCTGGTGGGCGGAACATCCGCCTGGAAAACAAACGCGCCAACCATCGTGATCAGCAACCTGAACACAGCAAGAAGGATCACGGGGCAAGTCATGGATCTAAACGATCCGAATGAGGACAATGTCGGCTTCTGGGCAGCCGCGGATAAAGTACTGTCCTCCTGGAGCTATAAGATCACGGCAAAGCGCCCCGAGTAACCTTCCACAGAATAAGGACTGTCCTCATGGATTGGAGATCACTTTTTCTCATTGACGTTCCCTTGCTTGAGATCATCCTGCGCGGCTCGGTGATGTATATCTCCCTGTTCGTGCTGCTGCGCGTTATCTTGAAGCGGCAGGCGGGCAGCCTCGGGATGACAGATCTATTATTGATCACCCTGATCGCAGATGCCTCGCAGAATGCCATGGCCGGCGAGTACACATCCTTGCCCGCTGGTCTTGTGCTCGTCAGCACCATTATTTTTTGGAGCTACGCCTTTGACTGGCTGAGCTTCAAGTTTGCATGGTTCCGGCGCTTGACCGAGCCGCCTCCCTTACCGTTGATCAAGGATGGACAGATGCTGCGCAAAAATATGCGCCGCGAGCTGATCACAGAAGACGAGCTGATGAGTCAGCTCCGCGAGCAGGGATTGGATGATCCCGAGCAAGTTAAAGAGGCATTCATGGAAAGCGATGGGCATATAAGCGTTGTGGAGCGCAAGCAGAAACGCCATAAAAAAGCGGAGCGAAGAGAAAAGTAAGAACCTGCTCGCCGTGATGTGACCGTAGATTCTTCACGTGATTTTGGTGGACAACTTACTTGTTCGACGATCGCTCATCCCTCGCTTTAGTTTGAAACGCGCGCCGAATACGTCCCCATGTAGCCTTGACCCGGTTTGCCTTGCCGGAGTCCACTTCCCGGCGGCTATAACGGGCCTCCACAAATGCAGCGGTGATAGAGTCGATATCCGCGACCGCGGAAGGCAAAGATTTCTCCAATTGGACAGCGTATTCCGAAGGGGTTTGCGATGGTTTGCGCGTCACTCCCTGCTCGGCGCCGCGACGGACCATGGCCAGATAGAAGAAGTAAATCTGCCGGCGCGGATCGAGCGATCGCAAATTGAGCAGCCGCGCAACAGGCAGGATGCGCCTTCCCTCCAGTCGTGAAACGATCGTCTGCCATCCCTCCGCGATCGCGCGAGTGAGCGTCTGGCCGGTTATGCCTGCACTCCGGTACAACCACTGCCAGGCCAGGATCAGCCAGTTTGTCAGGCGCGAGTTGCGCAGCGCGGCGCGAACGCCGCCATGTTGTCGCACAAGCTGGATTAATGCAAACGCTATGATTGCCACCAGGATGCCCCACAAAAGGATCGAGCGGATCAGCATCCATATCTCATTGTCTGGCGCCGGTGCAACAGGCCCGGGGGGCGGCATGGTTGGCAAAGGCGGAGGAGCAGCGACATCGTTCACAGGTTCTCCGCGCAGCAAAAGTAGAGGCAGTGTGAAGATCAGCGATAGGAGAAGAAGGATCAGCTGCCCGATAAAGAACAGTATGCCGAACAAGAATCCAAGCAAGCTTCCCAGCAGAGAGAAAAACCCAAGGCTGTCTCCGGCCGGCAAGAGTCCAACGATCAGAACCAGCGCCACCAGAAAGATGACACTGTACACGCCCCACTGCCGGATCAGATTTTTGGAGGAAACCGGAATGCGATTTCGACTCCAGCGGGTTTGTAATGCCATCAGGCGCGTCAGACTCAGCAGCGCCAATCCAAAAGCAAAATAGAGGAGAGTGCCTGCTTCCCCGCCGGAGAATGGGCTCGGTGCAAAGTCTGCTAATCCGTTCAGGCTGGAAACAACATTGCGCAGATTCAGGCGCGCCAGAGCCGTGATCACGACCAGCCCAATGCCCAGGCTGAAGATCAGGCTCACAAGGCGCTGGCGGGCCGGGACAACACCGCTCTGGACAAGGGGCAGTTCCTCGCGCAAAGCCAATTCCTGATCGAGCCCGATCTCGTCGAGCAAGCTCAGGAATTGGCCGGTGAGAAACCAGATCAGCAGCGCCAGCAGAAAACTGAACACAAACTCTACTGTCAACAGGCGCGCCAGATCCCCGCGCGAGAACGATGACAGATCCGACAGAAACGCATCCAGTCCGTTTGCGTAGGATAACAACAACCGCATGACGACCAGGATCACGACCCATTGCGCGCCAATGGAGATCGTCCACTCTGAGCTCAAGGGCGTCAGCGTTTTCATCCCGCGATAGGTGTAGAGCCGGTCGATCACAATGAACAACAGGATGGCCGCAATGATGCCGGAGTGCCAGTCGGGCAGCATAGTATGCATGAGTCCGCCAATGGTCAGCACGCTGCTTGCCATCATCAGGAAGACCAGCAGGTAACTGAGGCGGCGAAACATCTTTTCATGTCCCGTGGTGCGCGAGATCGTTCCCAGGCTCATGCGTGCCTCTGTTCCTGCGTCCAGATCTTCAGGTCATGCTCGGTCGCAATGGAGAAAACCTGGATCCCAAACACGGTCGCGCGCCGGCGGATCTCTTCATCTGAGGAATCCCGGCCGGCCAGGATCAAAACCGCGTTTTGTCCCGCACGACGCGCCTGATACAGCTCATCCAGCACATCACTGCCGGTCGTTCCGGTGATGACGATCAATGTGGTGCCCCAGGCCAGCTGGTAGCGCTGTCGCTGGATCAAAGGACCCAGCGCTGAATTATCCGCGATCTCCACCCGCGCCAGAGTCTCCAGCAGGTGCATCAGATGATGTTTGCCCTTGTTGGGAGGCACAAATTGAGGACTGCCATCTGCCATCAACGGATCGCGGCCGTTGACGCTCAACCCAACCCTTTGTTTTTTCGCGATGATCCAGTTGGAGATGGAGGCAGCGATCACAATTGCTAACTCTGTGGAGTCGATGCGGCTGCGATAGTAGTAATCCTCCGCGTTGAGATTCAGAATGATGCAGGTCTCGAGCTCGATGGATGGCTCGAATTGTTTTACCTGTAAACGGCCGCTGGTAGCAGAGGATTTCCAGTCGATGCGGCGCAGCGAATCGCCGGAGGTATAGCCGCGCTTGCCAAAGACCCGCGTCGGATCCTCGAACAGAGGCAACGTATGGCGCAACGTGCCCTGCGGCGATTGGGAAGGGATCTTCATGGAAGTAAACGAAACGATCTTCGGATAAATTACCAGCGATTCCGGCGGGCTTTGGACCACAAGGGCATCGCTCAGCCCCAGGATATCGCCCGTGGAGATGGTAAGAGGCCCGATCGGGTAATAGCCGCGCTTGCGCGCGTCGACCACATATTCAAAATTCGACGCGGCGCGCGGTCCGAGATGGATCACCGATTGGAAGTTGTTCGGCCCTACGAGCGCCACAGGCAGCGTCTCCCGCAGCTCAAGCCACGGAATGGGCAGCCAGCCCTTGTTTTGCACGTGCAGATCTATTTTGATCTTTTCGCCCAGAAAGGCGTGGGTAGGAAATTGTCGTCTGGTATGCACCTGTGTCACAGCCCGGCGGCTCCACCACAACCCGGCAGCCAGCGCGCCGACGACCATATAGATCACGGTCAGAGCAAAGTCGCCGCGCAGGAACGCGGCGATCAACAGGAGCACAAAGAGCAGAGGCAAAAAGGTGCCAGACATCGCGAGGTGCGCCTAAGGAGTTACCTCCCCCAGATCGAGCGGCGTCTTTTCCAGCACATCCTCCAGGACGGTGCGCGCGGTGTGGCCGCGCAGCTCCGCCTCCGGCTTGAGGATGAGACGGTGAGCCAGTGTGAGCGGCGCCAGCGTTTTGATGTCCTCCGGGACTACATAATCCCGCCCGCGAAGCGCGGCCAACGCCTGCGCTCCTTTCAACAACGCCAGGCTGCCGCGCGGACTGACGCCCAGAGACAGGTCCGGGTGGTCGCGTGTGGCTTCAGACAGCGCGACGATATAGTCCTGCAGCGTCTCATCTACATTCACATCCCAAACCCGTCGCTGTAAAGTAGATAGATCCTGCCCATCCACCACTTTGCCGATTTTTGTGATGGGATGCTCCCGCCACAAATTGGTAAGGATCTGGCGCTCATCCGTCCGGGAGGGATACCCGATCGAGAGCCGCATCAGAAAACGATCCAGCTGCGCCTCCGGGAGCGGAAACGTGCCCTCATATTCGATCGGATTTTGCGTCGCCAGCACCAGGAAGGGACGCGGCAGATCACGCGTCACCCCGTCGACCGTCACCTGCTGTTCCTGCATTGCCTCCAGGAGGGCTGCTTGCGTGCGCGGCGTGGCGCGGTTGATCTCATCAGCTAAAAGGATGTTGACGAAGATCGGGCCGGGCTTGAATTCGAACTCCCCGTTCTTCTGATTGAAGATCGATACGCCGGTGATGTCATTTGGCAGCAGATCGGGCGTGCATTGAATGCGCTTAAAACTAATGCCCAGACTGGTGGCAATCGAGCGCGCCAGCATGGTCTTGCCTGAACCCGGCACATCCTCCAGGAGGACATGTCCCTCGCACAACAGGGCCACCATAATATATTCAATCGCCTGGCGTTTGCCGACGATCACCTGCTCAACATTCTCGATTAACGGGGAAACAAATTTTTGCACATCGTCCATGGAATAGATCCCTTGGTACACAGAATGTCATCATTATATACTCATCTGCAGATACGAGCCGGTTTTTTGGTGATCGCGCTGGTGCCGCTGATCATTACCTATCTCCTGGAGGTCTACGCCAGCCTCCCAGCCCGCAATAGCCTTGGGCTAAAGGCTCATTTCTGGGTCCAGGCGGTAAACTTGATATTGGCTATCTGGTCCTGGTGGAATGGGCGTCTGAAACGGCCGAAGTGAAAGAGTCACATCATTTTCACCCGATCTTGTTTTACTTCCGTTTCCGTGAACCACATTACTCCATATCGCGAACAGCACCCACCTCTCTTGACACTGTGACATTACTTAAAACCGCCCTGGATGACAACGAGTATGGCTGGCTCAGGCAGTCTTAGGCCGTCGATCAGCTGGAGAGAAGCACACTGATTGAGCTAAAAACGGTCATCTCATCCTTCGCAGGGGATCCGAATATCGACGCACCGCCCGACGAGCAAACACGTGCGCGCCGGCATCGGCGCTATAGAGCGGCCGTAGAGCGCTTGCGTGGCGCGGGGATCATGACGAATGAAGCCGGATGAGGTCGATACTGCGGTAGCGCAAGTAAAATAGAGATTAGGATATTGTTTCCCAGGCGCGGAAGCTTTCATCGTTTATTCATACTTCAGGGCGGTATCACACCCATCCAGATAAGCACCTGGCTGCCCAGCATCACGATCACAGCGACTGTGATCAGAATAAAGGTTCCCCAGCCTAAAATGTTATAGGCGCGTGTATTCTTCAGTGTGCCCATCAACCATTCATCGTTGATCAAGCGCAAGATAAACACCAGCAGAATTGGTAACAGGATACCGTTCAGCACCTGCACTGCCACCAGCCACTCAATTACCGGCAGGTCAGGAATCAGGGACAGGCCCACTCCAAGCACGATCATGCCCGTAAAGAAACCGAAGAATATCGGCGCGCGCCGGAAATCGAGGTTAACGCCTTTAGGCATCCCAAAGACTTCACTCACCGCGTAAGCCGTCGTAAGAGGCAGAACGGCGCCAGCCAGTAAAGAAGCGCCCAACAATCCCACTGCAAAGAGCGTGCTGGCACCAGCGCCGGCAACCGGCTCAAGGGCACGCGCCGCATCGGCAGCTGTTTCGATATTGGTCTGACCGGCCCGATGCAGCGTAGCCGCGGTAACGATGATCATCGTGATGGCGATCAGGTTCGAGAAGATCGCTCCCACATGTGCATCCAGGCGCTCAGGCCCATAATGACGCCGGGCAACGCCGCGCTCCACCGTCGAGCTCTGTTGAAAAAACAACATGAAGGGTGAGATTGTCGTTCCCAGCAAACCAACCAGCAGAAAGAAATATTCCTGATCCAACTGAAGCGAAGGGATGAACGCGCCACGCGCCACCTCGCCCCAGTCTGGCCGCGCCAGGATGGCCGCCATCGGATACGCAAAAAATACCAGCGTCATGGCCAGGAAGATCTTCTCCACCCAGGCATATGACCCAAAGATCACAAGATACCAGAGCAAAACCGCGGCCAAAGGGATCACAATCAATTTCGGTAAACCGAACAATTCTGCCGCTGCGCCGATGCCCATAAATTCTGTAATCACCACGCCGCTGTTTGCAACCAATAAAACCCCCATGGCAAGTAATGCCCAGCTAATACCGAAGCGCTCACGGATGAGATCGAGCAGCCCGCGCCCCGTGGCTGCCCCGAGCCTGGCGCACATCTCCTGGACCACGGCCAACGAAACTGTGATAAGGATCATCACCCAGATCAAGTCATAACCGAACCTGGCCCCGGCGGAGCTATAGGTCGCAATCCCTCCGGCGTCATTTCCTGCCGAGCTGGTGATCAGCCCTGGCCCCAGGATCAGCAACCAGCGAAGCAGACCCGTGGGCGGACGGCGTATTCCCGGCAAACTGATGCTTCGCCCGCGAATATTCAGGCGCACGGCCGGATAGAGCGCACGTGGACGCTCGGGTAGTCCGGAAATCTCCAGATCGTCAAGCCGCTCGAGCCCAGCGGGGATATTTGTCTTGTTCATGAGAACACCCGGGGCGCCTGTGTTCGCCAGCTGCGCGGAGCCACCTGAGCAACAGCCGCATCGATGGTGACTGTCCCCAGCAGCTCTCCCTCCGCTCCGACAACGGGTAACGCGGCCAACTGGCTGTTCAACAGACGGTAGGCCGCCTGCTGCGGCGAGTCCCAGGGAGAGAGCGTGATCAGATATGGATTCATGATCTCCTCAAGGGTCTGGTCATCCTCGGCGACCAGGAATTGACGCAGCGTAACAACCCCCTTTAGTCTGCGAGGTGATCCATCCTCCACCACATACAGGAAGTACACAAAATCTGGTTCCTTCAACTTCTCACGCAGCGTGTCCCGCGCTTCACTCACTTTAAGGTTTGGCGACACGGTCACCATATCGTTCGCCATAATGCCCCCTACGGTGTTTTCGGGATAGCGTAATAGCTCAACAATCCGTCCACCAGCCTCTTTTGGCAACTGGTTGAGATAGCGCCGCGCCTGCCGCGTGTTGAGATGTCCCACGAGATCGGCGGCCAGATCCGGGGCCATGAGCTTGAGAAGGTTTACGGCCCGTTTTTCATCCAGCTCCTCGAATACCTGCAATTGTCGTTCCGGCGACATAACTTCCAGGGTATCCGCGGCCAGCTGTTCGGGGAGCAACTCGAGCAGTTCGGCGGCATGCAAATACGGCATCGCCGCGGTCAGGTGTGCGATCTCTCCGGGCGGCAGACGCACAATGCGATGATGATATTCCGCGCCTGCTCTCACCGCCTGAGGGTCGCCTCGCAGAAATTCAATATATTTCCAATCGTAAAGCGTGCGCCGGTCGATGCCACGAAATCGCCAGCGAGTCAGGCGGCGCAGGATCGCCCGAGCCCCTGTGTCAGCCGCAGACAACCGCAACTCACCTGCGTCTTCTGCCAGCCACAGATCATTGGCACGCGTGACTCTTCGATTCTGAAGATTGATAATGAGTGCATCGAGCACATTGTGCCGCAGCCGCACAGCCTGACCAATATTATCCATAGTTTGTGCCTGGTCATAGCTCTCCACCTTAATCTCCCGATGGGCGCGGTCGATCGCTTTAACGTTCTTCCAAGGCAGCACTCCCTCGGACCGATGATTTTCACGGTAAATGAGATGAGTCACCACGGGATAATCGGTGTCAAGCGGGCTGACCGCCAGGTCGGCAAATGCAGTCTTTTTCCCTTGCCCATCAACAACGCGAAAATGTAGCAACTCGGAAAGCATGCCCATGAGTTTTGTGTCATCCTTGCGATCAGATTTGTAGGAATGGAAGTCGCTTCAGTGGGAGATTAAAACAGAGTTTGCTTTTCTTGCTTAATTATATACTACGCCTCTGCTCCTTCCATCGATTCTGTTATGCAGCAGTAAAACACACGCACGGTACTGTACATCCATACAAATCACTCACAACACTGTTTCCGCTTGATACACGTAAGGGTTCGAACTCTTTTGTTGTTTTCCGTCTGAATTTGCTCCTTCAAGCGTGTAAAACAGTAAGTAGCTGTTGTTTTTTCACGGATGTAACCTACTGACCAACCTAATATGATAATTTTCACCAAATTCTCATATATTTTTAATCAAAGGAAATTACTATCGAGCCTAGTGTAAGGAGCTTGCACTATTGAAAGGCAGCAAGCCAATCCTCGCATTCTCTGCATTGGGTTTTGGGACGCCGCTGAGAATCGGGATTTCGAAGCATATCGACCACAGCGTAGTTCAACAAAGTGGGTATACACGTAAGAGGGTAGTTACGAAGATGAATGGGAGATTGATTTGCCCGCCTAGATCGGGTATTTTTGCTGTGCATTTTTGGTAGAGAAATCACAAAAAGCTGCTTCCCGCGAATTGTCATGAAATTGTATTTCATATGTAACCAATTTTGATGATATTCGTCATGGAGTAATTCAACGAATCTTATCAAAAATGCAAAGTTCATTGTAAACAGCAATTTGTTCAGGTTTCCCGGGCTGTGTCTTGTCCGTTTTTACTCGATGGCTTAAGACGGAAGCTGCCATTGCTAAGAGCCAACTAGTAAAGCAATCAGGTGTAGGTTTTGAAAAATTAAGAGTAGGAAACGTTCCAGGCCGATGTCGGATGGGCGGAGCATGCCTGCAGGTCGGTGTTGTCAAAGGCACAAGCCCTATACATGTACATCTGTGATTTTCACCAATGACAAAAACCACCTGCGGCCAACCTGGATGGTTCTGCTGTCATTGAGTCGCGAGAAACGTGTTGATCTCCGAATCACTTTATGGACTTCATAGCAAGTAGTAGGTAGAAAAAGTAAACTAGGGAAGAGAGAAAAATGATGAACTCTTTGATACGTTTTCGATCCCAGGCATATGTTGTAAGCAAGGAGCTATATCAACTCAAAAGATTCAAACGTCCTGACACCAGAAGCATACTATTCATCCTGGGTTGTCAGCGTTCTGGTACCAGCTTAATGACGCGCATCTTCCACAGGGACTGGAATACCAAGGTGTATTTTGAGGACAGCAATCTTTCTGTCCGGGCGGGAGACGAAAAACTTCGCCTGAAGCCTCTCCCCCTCGTAAAAGAGCTGATCGAGCAGGAGCGGTTTCCTCTGATCGTGCTCAAACCCCTGGTAGAAACACAGAATGCGCCGCAACTGCTGGAGTACTTTCCGGATTCCAGAGCGATCTGGATGTACCGACATTATAAAGATGTGGCAGATTCGAACTTGAGAAAATTTGGGCGGGACAACGGCATCAGAGATATACGCTACATTGCCGAGAATCGGAGGGATGACTGGCGAGTTGAAAATGTACCGGAGCGAATCAGAAAGATCGTGTTGACCTACTTCTCAGAAACGATGAATCCGTACGATGCGGCGGCACTCTTCTGGTACGTCCGCAACTCTCTCTTCTTTGAATTGGGACTGGATTCGCATCCGCGGGTCATGATCTGCCAGTACGATGAACTAATCAACCATCCAAAACGAACCCTGCAGAAAATGTACGCCTTTGCAAACCGGCCGTATGCAGGCGATCATATTCTGAAGATGATCCACAGCTCGTCGCTCGGGCGCGGCCGGCAGGCTACACTCTCGCCAGAGATCGAGCGATTATGTGAGGAATTGTGGGACCGGATGAGGTACATCTCTGCCCCTGCATTCATCCCCGGATGAGAAAATTAATCGGACGGAGAACGGCATAACACCGGAGACAAGCCGCAGACTCTCCCCGAAAAGGAATAAATTCATGGAACTTGAAACTTTGTTACGCATCCTGGCCAAAAAATGGCGCATCATCGTACCCATCTTTGTCATTACGTTTCTCGCCACGGTTCTCTTTACCATGAAGGAGCCACGCATCTATGAAGCGCGAGCTACCTATGTGGCAAAGCTGAGCTCAATAATCACAGATAACCGGGATTTTGCCGCAGTCATCAATATCCTAAGTAGCCGCATCGAGATCGCGACGACCTATGCACAGGTGGCCAACAGCCAGATCATGAAGCAAACTGTCGGTGAAAAATTGGGGCTATCCCCCGCAACGCTCAGGAGCCTGAGTGTCAATAGTCGTTTGATTCCTGGCACGAACATCATTGAGATCACCGTCCAGGGAACCGATCCCCTTCTGGCGAAGGACTTTACAAACGCTTTGGGTGCGAGCACCATCGAATATGTGAAGGGCCTCTATGAGACGTTTACTCTGGCCCCGCTTGACGAAGCTCGAGCTCCAGCGCGTCCCATCTACCCTAAGGTGAGCCTGAATCTGCTGCTAGGCGCTGTTGCCGGCCTGGTCCTGGGCATCTCGATCGCGCTACTCACCTATTATTTCCAGTCCTGGGGGAAGAAGGCTGCTGAAAACGTTGCTGAGGTGGAACCGAGTGTAGCAGACCCTGTAGCAGAAGAAGTCTCCACCACACAACTGCGACAGGAGATGCTAAACCTACAAACACAATTCCTGGCCACCCAGCAAACGTTGACTGAGATCCAGACCGCTTTGCGGAGGATGAAGCTCTATGCGAAGGATATTCGTTCCTCCGTTCACGACGTGCGGCACCATCTCGAGGTACATCACAACGGCAATGGGAAAGCTGCCACAGGACACACCAAACGAGATAAAAAAGAACACACTGAGCAATCCTCATGAACGCCGTGGCTAACCTGAGAAACACAGCGAAAAGTTTGCGCAGCACTCTCAGGGTTAGCCCGATGCACAGAACGCTCAGGCATCTCCAACAATTCGAACTCAACCCCAAGACGTTCAGCGCCCTTGAAGTGTTCGGTGGCGCGGGTCAAAATCATACGCCGGATATTGCAGACGTCGTGGATACACTGGAGATCTGGGAGCGGCGACCCGAGATGGAACCCATTCTTCGGAAAAGATTCCCGGACTCAACCATCAAAATTACTGACTCGTACGAAGAGATGAGCCGGACCCCTCGTCGATATGATCTGGTTGTTGTAGATAATTTCAAGAAAGCTCTTCATCATTACGAGCATTTCGATTTATTTCCGGCAGTTTTCCGCGTGTTGAACAATCCGGCTGTGATCATCTTAAATGTGATCCCAAAGGTAAAAGACAGGGATCCTGAGAGACTGCGCCAACGGCAGGCTTTTTACAACTGCAGCTCTCCCGCTAATATTCCTCCAGATCAAATGCTTAATACTTATCGGAGGCTGGCAGCACAAAACGGGTGGGTCATGGAAGATTCCTTTTTCACCCGGCGCTGGACCTTTTCCCTCACCGGGGATACATTCTATTATGCTACCTTGATTTTGCGTTCTTCATGAGGAGCAAGTGAACAAATCCATCCACCGGATACGCACGACTGATCAGGTGCGCGGGCACTCGCTCCGGGTCATGCACATCATTCTCAACCTGGATATCGGCGGCGCGCAGGAGGTTGTTCGCACCCTTGCGAAGTACATGGCAAAGGACGGGCATAAGCCGGTAGTTTGCACCTTTCAGGACGGTCCTCTGCGCAGGGAGATCGAGCAGCTGGGCATCCCGGTCGAGGTGCTGCCCGAACGACGGCGCAGTATCCTGGTTCCCCACCTGTTCCTCCTGGAAATGCTCAGTCTCCGCCGAGAGCTTATCCGGCTGATCGGCAAATACCAGGTCGAGGTTATTCAGACACACTTGCTGCAAAGTCTTGATTTCCTGGTTGCCACCTTACACCTTCTACCCCACTCCCCTTCGATCTACTGGACCGTCCATAACTATAACTTCGCCCTGCGCAAAGAAGACTTACCCCGCTTTCACTGGCTGCTGGGACCCAAACGAGCGGTCTACCGCCTTCTATGGCAACTGTTGCTTCCCGGGGTCGACGGCGTGATCGCTGTTGCGGATGAGGTGAAGGAGGCGATCGTCCACCAGATCGGACGGCCCGCCGAAAGCAAGATCCACGTGATCCGTAACGGCGTGGATGTAGAACGCTATCGAAGGCCTGTAAACAGGCAACAGATCCGCAGGGCGCTGGGACTCGAGCAAGACGCCCGGCTCATCCTGGTGGTCGCCATGTTCAGGGAGCAAAAGGGTCACCGCTACCTGATCGAAGCGGCCGCAGAGATTCTTCCACGCGTCCCGGATGTTCATATTATTCTGGCCGGAGACGGAACCTTAAAAGAAGAATTGCGCGCCCAAGCCGCTGCGTTGCAGTTGGAAAACCAGATCCACTTTTTGGGGCTTCGTGAAGATATTCCTGATCTGCTGGCTGCAAGTGATTACTTTGTCCTCCCCTCCCTTTGGGAAGGCTTGCCGATGGCGCTGATCGAGGCCATGGCCAGCGGTCTACCGGCCGTTGCGACCGAGGTTTCAGGGTCGAAGCAAGTCATGCTGTCCGGTGCGACCGGATGGCTGGTTCCGCCCGGAGATGCAAAAGCGTTAGCGGATGCCATCCTCGAAATGATCATGCAGCCCGATCGAGCCGCACACATGGCACGGGCGGCCCAACAGCGCGTGGAAGAGGAATATGGCGCCGGCAAGCAGGTGAGTGAGCACATCGCCCTGTATCAGGAACACGATCAGGCGATCGGCGGATGGAAGTTTGAGCGTGATTTTTCAGAAAATATTTGAGAGCGCACCGCACGCAACTATGAATGCGCTTTTTGTTTTAGATGAAAGGGACTATGGCTCGGCCTGATTATGTGTTTATCGTAGGGATGGACAGAACTGGCTCCACGCTGACCCGGGACATTCTCAACCGCTCTGACGGCATGGGCCTGGCGGGAGAAGCCCAGTACTTCAGGCGCCGCCCGCACTGGTCGCTTTTACCTGACCATGGCCACCGGGGGTTGTTTAACAAAATCGGAGACCTGTCCACCGATGAGGGAGCAACGAAGGTGATCGATCACCTGTTCGGTGACCCGCAGGGGTTTTCCGGGTTTTGGCACTTCTCTATGCGAGGGTTTAATCGTGAAGAATTGCTCGGCCGCCTTCTGAAAACAGACTGCAGAGAACGGGCGTTGCTGGATCTGGCGCTGGAATCTCACGCCAGAGGCAAGCCTATCCGGGGCGAGAAAACACCGGCCAACATCTTCTTTGTGCCCACGCTCATGGAATGGTTTCCGAACACAAAGATCATCCAGACGTTTCGCGACCCACGCGCCATCTATAGCTCGAGAGAGAATAAGAAAGAAAGGCACGCACTGCCGCGCTTCAACCAGATGATTCGCAGGACCGGAATCATTTTCGAGTTGTATGCCAGCAGCCGGGTGATCCTCGATTGGCGGCGGTCGATCCGGTTCCACAGGCAGTACCAGAGCAAATATCCTGGCAGATATTATCTTTCGAAGTATGAAGATCTGGTCTGTAATCCGGAGAATGCGATCCGCAACCTGTGTACATTCCTGGAGGTGGAATTCCGTAATGAGATGCTGCACCAACCGGTGGTGAACTCAAGTTTTGTACCACGCGGCTCCTCGCAACCACGCTTCGATACATCTGCCGTCGACCGCTGGCGACAGCATGTTCACCCCTTCATTACCCGGTGGATGACCGCGCTGTGTAGAGAACAATTGTTGGAATTTGGCTACCAGCCCTAGGCCCACATGTGCAGCGGCTGTAAGAATTTTTGCTCATCTGATAAAGAGACACATGATCATCAGTCATAAAAACAGGTACTTGTTCGTCGAAATACCACAAACGGCTTCCGTTGCCATCAGTCACGAGCTTCGTGAGAACTACGATGGTGAACAAATTCTCGAGAAGCACAGCTTTTACTCCGATTTCCTGAAGATCGCCAGCCCGGAGGAGAAAAAGTACTTTGTCTTCGCCGGTATTCGCAATCCATTAGATGATATCGTCACTCTATATTTCAAATATAAGACGGATTACGGCCAGGAATTTACCGATCCGTCCAAACGCAAGAAAATCAAGCTCCTGCGAAAACTCGTTGGAACACGCATGTTCGAAGAAGTGCACGGTGAAGGCATGGATTTTAAGACCTTCTTTATGAAATACTATAAAGGACCGTACAATAATTTCTCCTGTCTGATCCGCGATCGCTATGACTTTTTGATCCGCTTCGAGCACCTGCAAGAGGACTTTGCCCGGCTGCTCCAGCTCCTTGGATTGGAACAGAAACGACCCCTGCCGGTCCGGAACTCCACAAAGGAGAAAAATAAGGATTTCTGGTCGTACTACTCGCCGGACATGATCCCGCGAGCCAAACGAGTGGTGGGTCCCTTCATGAAACAGTGGGGATATGAGTTCCCCCCAGAATGGGGAGCTTATTCGCTCACCCGCTGGGACCAGATCGCGTATGACTGGTTCACCAATCTGCGAAAGATCAAATGGAATTATTTGAGGTTTTTGTAATCAAGGGCTAGGGAACGATGATCATAAGTCATGAGAACAAGTATGTGTTTGTGGAAATCCCTCATACCGGCACCACGGCAATCGGTGAAGAGCTGTGTACGAACTACGGCGGCCAGTCGATCCTGTGGAGGCACAGTTATTATTCCGATTTCCTGAAGCAGGCCGGCCCCGAGGAGAAGAATTACTTTGTCTTCTGCAGTATCCGCAATCCTCTCGACCTGACTGTCAGTGAATACTTTCGAATGTTTACCGACCATAAGGGCATATTCACTGATCCTGAAAAGCTGAAGCTCCGGGCGAATCGCGAGCAGCGCCGCAAACAGAAGTTTTATCAGCAGTTGAAAAGCCAGGAGATGGATTTTCAGACGTATTTTTTGAAATACTACAAGCGACCATATAACAGCTGGGCGAGCCTGATGCATGGAAAGTATGACTTCGTCATCCGCTTTGAAAACTTACAGGAGGACTTTGCCCGGCTGCTGCAGAGGTTGGGACTGGAGCCAAAACGCCCTCTGCCCGTCCGGAACTCCACCCAGGGCCGCAATAAGGATTTTTGGTCGTACTACTCACCAGAGATGATCCCCAGGGCCAAGCGTGTCTTTGGACCGTTCATGAAACAATGGGGCTATGAGTTCCCTGCAGAATGGGGACAGGCCAATGTGACGTGGTTGAACAAGCTCGAGTTTGAGCTGCTTACTCTTTTTAAGAAAGCCAAGTGGACTTATTTCAGGTCTCTTTTCTATTATCCCCAACGATAAAGCATGGGCAGGCTTCGGCGGTCCATTAATCCGAGAAGGTTTTTAGTAAGATGATTATCAGTCATAAAAACAAATACCTGTTTGTGGAGATCCCGCATACAGGTTCAACTGCCATCAGCCATGAGCTTCGGGCGAATTACGATGGTGAAAAGATCTTAAGAAAACACAGCTTTTATTCCGATTTTCTGAAGATCGCCAGCCCGGAGGAGCAAAAGTACTTTGTCTTTGCCGGCATCCGCAATCCAGCGGATGAGGCGGTCACGCGCTACTTTCGGTTGAAGATGCTGTACCAGAGAGAATCTACCCACCCGAAGAAACGCAGCGAAATCGGCAACCTGCTGGGGGTCAATGAAACGGGGCTGCCCGCGGGCGACTATCAGGAGGGCATGGATTTTGAAACCTTCTTTATGAAGCATTACAGGGTTCCATACAACAATTTTTCCAGTCTCATCCGCGATCGCTCTGATTTCCTGCTCCGCTTCGAGAACCTGCAGGAGGACTTTGCCGAGCTGCTCCAGAGGCTGGGGCTGGAGCCAAAACGACCGCTACCGGTCCGGAACACCACGCAAGGCCGCAATAAAGATTTCTGGTCCTATTATTCCCCGGCCATGATCCCGAGAGCCAAGCGCGTCTTCGGACCGTTCATGCAGCAATGGGGCTATGAGTTTCCTGCCGCCTGGACTGCATATTCACCCACCTGGTGGAGCAAGGTTGAATACGAATTGTTCAACCGCTTCCGCAACTTCAAGTGGAAGATGTCTAAATCGATGACCAGACCCAATGGTCATGCGAACCCTCTCCGCTAGCCCATGGATAAAGTACGCAAGATCAGTACAACCGAAACAGATCCTGTTTCCTATGAGCGAAACCTGCTCAATGTGGCGAAAGGTGGAGGCATTGTTTACGGAGGCAAGTTATTCTTATCCCTGAGCCGGCTTGTGACGGTGATCGTGCTTGCCCGGCTCCTGAGCGTCGAGCAGTACGGACTATACAACCTGGCCCTCAGCGCGGCTAACGTAGCGATTGCAATTGCGATCCTCGGATTGGATACGGCTCTGGTGCGTTACATCGCAATTGCGGCCAGCCGGAAGGATGACACAAGTCTGTGGGGGTCGCTCCAGGTGGGAATCACGCTATCCGTCCTTCTGAGCGCGCTCACCTCAACGCTTCTGTTTGCGCTAGCTTATCCCCTCGCAACGCAAGTTTTTGATAAACCCGAATTAGCTCCCCTCCTTCAACTAGTCAGCCTGATTATTCCATTTCTAGTTTTGAGCGATGTGCTGGCAGGAGCGACACGGGGTTTCAAGAAAATGCAATATATGGTCATCGCGCAGCACATCGCGCAGCCGGTGATCCGCCTGATCCTTATCATTGTCCTGAGCTTGACTGGCATGACCCCGGCCTGGGCCATCATCACCTTCGGCGTGGCAGATGGTATTGCGTCCCTCATGCTGCTCTATTTCTTGAACAAGCAATTCTCTTTGAGACGACCTGTGCAGTTGAGGCGCAACGACTTTCGTGAAATTTTGGGGTTCTCTTTGCCGCTCTGGTTTGCGGAGCTAATGGTCACCTTCCGGGGCAACGTGCAAACGATTTTGCTGGGATCGCTCAGCACGATCGCCAACGTAGGGATTTTTAGCGTGGTGGCCCAGGTCAACCAGATCGGTCAAATGCTCTACACCGCTGTTACAGCCGCAGCCCGGCCGATGATCGCCGAGCTTCACGATCGAGATGAGCGCGAGCAGATGGGCCGGCTGTATCAGACCACCACGAACTGGGTCATGATGGTGAACCTCCCGGTGTTCCTGATCATGGTCCTCTTTCCCGTACCCATCCTATCTATTTTCGGGAAGAGCTTCATCGATGGTGCCAGCGCCTTGATCATTCTGGCCTTCGCCAATTTTGTAAATATCGGCACCGGAATGTGCGGCGCCATCATCGAGATGACAGGCTATACAAAGTTGAAACTGATAAACACGTCCATCCGCATGGTGTCATCGATCGGACTCAATCTGGTGCTCATCCCTGCCTGGGGCCTGGTCGGTGCAGCCGTCGCGGCGCTCGCCGTCGAAGTCATCGTGAATTCCATTATCCTTTTGCAAGTATGGATGTTGTTTCGCCTCGCGCCCTATAACAAGGCCTTTCTAAAAACGCTCCTGGCCGGATGTGCAGCCTTCGCGGCGGCCTTTATGACAAACCAGATATTGCCTGTTGATGAATTGCCAATCTACGCTCTTGTGAGCCTGACTGTCATGCTGGCTGTATATGCAGGCGTAAGCCTCGGTCTCGGACTGGCTCCAGAAGATCGGTTGTTGGTTTCACGCCTTCAACGCAGGATCGGCAACCTGGTTGGTTGGACTTAAATGGTGATCTAAATTATGTCATTCTCCCACTTACTTCCCGCTTCTCTTCCCAAGCTAAGCGCGCGCTTATCGAGCCCATCCTGGGTCTTGCTGCTGCTCGGATCCATTCTGGGCGTCGTGACGGCCTACCTGCTCGTTTCGGGACAGTGGCAATTGGCCTTTATGGTCATGCTCAGCCTCCCGGGCGCGGTCCTGATCTTCAAATACCCCCGGATGGCCATCATCATCTGGCTGCTGCTGACCCCCTTCCTGGTCGCAACAATGACTGCATCTGGCCGCACGGTCTATTGGTTAATCCACCGGGCATTACCGCCCTTAACGATCGGCGTGCTTTTAATTAGCTCCCTGATCCGCATCCGGAAGTTTCCCAGGCTAGGCCCGGCCGAGATTGCCATGTTGGGATATCTCGTGGCAACTCTTTTCTCGATCGCGCTAGTTGGCAAGAATGCACGCACACCCTACGACTTCTATGATCGGGTGTTCAGCCCCATGTGTCTGTACCTGATCATACGCTGGACCACCCCTGATGAAAAAGAAATCAAACAGCTTGTGCCGATCTTTCTCTTTATCGGGGTTACTCAGGCGATCATCGGCGTCCTCTCCTGGGTCGGACCGCAATTCCTGCCACGTCACTGGGTGACAGAGGCCGGTGAGCGCACAACCGGATCGCTAATCTCCTACAGTGTATACACCACGACGATGATTTTTGCCGGCCTTTTTCTCCTGCACGCGGGACTTCAGCGCAAACCCGGACTGCTTCGAAACGTTTATTTTGGCCTTTTCTTTGTCTCTCTGTTTTGCGTATTTATTTCCTTTTCGCGTGGCAGTTGGCTCGGGTTGATCGCCGTCTTATTGGGCTTGATCTATCTGTACCCGAAATTCATGATCCGCTGGGTCGCGATCGCTGTGCCTGTAATCATTTTGTCAGTAGCCGTGCTGTTTGTAGATTATTTTTACAATCCCTCGGAACGCCTAAACGAGTCTCAACCGGCCTTGAGCCGTTTGCCAATTGCACTGGCTTCCATGCGCATGTTTGAGCAGAAACCTCTCTTTGGCTGGGGATATGGGAATTTCAATTACTATGATCGCCAGTTCCAGGGCCGGGTGCTGGACCTTGTCAATGCTCGTAAGGATCATTCTTCTCATAACGTGTACTTAAGAACTCTGGCTGAACAGGGACTCTTCGGTTTTATCCTCTTCCTGGCCCCGGTGGGCTACTGGTTATTCCAGTCGATCAAGGCAAGACACAAAATACCAACCGCTGGATTCCTCAACCGGGATTTGGTATTTCTTTTATGGCTGGTGATTCTCTTTCATATCATCGTCAACAATTTCTCAGACATGCGGGTGGAATTTGGTCTCGGGATGTGGTGGCTTACCCTGGCATTGATCGCAAATCAGGTTACTCCATACATCACCAACGCGGGTTCTGAGAAAACGCTGGTTCCTGTTCCATCGCGCCAGGGTTCTCTCGTGGACGGACTGCATGAGCAAAAGTCAGGATAAACCTTGATGAATCACGGGAAACAGTACCTGGACCGGCCGGTCTTTATCAGCGGCTTTCAAAAGTCTGGCACCACCCTCCTGCTTGCCCTCCTGGATGGTCACCCGCAGCTCGTTGTGTTCCCAGAAGAGCTTCATTTCTTCGAGAAAGTGATATTTAGCCCGGATAAGGCAAAAGCTGTCCGAGAGGAAACCGGCTTTAAAATGTTCCTGCCCAACTGGGACATTCAGGGATGGTCACGCGGCGACTCCCGCTTCCGAGAAGGCTATCCGGAGTTCGATTGCATCGAATTTGACCGAGGGGTCGAGAAAGCCTTACAGGGACACGAATCCGATAAGGACCTGCTCCTGCAACTGGTGAAGTCTTTTGCGCAGGTCGACAACACCGATTCTTCCTCGAAACGGCACTGGGTCGCAAAGACACCGCGCGAGGAAATGTTCGTCCCTGTCATGTCAAAAATGTTCGGCCAGGAGTTCAAACTCGTTTACATCGTCAGAGATCCACGGGATGTGTATCTCAGCATTTCGAGAAAGAATCAGATCGCAGGCAAGCCGGGCAGCCAATTTCCCGAAGCCGTCATCAATTTCTGCGTGTACTGGCAGACCCATCTCAGAAGGGCTCTTTACTATCAGAAAAGACATGGGAACATCCGGATCCTCCAGTTTGAGCAACTTCTAAGAGACCCGGAAACCATGCTGCGAGAGTTGTGCGATTTTATTCAGATCGATTATTCGCCGGAGCTTCTCTCCCCCACCCGGCACCGCAAGCCGTGGGGTGGGAACTCCGCTTTCACCGAAGGATTTGACGGGCTCTCCAGTGCACCGTCCGGTCGTTTTAAAGAAGTCCTTGACCCGCGGGAAAGAGCCATCCTGGAGAAGCTGCTCTCGAAAGAGCTGGTCCTGCTCGGCTATGAGCAAGACGGCTCGACCCGGGCCGGCGATGTGGCCCATGCTCCGGTACCCTGGCTCGATTATTGGATCACATCCCTGAAATACCAGCGCTGGTACTTTTCCAGACAGACCTACGCGGCGCTCCGCTACAGTTTTCCATGGCTGCATTAGGCGCCGGTCAAGCGCGGGTCTTATATATTCTTTCCAGGCATGATCTTTCCAGAAGTGGAAGTTAATTTGCATTTTCCAATTCCTCAACGACTGCGCATCATAACCGGCGGACTCCGCATCCTGCCAGACTTTATGATCATCGGCGCACAAAAAGGGGGGACCACATCTCTCTACAGGCTTCTAGAAAAGCATCCCTCTATCCTTCCAGCGGCAAAGAAGGAAGTGCATTTCTTTGACAACGTGAACTACAACTTCAGGAATGGATTGAACTGGTATCGCGCTCATTTTCCTATGCTGATCAGCCAATCCTACAAGAAGTGGATGCACTCTCAAAGTGCGATCACAGGGGAAGCCACTCCCTACTATATTTTTCATCCCGAGGTCCCCGCACGGGTATTTCGCGCAACCCCAAACGTGAAACTGATCGCCATGCTGCGGGATCCGGTCGCTCGAGCCTACTCGCACTACCATCATAATGTGAGGAAGGGACTGGAACAGCTGACCTTTGAAGAGGCGATCGCGCTCGAGCAGGAACGACTGGCGGGAGAGTCCGAGAAGTTGCAGGCGGATAAGAACTTTTTCAGCCACAACCACATGCATTATTCGTACCTATCGAGGGGGCTGTACCTGCAGCAGCTGATCAACTGGCATCGCTACTTTCCTAAAGAGCAGGTGCTTGTCCTTCGAAGCGAGGACTTCTTCTCCGACCCGATCGGTATCTACCAGCGAGTCTTGAACTTTCTCGGCTTGCCGGAATGGGATTTGGACCAATACTCCAAACATAATGATGGCGGCGGTTATCCGACTATGAACTCCGAAACGAGAGATCGACTCATAGAATACTTTCACCCACATAACCTCCGCCTGCAGGAGTATCTGGGACTCGATTTCGGTTGGTGCTTCTCAAAATCATGATGGGAATTTAAATCGAATGACAAGCTTTGGCGAAAAACCTCTGAAACTGGCATACATCATCGGTACGTATCCCGAAATCACGACGACCTTTATCGATCGTGAGCTGCGAACCTTGCAAGATCTGGGCATCAAAACCCAGATCCTGTCGATCCGCCGGCCTGCGGCATTTGTATCGCAGCTTCCTGAATATGCAAAAATACAACAGCAGGTTATTTACCTGCTGCCGGCCAATTTCGTTCGCCTGTTTTTCGCCCACCTTTTTTTCGCCCTGCTTCGTCCGCGGACTTATTTTGGGACCCTGCTGTTTCTCAGTACCCGGCCCCATCCCAGAGGGATATTACGGTTGAAGACTCTCCTGCATTTCGTAGAGGGAGTCTATGCAGCTTTTCTGCTACGCGGCAAACAAGGCGATCATCTGCATGCTCATTTTATCGACCGGGCAGCCCTCGTTGCCCTGATCGTGAGCCGCCTGTTGAAGGTTCCCTACAGTGTGACCGCCCACGCCGACGATATTTTCAACGAGCCGGTGCTCGCAGTGGAAAAAATCTCGGAAGCAAAGTTCACGGTGACCGTGTCGGAATTCAACCGGAAGCACCTGCTGCAGCAATACCCCGGTCTGGATGCCAAGAAGCTCCATGTCCTCCATCCCTGGATCGATCTTAACCATTTTAAGCCCCCGGCAGCCCGTCCGGAGAACAATTCGTTTTGGATTCTTTCGGTGGGGCGTTTGGTGGAGAATAAGGGCCACCAGTTCCTGATCACAGCGTGTCATCTTCTTCACCAGCAGGGACTCAAGCTGGAATGCAACATCATCGGGCGAGGTCCGCTCAAACAGGAACTGGAAGCTCTGATCGCTCAATATGATCTGCAAGAGGTGGTACACCTGCTGGGTGAGCAGCCACAATCGGAAGTCCGTCGGCTCCTCTCTCAGAGCGATATGTTTGCGCTGGCCTGCACCGTTGCTACCAGCGGCGACCGCGATGGAATGCCCGTGGCAATTGCAGAAGCGATGGCCATGGAAATCCCTGTCATATCCACTACGATCGTCGGCATCCCCGAGATGGTACAGCCCGGAACGGGCTTCCTGGTTCCGGAGAAAGATGCGGAAGCTCTGGCAGAAGCGATACACAAGATCTATTCCCTGGAAAGACCTGCTCGCATTCAGATGGGCAAGTCCGGTCGTGCCGTGATCGCCGAGCATTTTGACTTGCATAAAGGGGTGGAACGATTGGCTGTTCTCTTTCAACACGCCGCCTCGGGGAATCAGATTTAATAGCGTAACACGATGCTGAGTACAAACCTATCCAACGCACGAGCTCTATTCCTGGTCTGGGCAGAACCCACGCATGGCAGCAGTCGCAGCCGCGAATTCTCAAAAGAGCTGGGGATTCAAGATCTGCACTATGTGCATACCCGCCTGAGACAAAGACCTCTCACGGCGCCGGTACGATATCTCTCTCAGGCTTTGCAGACAATCTGGCTGCTTTTTACAAAACGGCCAAGAATCGTGTTCGTCCAAAGTCCGCCCAGCTTTGCTGTATTTTTTGTTTACCTGTATTGTCTGTTTACCGGCAGTCGCTATGTCGTGGATGCCCACAACGGCGTCTTTGATATTCCCATCTGGTCGTATCCTAAGTGGCTGACGCAGAGGATGACCAGAAAAGCAATTGCAACGATTGTCACCGATGAACACCAGCAGCGAATTGTCGAAAGCTGGGGCGGGAAGGCAATCATCCTGAGAGACCCGATCACCACCTACCCGATGGGCGAGTTCCCACTGAATGGCAGCTTCAATCTGGCGGTTGTCAACAGCTTCTCAAGCGATGAACCTCTGGAAGAAGTGTTGAAAACAGCTGCCGATCTTAAGGGAGTCCGGTTCTACGTTACGGGAAAGAAGAGCGCAGCCGACGCGCAGCTCTTAACACAGGCTCCTTCGAACGTCATCTTCACCGATTATCTGCCAGACGAGATGTACTACGGCTTATTGAAGTCCAGCGATGCGGTCATGTGTTTGACCACCAGCGACCATACCCTGCAGTGCGGGGCCTGTGAAGCGCTCTCCCTGGGCAAACCGATCATCACCTCCGATTGGACTCTCCTGCGGGAGTACTTTCACCGGGGCACCGTCCACGTGCAAAATACCAGCGCGGGGATACGACAGGGTGTGATCGAGATGCAGAACAATTATGGCCGTTATCTAGCCGGCATCCAGGAGCTTCGTAACCTCCATAGACACGAGTGGAGCACGCAGGCCGAAGAACTGATTGGTCTGATCAAAACATCGACTGCGAATTAAGTCTTCTGTAATTTATTTAATTTACTGACCATTCCGGGAGTCCAATGTATGGCGAAAATTTGTATTCTCAGACATAGCTATTATCCACAGGAAACACATGTTCGAAGAGACGCGGAAACACTGGTGAAGAAGGGAAACCAGGTCACGATTGTGTGTCTGCGCCTTGCCGATCAGACACCATACGAGGTGGTTTCAGGCGTCGAGGTGTATCGCATGCCTGTCCAGCATCATCGACGCGGTGTGCTGCGGTACATCTTCGAATATTCGGCATCTTTCTTTTGCGCACTCATTCTCCTGGCAAAACTGAACTGGCAGAAGCGCTTCGACGTGATCGAGGTGGATGGCATGCCAGACTTCCTGGTATTTTCAACCCTGATCCCGCGCTGGACCGGCACAAGGATTGTGTTATATCTTTTTGAAGCGATGCCTGAGGAGTTCATCCAGAAATATGGAGTGCCATCCGATCACTGGATGGTGAAGGCACTTGCCTGGGTGGAGCAGCGAGCCATCCAATACGCGGACCATGTGGTGACAGCCTGCGAAGCATTTCGCACTGCGTTTGTGGGTCGGGGTGCGCAAAAGGAGAAAATAACAGTCGTCTTGAACGTTCCCAATGATGATCTGTTCAGATCCGCATGGGCGGCGCATACCCCCAAAAAGGATAAAACCGGTTTTACCCTGATCACACACGGCACACTAATTGAGATATACGGTGTGCAAAACATCATAAAAGCCGTCGCACACCTTAAGTCTACCATCCCTTTTTTGAAGTTGCAGGTTGTCGGAGGCGGCGAGTACCTGCCCGAGCTAAAGAGGCTCGCTCGTGAGCTGGAGGTGGAGGACCATGTAGAATTTATCTATTGGGTACCTCAGCCTGAAGTTGTAAAGATGATCCTCGATGCAGACGTTGGTATGGTGTCCATTTTGAGGGGCTATGGGGACATGATGGTGCCCACAAAACTGTTTGAATTTATTGCTCTTCATAAACCTGTCATTTGCTCTTCATTGAAGGGCATCCGTGATTATTTTGATGAATCGGCCTTATTGTTTTTCGAACCTGACAATGAACTCGAACTGGCAGATCGCATTTTCCAACTCTATCAAAATCCTCAGATGGGAATGGAAATGACGCAGCGAGCAGCACAGATCTATGAACAACACCGATGGGATAAATCACAGGATATTTACCAGAATGTTATCGCCAGTACTCTGGCAGCCAGTTAACGCGAAAATCCGTACTCTTGTTGTGACCTCTGATGGTGAGAGGTATTTGTACCTTTTAGTTTTTATTGTTTAGCCCAATTTTCAGGGCCAAGGATCCATTGCTAATGACAAAAGAAGCACATTTGAATATTCACGTAGTTCAGACGCTGCCTGAGGCAGAGTGGCGAAACTTTGTCAACCAACATCCACAAAGTACGATATTTCATACGCCAGAAATGTTTCAGGTATTCGAAAGGACGCAGGGATACAAACCTACAATATGGGCTGCCGTCAATCAAGATGGGCAAGTATTAGCCTTGCTCTTACCGATTCAGATCGCTCTGGGGAATGGCATTGCCCGTTTCTTCACAACACGAGCAGTCGCTTATGGAAGCGTTCTCTACGAATCTAGTCCTTCTGGAAAAAAGGCTTTAGACCTTCTCCTGCGTACATATGCACAGGAAGTGGATCGGGAGGTTCTATTCACCGAACTTCGCAACATATCAGATCTGAGCGACATTCAGGGTGCTCTTAATAACTGCGGATTTGTCTATGAAGATCATCTTAACTATCTCATCCCGTTGCATCGTCCTGTAGATGATATTTTCCGAAGCTTTGGGTCTCAGGCGCGCAATCGCATCCGCAAGGAGTTACGTAGAGGCGAGGTTACGGTTCACGAGGGCGTGACGATAGAAGATGTCCATGATTCCTATGAAGTGCTTCAGCAAACTTATGCGGCAGCCCGTGTGCCTTTGGCGGATCGATCATTGTTTGAGACGATCTTTAATACCCTTCACCCATTAGGCATGGCGCGGTTTCATTTAGCAAGGATTGAGAAAAAATGTGTTGCTACCTCAGTGGAGCTGCTTCATAAAGAAACGGTCTATAGTTGGTATGGGGGTGTAAACCGGGCATATTCTTCCTATCACCCGAATGAAGTGCTCACATGGCATGTCCTTCAATGGGGTGCAGAGAATGGCTATCATGTGTACGATTTTGGCGGCGCCGGGAAACCCAGTGAGCGCTATGGCGTTCGTGATTTCAAATCCAAGTTTGGCGGAGATTTAGTCTGTTATGGCCGCAACACCTGCTACCATGCTCCACGGCGTCTCGCGGTAAGCAAGGTTGGATATGAGATCTATCGGCGATTGCAAAATCTCCAATCTGCAGGTGTAGGGCAGGTAAATCCTAAGTCACCATCCTAATCCCATATGAAAGAAAAAGGCACTCCATGAGTGCCTTTTTTTTATGTAGAGCCAAAAGATTTGAAACCACACAATATCTTCACAATTCCACAATTGTTTCTACACATGGCTTCACTATACTTTCGAATATACGTAGTGGCGATTTCAGTCTCTGGTCGCGTGAACGACTGAAGTCGTTACTACGAAAGAATCAATGAAATTGGTATACTGAGTCTAACTAGGTGAACTATGTCGAAAACCATCATGGTTGTGGATGATGAAAAACGCCTGGTCGCGCTGGTCGAGAGTTATCTAACGCAGGAGGGGTACCGCGTGGTCACGGCTCACAATGGCAAGGATGCACTGCCGGTCGCGCGGCGCGAAAAACCCGATCTCATTATCCTGGATGTAATGATGCCCGAGATGGACGGATATGAGTTCATGCGCAAGCATCGTGCCGAGAACAACACGCCGATCATCTTGCTGACCGCGCGCGTGGACGATGAAGAAAAAGTAATCGGTCTGGAGATCGGCGCGGACGATTACATGACCAAGCCTTTCCGCCCGCGCGAGCTTGTGGCGCGTGTACGCGCCGTCCTGCGCCGGGCCGGGGATTCCCAGCCCTCCGGGAAAGTTCTCAAAGCTGCCGATATTGTCCTGGACCGCGACAGCCGGACCGTACGGGTTGCCCAGCAATTCATAGACCTGACCCCCTCTGAATTCGATATTCTGACTGCCCTGATGACTTCTCCCGGGCGAGTTTACTCGCGGCTCGATTTGCTGGATATCATCCAGGGTGTGCGCTATGAAGGTTACGAGCGTACGATCGATACGCACATCAAGAACCTGCGCGGCAAAATCGAACAGGAGCCGCGAGCTCCTCAATACATTGAGACCGTCTACGGCGTTGGTTATCGCTTCAGGCGACAATAATACCGATGCGCTCCATCACTCTGAAGCTTATCTTCTCGTTTCTTGGAATTAGCCTGCTGAGCATTCTACTGATCGTCCTGCTGGCTCGCTATTCCACGGACCGGGAATTCAGACAGTTCGCTTCAACCAACGACCGCTACAACGTGATGGAAACCCTCGAAGATTATTATGCTACACGAAATTCATGGGAAGGCATCGAAGAAGCTGAACTATTTGCATACCTTCCTCCACCCCGGGATAACTCGCCTCGCAAACCCTACTATGCTGTGACGGTGACCGATCAGTTCGGCAGAGTGATCCGCGCTGGTCCAAATTACAGGATCGGCTCTACTGTGTCCAGGAGGGAGATCCGGCGCGGCGCTCCCATTCAGGTGAATGGCAAAATCGTGGGCTATCTGATCTACTCTCCTGCCCCGTTTGACGATAATTCTCCGGAGAGAGATTTTCTCAACCGCATCACTCTTCTCCTAATGTATAGCGCGCTGGGCACAACCGCGATCGCACTGCTGCTCGGTATTGTGTTATCTCGCAACCTTACCTCGCCCATTCGTGAGCTGACTCGTGCAACACATGCCGTTTCTGAGGGGAATCTATCGCAGCAGGTTCCGGTCCGTTCTAACGATGAATTGGGTGAGCTCGCAGAGGCTTTTAACAAAATGAGCAGTGAGCTTTCGCGCTCGGTCAATGCACGCAAGCAAATGACGGCAGATATTGCCCATGAGCTGCGCACACCTTTGAGCTTGATCCTTGGACATGCAGAAGCCGTGCATGACGGCGTGCTGCCACCCACCCGCGAAAATTTTGAGATCATCCGGGAAGAGGCAACGCGGCTTGAGCATCTGGTCAACGACCTGCGAATCCTGTCTCTGGCAGATGCCGGTGAGTTAAGGATTACCCCGCAAACGATCGATCCGGAGCGCCTCTTGCAGGAGGTTGCTGCGCTCTACCAGTATCAGACTCAGCGAAAAAACATCAGCATGGAGCTGAACATTTCTTCGCCGCTTCCTGCCATTGAAGTGGATCCGGGGCGAATGACTCAGGTCCTCACGAATATTCTGGACAACGCCCTGCGCCATACCCCGGAAGGCGGGAAGATCGTCCTCTCCGCGCAAGAGGTGAAGGACTATGTGGAGCTGGCGATACGGGACAGCGGCCCGGGCTTGAAAGCAGAAGAGCTGGGGCGCATCTTCGACCGCTTTTACCGGACTGACGCATCTCGCCAGCGGGAGGCGCTCACAGGCGGCTCGGGGCTGGGGCTGGCCATCGCCAAATCCATTGTCCAGGCGCACGGCGGACAAATCGCAGCGGAGAGCGATGAGGGGAAAGGACTGAAGGTCATGATCAAATTACCCAACAAGTCCTGAGCGTCAACTGGTTGGATCCTGATAATTTCCACACAGTGTTTGCATCGGATCTTTACATGTCCATGCTAAAGTGTATGCAGGTTGAGAAAGGACATGGACAATGAAAAGATTGCTGCTGACTCTTCCTGCTATCTTCGTAATATTTGGATCATTCGCCCTGACAGGCTATGCCGGTTACCGGCTGGGGTATGACCGGGGTGTGCAGGCATCCTCAAATGCCAATGGCCGTGTGGTACGCCCATTCGATCGCTTCGAGCGGCCCAGGCTGGACGAGTTCAGTTGGGGACGCAACTTCAATCGTGACCGTGGCCCGCGCGTATTCATCGTCAGAGGCTTCCGCTTTTTCGCCCCATTGTTATTTCTCGGCTTTCTTGCCGTACTGGGGCTGATCATCGGTTTCGTCTACTGGATGCTCCGGCGAAACAGTCAACAGTTTGCCAGGGCAATGCAAGCGGCAGAGGCACCCCCACCGCCTGCAGAGACAGAAAGACAAGAATAAGGAAAACGAACAGGACGACTGGTGTACCAGTCGTCCTGTTTTTATCTCACCACATAGAGCGTAGCCGATTGAGCTGGCAACTGCACCATCCCGCCGGCTGAGAATGGCTGCATGCCAAGGTTCTCACTGAGATGCTCTGCATCCAGGCGCCAGACCTCCGCTTCCGTCAGTCGCACACCTCTTACCTGAAGTGGAATCCGATGCTCTGAGTCAGACAGGTTGATGACTATCACCGTCAGCGCACCGTCCTCACGTTTTGCGGCGAAGATATCCACATCCGCTACATCGGAGGCAGCATAGACTTGTTCGCTGCCAAAATTCTTATATAGAGGAAAGACATAAAACGTAGGCCGGACCGTTGTGCCCTGAATTAAGCCAAGTCCGGTGGTGCGCTGTGATAACACCCACTGATTGACCATGAAAACATCCGCAGTCATCATTTGGCCAAGTACATCGGCGTACCAGATGGCATTATAGAAGGAATCGGGCGACACCTCCTGCAACATGGTGGAACTGGGATCGGAATTGACTTCGGTGATTGCAAGTGGCAGATCGCGTCCAACTGTTTCCCGGATCAGGCTGCGCAAGTATTCAACTTCACTGACCCATTTACGCGTGTTTTCCCGCAAGTCCCGAACAGCCACAGGATTCGTGGGAGAATGCAAGGGATAGCGATGGACAGTGACCACATCCACAAGGTCGCCGTTCGCCTTCAGGAATTCCGTCATCCAGTCACGCCCGGCGGAATCTTTCGGTGTCGTCTCGTAGCCATCGTTCCACTGATGGATTTCAGGACCCATCAGCTTGATTGTAGGGTCAGCCTCTTTCATGGCAAGGGCAATGGCGCGCCAATCCCGGTTGAGATGCTCTGTGGTGTAGTCGTAGTCTGCCTGGTTAAGCTGGGTATAGATGGACGGTTCGTTCCCGATGCTCCAGTAGGTCACACCATATTTCTGCTCGATATTGGTGTAACGCACCAGCTCCGCAGCAGTCTCCGGCTTGCCGTTGAGCATGCGCACGCTGATGGTGGGAATTGCGCCCACCTGTTCCGCGAATGTCATGAGCATGTCGATCTGGAACGGCCTCATATCTATCGCATCCGTCCAGGCGCCGCCGGGGAAGCGCAGGACTGTGAAACCGGCGTCTTCTACGAGCGGCATCACCTCCAACTGAACGGCATGCATGGGCCCGTAGTTGGTCCCGTAGATATAGGGGCTGATCGGGCCTAGGCTTGTGCTCGGATCCACAGAGAGAGCGTCTGGAACAGGCGTGGGCGCCGGGGCAGGCCCGCAGGCCGAGGACAGCGCGAAGATAAGAAGGATGATGAAGATAATTGGTCTCATTGTTTATGTTCCTGGCTGAGCGCAATGATACCAATTTTCACGCAAAGGAGATTTACCAGTATTTCGCCAGCTTGGGGCGTGTGCATATGAAGAACCTGCTCAATATTTCAAGCTCATTTTCTTATCAAAAAAGACTTGAATTTTGACAGGTTTTTTCCTACAATAACAGTATCACGCAAGGATTGGACTTTCGAGAAGGCTTCGTACCGGCTGTATGCCTGAGAGCATAATAGGTTCAAGTTCGTTGGCCGCTGAGGGAAATTGACCGCCATTCTGAGATGAGGAGACAAAATGAAAACCATAAAAGTCCTGGGACAAAGCGATGAGAGGCTGAAAACAACTGTCGATTATGGGAAGGAGTTACCGAATTTTAGGGTTTCGGATGCCGTGCAGCTCACATCGGACCGGGCTTCCGCAACCTATGAATATATCCGCGATCTGGACGATGACGATGTCGTCGAGCTGATCTTCGAAGACAACATCCGCCGCTGGGTCACGGTGGCGGAGCTGGAGAAGGACTACAAATACAGCCTGTCCCGGGGCGAGGCCGATGGGGTGATCGAAATCCCAACCCAGCTTCCCACCGTGACCAGCAAGCCGCAGACGTCACGAGGCGTGGCCGCATGGACCCTGAAGGCGTTACGGGTGATCAAGTTCGACCCCGTGAAGGCAACTGCCAGCGCCATTGCTGCGACCTGGGATGCAAAGCTGATGCCAAAACCAGGCTTGTATCGCCTCACCGAAGCCGGGATTTTAAATGGTCGAAAACCGCTGACGAACCCTCAGGCGGAGATCGGTACTGGCAAGCCGATCCTGTTGTTCCTGCATGGGACGTTTTCCAGTACGGAGGGCAGTTTTGGGAAGCTGCCTCAAAATGTCTGGGACCGCCTCCACAAGCAGTATGGCGATCAGATCTACGGATACGATCACTACACCCTTTCTGTGAGTCCTATTCACAACGCGATCGATCTGGTTCGCCAGCTCCCAAAGAATTCTATCCTGCATCTGGTGACCCACTCGCGCGGCGGATTGGTCGGAGAGCTGCTCAGCCGGCGTGGGCGTACAAACGGCGAAAAAGCCTTCGATGACATCGACCTCAAGTTGGCCGCTGCCCACCTGCAGACCACTGATGGTGAACAGGATCTGGTGACGTTCGCAAAGCTGCTGGAATCCAAAAATATCCGCGTGGAGCGCTTTGTGCGCATTGCCTGTCCGGCAAGAGGCACGTCGATCGCTTCCGGGCGCCTCGATCGCTGGCTAGAGCTGGTCGTCAATGTACTGTCCAAAGTGTTGGATCCCACAACCCGGACGGTCATGAGCGTGCTCACAGACTTGTTGCTCGATCTGAAAAAGCAAGCTGCCAACCCCGAAGCCATGCCCGGCCTGGCTGCCATGGTCCCAGAATCGGGTTTCATCCGCATGATCAACCGGCCGGACGTGGCAGTTGACACCCACTTATGTGTGATCGCAGGCGACGTGGAAAAGAGCAATATTGTCGGCCGCCTGGCCATCTTTTTTACAGATCTCTTTTACTCTGAAGATCACGACCTGGTCGTGGAAACCCGTGCCATGTACGGGGGAGCCTCCCGCAAGAATGGCCTGTACTTCTTTCACAAGGGAACCGATGTCAACCATTTCCATTATTTCTCCAGCCTAAGAACCGCCGAAAAGATCGCCGATGCACTCACCGTCACTCCAAGCGAGCTCGAGACCAAGGGATTCCGGCTGCTGGATGAGGCCTATCGGGGCGAGGCAGTCGCAGAGCTGGAGCTGGTTGCGCGCTCCTTTCAACAACGCTCCAACCTCTCGCAGCCGGTGGTTTATATTGTCCCCGGCATCATGGGCAGCCATCTGGCAGAAAGTGGAAATCGCATTTGGTTGCAGCTCCTGGCACTGGCGCGCGGTGGAATTGCCAATCTTCAAATTGCGAACACAAATATCCGGCCTCATTCGATCGTGTCCATGGCATATGGCGATCTGGTTAAGTATTTGAGCGCCACGCATGAGGTCATCCCCTTCCCTTACGACTGGCGCATCTCTATTCTGAGTGAAGCCGACCGGTTCGGGCAAGTGATCAATGCAAAGCTCGAAGAGACCAGGGAAACCAAACAGCCTATCAGGATTATCGCTCATTCCATGGGTGGGCTGATCACACGTGCCATGATCAGCCAGTGCCCGGACGTGTGGGAGAAGATCGGCGAGCGCGACGGTTCACGGTTCATCATGCTCGGGACGCCAAACCGTGGCGCACACAAAATTCCCCGCCTGATCCTCGGGCAGGAAAAAACGCTGCGTATGCTCGCCATGCTGGATTTCAGGAATTCCCCGGCGCGTCTACTGGAGGTGATTTCTCGTTTCCCGGGCGTGCTGCAGCTGTTACCGATGGACGATGAGCTTTGGGATTTTCTGGATGCGAATACATGGAATAAATTCCCGAGCACCGGCAGGTTCAGCTGGGTAAAGCCATTACAAAAAGACTTGGATGAAGCAAAAAAGTTCCACGCGGTCCTGAATGCCCGGAAGATTACTCCACAGGACCCGATCCTCTATGTCGCCGGCTTTGCCGAGGGCGCTCCCATGAGAGTGGATCTGGCCGACAACGGCGAGATCATCTTCCGGGGCACAAATGAGGGCGACGGCACTGTCACGTGGCGCTCCGGTATCCTGCCCGAGTTGGAGGACCGGACCTGGTACATGCAGGTGGCTCACGGGGACATGGCCAACCATAAGCCATCCTTTGCTGCCATCTACGATCTCTTGCAGGAGGGCGCCACCACGCGCCTTTCCCGGGTGCCGCCGCAGCTGGCGCGCGGCGTAGAGGCGACATACGTGCTGCCCGACGAACAGGTGGAGATCTACCCCATTCAGGCTGACCTGGAACAGACCGTGCTCGGAGCTGCCCCCGTAGCCGTTGAAGTCGCTCCGCTGGAACCGATCAAAGTGTCGGTGGCGCATGGCAACCTGTCGTTCTGCAGCAACCCGGTCGCCGTGGGACATTATGAAGGGGATGGAATCTTCAGCGCAGAAAGAGACCTGGATTATCACTTGGACGGTCGCTTGTCTGCCCGCCACCGGTTGGGGCTGTATCCCGGCGCGGAAGGCACAGCGGAGGTCATCCTGAGCGATGGCAGCCGGAAGCCTGGCGGAGCGATTGTCGTTGGGTTGGGTAAAGCCGGAGAGCTCTCGCCGCGCAAACTTACGCAGTCTTTTGCCAACGCGCTGCGCGAATACGGAATACAAGCCGTAGAAGATAAGAAGCCCATCAAGGATGGAAAGCTGGCCGTATCCACCCTGCTGATCGGCACAGGCGGCATGGGTCTGTCGGTTGCAAACTCAGTCGATGCGATTTTGAGCGGCGTTATTCAGGCGAATCGAAGTTTTGCTCAGGTGGAGGGACCGCTGCAGAGTATACGCATTTCGGAGATTCAGTTCATCGAGCTCTTCAAAGACCAAGCGATCCTCGCAACCCGGGCGCTGCGGAATTACAATAAGAAACCGGAGTTTGCAGTCGACCTTGTGATGAAGAGTCTGCGCGGCGGGTTCCAGCGGCTGGCTTATGAGGAGGCGCCGGGCTGGTGGACGCGTATCCACGTGCGCGCCGGTGAAAACAATTCGCTGATCTTTACCCTGCCCACTGAGCGAGCCAGAGCCGAAGAATCGCAGCTGGGCGTACAAAGAACCAATATCGAAAACCTGATCGCCCAGGCTGTCAAGAATCCAAGGTGGGACCAGGGGCAGGCGACCGCCATCTTCGAGCTGATGATCCCCAACCGGATCAAAGGCTCGTTCCGCGATCTGAATAACGTCTTGATTGTCCTCGATCCAGTGGCAGCACACTTCCCATGGGAATTGCTCTACGACCGCCGGACCGGACAGGATAAGCCGCTCGTCGTCCAGATGGGCCTGATCCGGCAGTTCACCACCTCGACGTTCCAGGAAAGGGTACTGGATGTTAACAACCGAAACATCCTGGTGGTAGGCAACCCCGCTAACACACCCAAAGGCTTTGCGGACCTGCCTGGCGCACAACAGGAAGCGGCCCTGGTCGCAGCCAGATTCAAGGAACAGAAATATGAAGTTATCCAGGAGATCAACACCGAATCGACCTCCATCATGAATAGCCTGTTCGCCAACGACTACCGGGTGTTGCATCTGGCGGGTCACGGGGTGTACCGGTACCCCCCAGAACGTCCCGGGGTGGAGAAACCGGAGCAATACACCGGCATGGTGCTTGGCAACGGCGTATTCCTGACCGCCAACGAAATCGAGAAAAAGACAGAGATCCCGGAGCTGGTGTTCATCAATTGCTGTCATCTGGGAACCATCGACGCCCCGGAGGGATCGGCATCGCATGCTTTCAATGAGTTCGCAGCCAGCCTGTCTGAAAAGCTGATCAACATGGGTGTGAAGGCAGTGATCGCGGCCGGCTGGGCCGTGGACGATGCAGCCGCGATTACCTTTGCGGACGTCTTTTATGATCACCTCCTCAAGGGAGCAGAATTTGGCAACGCTGTTTTAGAAGCTCGTAAAGCGACTTACGAGTTGCACAGCGATCGGACCAATACCTGGGCCGCCTATCAGTGCTATGGCGACCCAGCCTACCGGCTGGTCGTTAGCAAGGACGATAGTCCGAAGAGCGGCGAAAAATTCGTCCACATGGAAGAAGCCTACCTGGAAGTCAAGAAACTGAGCGGACTGGCAAAGACCAGTTCTGTGCAAGGCATTGCGCCCCTGCGCAAACGGCTGGACGCTCTCGAGCAGAGGATCACGGAGGAACGCCGGGACTGGCTGAATGACTCCTCCTTGCAGGAGGCCCTCGGAGAGGCATTTAGCGACCTGCTGATGTTCGAAAAGGCCGCAACTTATTATGACCTCGCGATCAAGAACTCGAGCTGCGTGGCCTCCATTAAATCGATCGAACAATTGGCCAACTGCCGCATCCGCCTTGCCGTCCAAACCTTCCAGAAAGATCCGGGCTATTACAAGGAGGCCAGGTCGATCATCGAGGGCCATATAGCGGACCTGCGCTCGTTGATAAAAACAGTAGGCGACACCTCCGAACGCTGGTCTGTAGTGGGCAGCGGATATAAGCGCCTGGCCCAACTCTCACGCGGGAAATCCGTCAAGACGTTCGAAATGGCATTGAAGGAAATGGAGGCTGCCTACGATCGCGCCCGGGAATGTGCAGCTGACGATGCCTACCCGTTGACCAATGCACTGGTGGCGAAGCTCGTCCGTGCCGTGCGGGCCGGCGATCCGGAGGAGCTCAAGAACAGGCTCCCGGAGTGGGAAAAACTGACAGAGACCGCAGCCAAGCTGGCCGAAATGCGGAAGGTCAATGCCCCCGACGATTTCTGGGCCAGCATTGGAACTACGGATGTCAGGCTCATCGAGCGTATGCTTGCCTATGTAAAAGCAAGCTCGAAAAACGGCGGTAAACCAAAGCTCGAGGAGTTGGTCGACGAATATAAGCAGACCTGGATTCGCTATGGCTCTGCCCGGGAGCTGAACTCCGTTATCGAGCAATATGCCTTCTTGGTGGCCGTGTTGGAGGGGATCGAGCAGCACCAGCAGCTCGCAGACTCTTTGAGAGAGATTCTCTCGTCCTTGAATTCTATTTCTGCTTAGAGAAGTAAAGCGAGATGAAAATATAGAAGCACAACGCCCTTTATGCGGCGTTGTGCTTCTATATTAAGACCCGGTCTGATTTCCTCCCCGACACGCTTATATAGCAATGAGAAGAACTAGAATCCCCGGCTTTAGCCATACACCCGACACCCACCGTGAAAACGAGATAGAGATTGACCACCGTGGAAACATTCGGAGCTGGTGACGCCACGGTCAGCATACTTTGGAACCGATTTCCAATATGGTGCAGGTTTTGCCTCGATGACCAGGTTGATGATCCATCGGTACTCCTCAGCACCCGCTTGCACGCGTCCTTCGATCGTGTGCTCACCGGGCCGCAAGTTCGTCAGCACGACATCCCATGCTAAAGCCTTCGTAAGCACCTCCCGAACCGGAGAAAGATCTGAAGTGACGGTTGGTACTATGTAACTGTAGGTATCGAAGTCTTCTAATTGAATGAGCCTGTCGTCCAGGTATAGCTCCCATTCCAAGTCGGACCATTCCATCTGGGCGAAGGCATGGTCGCCGGGTAGAAACACATGCCCAATCGCCAGCGCGGACATTTGCGGAACCCAGCAGCTCGCGGAGGTCATACCCTTGCTTTCCTCCGTGGAACAAAATGCCCAGATCGGTGGATCATCCTTCGCACCGGATGTCAACACCATGCCGTCGATCTCGTCCCCCGCTTTGAGCGTCGCAACATGCGCCTCGGCTGTCTTCGCAGGCGATTGGCTGAGTGCCAGAAAAAAGGCCAGGACTAACTTGGCAAAATCGGCAAAATAGAAGTTAATCATTACAGCCTCCTCCAGAACTGAGTCCGTTTTGAACCAGTCTACACACGCAGCGTGTCGCGGGCGTGTCGTGATGGCGTGTCAAAAGCCGGATTTTGGCCGGAGCTGGCAGGCGATTTAGGTGCCGTGCTGCGATCTTGTATGAGTCAGAAGAATAGGATTACGCGGAAGCCGTTAAAAGATGAGGCAGAAAGCGATTCCGACACTTTCTGCCTCAACGATCCTACAGCGTAGATGAGGATATTTGTCCCCGTTATAACCCCGTTTTGGAATGACTCATCCAGGCTGCTGGTTCACGATTTGGGCTGGAACGGGATGGAGCTGATGTCCGTTCCATCTATGGATTCCTCCGCGGGCTCGATCGTCAGATTGACAATCCAGTTGTAGCTGTCTGCTCCGTTGTGTGCCTGGAAGCGTAAGGTGTGAATTCCAGGTTTCAAATTCGTCAACATGATGTTCCAGGCCATTCCCTTTTTGAAGACTTCGCGAACGGGCGAGGGATTTTTTGACATGGAGGGCATATCGTACTCAAATTTCCCAAATGACTCGAGATCCACGGGCTGGTCGTCAATGGATAACTCCCAGTCAAGATTTGACCAATTCAGAGTTGCGAACGTCTCGTCTGTGACAAGAAAGATGTGCCCAATTGCCAGAGCAGGCAGCACGGGCGCACGGCAGTTAAGCGTCTGAGTCTGGATACTTCCCTGGGCCGCAGCGCAGAAGGCCCAGAGAGGCGGAGCATCCGCTGCCCCGGTCGCCAGGTCCATGCCGCCGAGGCTGTCCCCGGGCCGGGACATCGCCGCAGCGCCTGGCTGCCCGGCACTCTGACAGGCCGTCACCGTGACGATCGCTCCCAGGAATATCAATTGGAGGAAAAAGCTCTTGGTCATTTCAGCCTCCTGCGGACTGCACGTCAACTTTTATGTAGTGTAATCATCGAGCGTGTCGCAAACGTGTCGAAATAGCGCTCGAGCGACATAATTTGATGTTTTCGGTCCAATTCAACGATATAATCCGAACAGCGTAATACTTTAGAGGGCGTCTTTATGCATTTGAAGATACAGCTCCTTGGTACCCCACAATTTTTGCTGGATGATAAGCCGGTCACTGCCAGCCGCCGTGCCGTGGTGGCCCTGCTGTCGTATCTGGCCGTCATGGAGCTCGAGCATCCAGGGCAACGATTTTCGCGCGACTCACTGGCCGAGCTGTTGTGGACCGACTACGACCCTGCAAAAGGGCTGGCGAACCTGCGCCATACGCTATGGGAGGTCGCACAATTCATTGGCGAGGGATGGGTCGGTGCCGAACATGAAGTCATTTACTTGAATCCCGGAGCATATCTTGTTTTGGATCTGGCAGAGTTCCGATCTCTCCTCGGCCAGGCGAGCCGGCTGGCCGATCCCGCGCTCCGGATCCCTCTGCTGGCCGAGGCTGTCCGGCTCTATCGGGGTGAATTCCTGAAAGGGTTCACATTGAAAGAGGGCGCCAGTTTCAACGAGTGGGTGCTGGCCCGGGCCGAGGCTCTGCGTCGCCAATTCTCTTCCACCCTGGAAGTGCTGGTTGAGGAGTACCGCACACTCGGACAAACGCAGGCTGCCATCCCCTACGCCCAGCGCCTGATCGAGCTGGACCCGCTCAATGAAGCTGCACACAGTCAGCTCATGGAGCTGTACGCGTCGGCAGACCAGCATACTGCCGCTATGCAGCAGTACAAGACGCTGGAGAAGCTTCTGCGTAAGGAGCTCAATCTGGATCCGCAGCCGGAGACGCGTGAGCTGTATAAGAAGATTCGCAAAGGAGAGCTCAAGCCGGCTTCCTCCGAAACGCGCCCCCCGCGACACAATCTGCCGGTCCATCTGACAACCTTTATCGGCCGTCAACGAGAACGCGAAGAGATCGGGCGTCTCCTGGCGCAATACCGACTGGTCACGTTGACCGGCGCCGGCGGCATCGGCAAGACACGCCTCGCCGTGGAGACAGGAAACGACGTCCTGAAGCTCTTTCCGCATGGCGTATGGTTTATTCCCTTTGAATCCCTGAACGATGAGGACCTGGTGCCGCAGTCTGCTGCCTCTTTGCTGCGCATTGCGCAACGACCACAAGAGACTTTGATAGATAGCCTGTTAAGAGAACTGCAAGGCAAGAGTCTTCTGTTGATTCTCGATAACTGTGAGCATCTGCTGAATGCGATCGCCGGGTTCGCAGAAGCTTTGCTCAAGAATTGCCCCTCAATCAGGGTCCTTGCAACCAGCCGCCAGGCGTTGCAACTCGAGGGGGAAGCCTTCTACAACGTGCCTGCGCTTGATACTCCAACGCCTCAACCAGACCAGGCTGTGGAAGAATTCGGTCGCTATGAATCGATAAAGTTGTTCCTCGAGAGGGCCAGGTTAGCAGTATCAGATTTTCAGTTGACCAAAACAAATGCGGACTCCATCGTTCAGATCTGCAGTCGCCTGGATGGCATCCCGCTCGCGATTGAGCTGGCCGCAGCCCACGTCGATATCTTTGCCCCGGGCGAGATCCTGAAACAGCTCAATCGTTCGTTCGACTTACTGGCCAGCAGCAACCGTTCGATCCTTCCGCGCCAGCAGACCATGCGCACATCGATCGATTGGGGCTGGAACCTGCTGACGGAGGCTGAACGAATGTTCATGCGCCAGCTCTCTGTCTTTGTGGGAGGATGGACCCTGCAGGCCGCCCAGGCGATCGGACTGAGCGAAGGTCGCTTAATCACTGGCTCTCTCTTGAAGAAATCTCTTGTGATTGTGCAACAGCGAACCGAGGATGAGACTCGCTTTCGATTCCATGAGGTCATTCGCTCGTATGCCCACGAAAAGCTGCGTGAATCGGGTGAAGAGCAGACTCTGCGGGATCGACACTTGAATTATTTCCTAGAAATGGCAAAGCAATGTGAGCCTGCCCTGCAGGGCATCGACCAGGAACAGTGGCTGGCGCGCTTGTTCAGTGAGCGTGATAACCTTCGCGCCGCGCTGGAATGGTCCGCCATGACCAACATACAGGCAGGTCTATATATCTCGAAAAGGTTGCGGATGTTCTGGGAAAGTTATGATCTGAGGGAAGAGGCGCGCTGGCTGTTGACGATTTGACCCAACACGTTTGGATCATCGCTTGACCAACCATCCGAGTGCCTCGCGCAGCACAAGGGTCGACTTTCCATACTCTTCCAGGGAAATATGTTCATCGGGCGTATGATCCAGATTCGCATCTCCGGGCCCATACACAAGCGCAGGACATTTCCAGGCCGGCGCGACGATATTCAGGTCGGCGGTCCCCGTCTTATATACGAACCGCGGCTCCCCGCCCTGTGACCGGATCCCGCTCATGAAGGCTCGCACCAGCCTGGTATTTTTCTCGCATTGCCACGCAGGGACGGCGAATCCCGTTCGCGCGACAGTCCCGCTGCCGGCAATTTCCTCCAATTCTTGGTACCATGCCTCGGGGGTAACATCGGTTGGCAAGCGGACCCCAACGCTTACACGTGCCCATTGCTCGAACTCGTCCGAACCAGAGTCCATCTCACGTAAGGTAGGCAACAATTTCTCGAAAACTTTTGATCGTTCTGTATTGAATGACTCTGCATAGGACCTGATCTTCCACCATACATCGACCACTGACTCACAGGCTGTTTCTTGGCCACTGGCAGAATGGGTTTGTTTACATCTGACGGTAATGTTTGCCCAGGCACTCCCTTTGTAACCCAGCGCCACGCGGTCCCACTGGTTGGGTTCACCGATAATGGCGAAATCTGGTTTGTATTGAGTCGCAACAAACCGTGCGCCTTCTGAATTGCGCTCCTCCTCCACCGCGCCAATCACTACGAACTGCCAGCCATCCCTTGCGCCAACCTGAGCTACTGCATCCACAAAACAAGCCAACGGACCCTTTGCATCCACCGATCCGCGCCCATATAAAACTTCATGTGGAGGAAGACCGCTTCGCCTTACAGAAATTTCCCCGGGCACAGTATCAATGTGGCCCAATAACACAACCTGCTCTGGCCCATGCCCCATCATACCGACAGCATTCCCCGCTTGATCGATAAACGCGTCGTTAAACCCGAGGGACTTCATCCGCGCCACGAGCCATTCCACAGCGCCTCGCTCCTGCCCGGAGGGGCTGTACTGCGAGACTAAACCCACCAGCGTATCAAAGTCGGTCATGCACTACGCATCCACGGGTGTCAAATCTGTTGCCAGCACCTCGGTCAGCACATCGACCAAATAATCCATCTGCTGGTATGAAATAACCAGAGGCGGCAAAAGACGAATAACTGTCATGCCCGCATTTAAAGCAATGATCCTCTTCTCTTGCAGCGCTTTGATATATGGAGCGACCTTCTGCTTCATTTCAATGCCTATCATCAGGCCAAGTCCACGTACTTCACGGATATGAGGCGATTCGATGTTCTTCAGCTTCTCCATCAAATGCGCGCCTTTTGCGGCAGCCTGGCCTGGCAGGTCTTCATCTCTGAGCACATCTAGCGCGGCATTTGCCGCTGCGCAGGAAAGCGGGTTACCTCCGAAGGTTGAGCCATGCACGCCCGGAGTCAAATTCTTCACCTTGTGACCGGTCAATAGCGCGCCCATAGGCACGCCCCCCGCCAGGGATTTCGCGCAGGTGAGCAGATCCGGCATCACGTCAAAGTGCTGGGCCGCAAACATTTTCCCCGTGCGCCCGAAACCTGTCTGGATTTCATCGAAGATCAAAAGCGCCCCGCGCGCATCGCAGATGTGGCGAGCGGCTCGAACATAATCTAAAGTCGCGGGATAAACGCCGCCTTCCCCCTGCACCACTTCCAAAATCACGGCAGCGGTCTCTTCGTTCACCGCCCTGTCTAACGCTTCGATATTGTTATAGGCCACATGCGAAACTCCGGGCAGAAGTGGTTCAAATCCTGCGCGGTATTTCTTATTGAACGTCGCCGAGAGCGATCCAAATGTTCGCCCATGAAAGGCGCGCATGGCGGCTATGAAGTTCGTTCGCCCCGTGGATATGCGTGCAAACTTGAGCGCCGCCTCCACAGACTCAGTCCCTGAGTTGCAAAAGAAGACTCGATCCAGGCCGGGAACGAGCGATGTAATTTTTTCCATCAGCATGGCACGCTGGTCATTAGGGAACGACTCGAACAACGTGATCAGAGTCGAGGCCTGCTTGTAAATCGCCTCCGCAATTTTGGGGTGGGCGTGACCCAAATTGGCAACACCATGCCCCGACGAGCAGTCCAGATATTCCACACCCTCTGTATCGAACAAGGAAGCACCTTGTCCACGGACGATGGTCAGTGCCTGTTTGGCATACACACCCGATGTATGCTTATTTTCAATTTCAATGATTTGCTTGTCGTTCACGAAAATATCGTTCATTGAATGACCGTTCCATTTCCAGCCAGTGCATTTGATATGGGATTCTCGATCCTGCCGTCTGCAATCATGACACGACATACGCCGCCTTTGAGCGCCTCCTCTGCCCCGAGAATTTTCTTCTTCATGCGACCCTGCGCCGCTTGACTCGCTGCGGCAAGCTGGCTCTGATGCAATTGCCGGATGAGTGACGACTCATCCGGAAAATTCCTCATCAAGCCTGGGGCTGCTGTGAGGAGAAGCAACGTCTCCGCCTGGAGCGCAGCAGCGACCATCGCGGCGGCACGGTCTGCATCTACGTTGAGCGCTTCGCCCCTTTCGCTGACCGCCACCGGCGCGATCACAGGCAGATAACCCGCGTTGAGCAACATTCCCAACAAATCACTGTTGACAGTATCAATCCTCCCCGTGTAATCGTCTCGGATGATTCTGCGCTTACCGTTTTCAAGGCTCTGCACAGAATCCTTGCGCGTGGCTTGCATGAGCCTACCGTCCAGCCCGCTCAAGCCGACAGCATTGACTCCCAGCATTTGTAACTGCTCGATCAAGAGGGAATTGATCTTGCCATTCACTGCCATCAAAAAGATTTCCAGGGTTTTGCGGTCGGTGTAACGTGATGTGTAACCTGAAGGCGAGGTGATCATCTTCGGGGGCGCGCCCAGGGATTCGCCTAGCAAATTTGCTTCTGCAGAACCGCCATGGACAAATACAAGTTGTTGACCTTGTTTGAGTAACCTGGCAGCATCCTGACAGATGGCAGAAAAATCCACGCCTTCCGTGCCGCCGAGTTTTACAACAGTGATTGTTCGATTCATGTTCTCCGTTCCATCCAGTGGTCGAGGCCCAAGCGATTGAGACCACCGATCAAAATTTATATCTGCTTGCCATTGATGGTCTCGATACGGCAGACCAACACTGTCTACCCGACCATCGGTATCTCTCTAAATCGGGTGCAGCCCCATAAACTCTAACCCGAGCGTTTCCTCCCATCCCATCATCAGATTCATGCACTGCACTGCCGAACCGGCTGCACCCTTCATGAGATTATCGATTGCGCACATCGCCACAATGTGCCCATTGCTTTCGTCTAGCTCAAAACCCAGGTCGGCGTAATTCGTCCCCGCCAGGATCTTTGGCTCAGGCACTCTATAGATTCCGCGCTGCTCTTTGACTATACGAATAAAGGGGTTTTCATTTGCCGCGGCGCGATAGGCCCTCCACAGGTCCTTCGTCGTGACACCCTGCTTCACCTTCGCGTGAGCTGTTGCCAGCACGCCGCGCACCAGATCGACAGCGGTCATAGTCAGCGAAACGCGCTCCGCGTTCACGCCCATTTCCTGGATCACTTCCGCTGTGTGACGATGCCCAAAGGCTGAGAAGGTCCGAATGACATTTGCTCGTTCTGCATGATGGGATCCCACGTTTCCTTCCGCGCCTGACTCGGATGACCCCACTTTGATTTCAATGAAGATCGGGGAAGACACATCGAGCAAGTCCGCTTTCACCAGCGGCAGGAGCGCAAGGTTGCTCGCGGTGGCATTGCACCCCACTCCACTCACGTAATTCGCTCCTGTGATTTTCGCTCGATGGAGCTCGGGAAGCCCATACACAAACTGGCTCAGCCACTCCGGCGCAGCATGTTTTTCACCGTACCATTTTTCATAAACCGTTGCATCGCGAAGTCGGAAGTCCGCGGCAAGATCAATGATCCTGGATGCAAGCCTGGCATACTCTTCGATGTGACGCTGCGCCTGTCCATGCGGCTGGGCAAGGAAAAGAATATCTACTGGCTCCAGCATGGCCGGATCGCTGAACTTGAGCTGAGTCCGTTTGCGTAAATTCGGATGGACTTGATACACATATTCACCCAAATGCGATCGTGACGTTACCTGCTTCACATCCACACACGGATGAACCAGTAACAGGCGCAGCAGCTCGCCTCCTCCATACCCGGAGCCGCCAATGATGGATACTGTCGTCATCAGGCATACTCCCTTGCAACGCTCATGGCATACTCCACGGTCTCGCCGGCAATATCGATTCCACTCAGTGGCTGCATCGTGTGGAATTCCGTCGTGTGGTTGATTTCGTTCACCATGAGTCCCTTTTCAGGATGCTCCACCAGATCTACGCCGAGCACACCGCCGCCTACAGATTTCGCGGCCCGCAGGCACAACTCCTCAATCTCAGCCGTGATCGGACATAACTCTCCGCTGCCTCCGCGCGCGGTGTTCGTGATCCAGTGTTCGGAGCTCCGGTACATCGCTGCCAGCACGCGGTCACCGATCACAATAGCGCGAATGTCGCGCCCAGGCTTCTCAATGTATTCCTGGATGTAGAACACCGAGTGCTGCACCGAGCCCAGTGTGGATTTGTGCTCCAGCACTGCTTCTGCCGCATCGCGATCATTGATCTTTGCCAGTAAGCGACCCCACGAACCGATGACCGGCTTCAACACGATGGGATATCCAAATGCCTCTATCGCTTCAAGTGCAGATTCAGGCGTAAACGCCATCGCATTACGCGGTTGAGGAACCCCGTCTCGCGCCAGGACGGCACTCGTGATCAGCTTGTCGCCGCAAATCTCCGCCACCGACGCCGTGTTCACCGTCGGCACGCCGAACGCGTTCAACAAACGTAGTGCATACAGCCCACTGTTGTAGCTCAGGCTGCGCTCAAGCACCACATCATATTGCTGCCATGGCGTGGGATCCGTCAAGTCAAAATGGATGGCGCGATCATCGAGCCGGTCGTACTCAATGCCGCGCTTTTCCAGCGCGCCGAAAATCCATTTCTCCTCCACGCGCACGCGAGAGAACAAGACACCAATCTTTAATCGTCGCTGCATAAGGTTCTCTTCTCCCCTCTCCCTGTGGGAGAGGAATTAGGGGTGATGGTCATTCACCCCAGTCTTCTTCTTCCATGGGTGCAAGCTGCACACTGGCAGGCTCAAGCGCGGTCATCTCAAGATCGACGCCGCAATCTGGACACACAAGGATCTCACCCACTTCGGTTCCTTCTACCAATGGAATTTCCGCAGCACATTCGGGACAATTCACAGTCGACATTTTTATTCTCCTTTATTTTCCTGGAATCCAAAGTCTCCAGACTTTGGATCTTGTAGTTTGTCCAACGAAGGGATTCGCTGGATTCCAAACAGTTGGTTCTTAACGGATTGCGTGCTCGTGCCGCCAATCGCATTTCTCTTTTGGATGGATTTCTGTGGGTCGAAGATCTGATACACATCCGCCTCAAACGGGCCGATCGCCTGATACGCATCGAGAGGCATTTCCTCCACTGGAACATTCCTCTCCCCCGCCACTCGGACAGCTTTCCCTACCAGGGCATGCGCTTCACGAAAGGGAACACCTTTGCCAACCAGATAATCTGCCAGGTCCGTTGCCATCATCGTCGAGTCAATTGCGGCGCGCATTCGCTCAGGTTTTGTTATTATGGTTCTCAACGCTCCAGCAATAGCAGGCAAAACAGCAAGCAAGATGTCTGTTGCCTGAAAGGCAGGCGCTTTATCCTCCTGCAGGTCTTTATCGTAGGTGGATGGCAGTCCTTTGAGAGTTGCCAGCAGCCCGGTGAGTAGACCGATTAGCGTGCCAGATTTGCCACGTGTGATTTCGAACACATCGGGATTCTTCTTTTGTGGCATGAGGCTTGAACCTGTCGAAAACGCATCGGACAATTCGAAAAAGCCAAACTCGGCACTGGTGAACAAAACCATCTGCTCGGACAACTTGCTCAAATGGATTCCGATCATCGTCGCGCAAAACAAATATTCAGCTGCAAAATCACGATCGGACACGACATCGATACTGTTTTGTGAAACTTCGGCAAACCCCAGAAACTGAGCCAATGCGACTCGATCAATGTCAAATGGCACACCTGCCAGCGCGCCGGAACCCAATGGCAAAACAGAAATCCGCTTATTCAAATCCTGCAGCCGCTCGATGTCGCGTTGCAATGGCCAATAATGGCTCAGCCACCAATGCGCCAGCAAAACGGGTTGCGCGCGCTGCAGATGGGTATAACCTGGCATGAGGGTCTCATCAGCCTGCTCTGCTTGCTTCACCAGTGCAGATTGCAAATCTTTCAAGGCTGCATCCAGCACAGGCATGGTTTGTAGCATCCACAATCTGAAATCCGTGGCGACCTGATCGTTGCGACTGCGGCCCGTGTGAAGCTTGCCTGCCGCATCACCGATCAACTCTGTCAGACGGTGTTCAACCGCAGTGTGAATATCTTCATCAGTGGGAGCGAAACAAAACCGTCCCGAAGAGAATTCTTCTTTAATGGCAACAAGCCCCAGGGAAATAGAGCCGTACTCTTTATCCGTAAGAATGCCAGAACGCTGAAGTGCGGCTGCCCAGGCAAGACTTCCATCCACATCCTGAAGCGCCAAACGCTGGTCGATGGGCAATGAGGTGTTAAGGTTCCACGCGTGGTGGTCGAGTTTTTGGGCAAAGCGTCCGCCCCAGAGTGTTGTCATACTAGTCCCTCTTGAAGCGTGAGTAATCAGGCCTGGGCATATCCAAACCTGAGACAGGTAAGCCATTGAGCGCGCGAACCTTGAGGCTGAGACCAAAGAGCCGGATGAAACCCTCGGCATGGCTCTGGTCGTAGACGTCCTCCTGACCAAACGTCGCAAAGTCTTCACGGTAGAGACTGAACGGCGAGGTTCGACCCGCGCTGATAATATTGCCTTTATACAGCTTGAGCCGTACCCTGCCGGTCACCGGTCCCTGCGTGGCATTGACGAACGCATCGATCGCTTCGCGCAGCGGTGTGAACCAGAGTCCATTGTAGGTGAGCTCGGCATATTTCACCGCAACCATCTCTTTGAAGTGCATCGTCTCTCGATCTATAACCAGTGACTCAAGCTCGCGATGAGCATAGAACAAAATGGTCCCGCCGGGAGTTTCGTAGACGCCGTGCGATTTCATACCGACGAGACGATTCTCAACGAGGTCAACACGCCCGATGCCGTGCGCGCCGCCGATCGCGTTGAGGGTTGCAACGATCTTTGCAGGAGAAAGCTGCTCGCCATTCACCGCACAGGGAATGCCGCTTTCGAATTCGATTTCCACGTGCTCAGCCTGCTCCGGAGCGTTCTCTGGCGAGGTCGAAATCTGGTACATCGCCTCTTCCGGTTCATTCCAGGGATCTTCGAGCAGGCCTCCTTCATGGGAGAGATGCCACAGGTTTGAGTCACGGCTATAAATAGATTTGATGGTGGCCGTCACAGGGACGCTGTGCTTTGCCGCATAAGCAATCGCATCTTCGCGCGAGCGGATATCCCATTCGCGCCAGGGAGCGATGATCTTGAGACGAGGGTCGAGTGCCATCACCGTAAGCTCAAAACGGACCTGATCATTGCCTTTGCCGGTCGCGCCATGCGCCACTGCGTCTGCACCGACCTCATGGGCCACCTGGACAAGATGTTTTGCGATCAGAGGACGGGCAACCGATGTGCCCAATAAATACTTGTGCTCATACACTGCCCCCATCTTCAACATTGGAAAGAGATACTCACTGGCGAATTCCTCTTTCATATCGTGCAAAATGAACTGACTTGCACCACTCTTGAGCGCTTTCTCTTCCAATCCGTGTAGGTCTTCATCTCCCTGCCCCACGTCCGCGCAAAAGCAGACCACTTCACATTGATAGTTCTCCTTCAGCCATGGCACGATCACGGATGTGTCCAGCCCGCCTGAATAGGCAAGGACGACTTTCTTCACTGACGGCTTTGTTTTCTGCTTCATCGTGTTTCTCCTTTTACTTTTCTTTGAGACCCTAACAGTGAAAATAAAAACAGCCCTCCGAGAAGGAGGGCTGTTGCTATGGATGTATGTGTGTCGCTGTGCAGACCTGCGTTTACTGCTCCATCATCCAAACAAAAAGGACCCGACCTTCCCTGTGAGAAGTAGGCTTCGGACGACGGCTACGCGGCAACGCAAATGGGGAGTACATATTGGGCGGTATTCTACTCGAAAAGTGAAATGAGTCAATGGTTTTCAACAATTTGCTTCGAAAGATTACCCATATGGGTGAGGCTCAACAAGCGATTGTACCCATCCAGGTAATAGTATTTTCGTTTTCACACCGTATGATTTAAAGAATTTATCAACGTGAACTCAGAGAGGTATTCCATGCATAAGAGACAATTCCAATCATCGGATGATGACCAGTGTATCGGTGTAGCAAACTGGCTGGCCGCCCCGGATGTTAAGACATGGCTGGAGGAACGTGATGCTTGTGCACTGGTGGCATCGGTCCGCAAGAATGGGGAAGCAACGCATGGAAATCTGAAGCGCGCTCTGGCTGCCCTCAGCATTATGGGCCATCGCTGCGGCGAGGTAAATGGCGAAGGGGATGGGTGCGGTGTGATGACCGACATCCCGCGCTTATTGTGGGCCCAGGCTCTGGAGCAAGAGGGCAAGCCGGGCTGGCTGGCAGAAGACCGCCGTTTCTTCATCGGACACCTGATGATCCCGAACACAGAAACAGATGTGGCTGGCGTTCAGGCGGGTGTGCTTCACATGCTCAATGAATGTGGCATAGACCTCTTGCTCGAGCGACCGATCCTCACCCGCCCACAGGCGCTTGGAAAAATGGCGCGCTTGCAGGCTCCCTATCTATGGCAGGTTGCGGGATTGGTGCGGAATGGACCGCTTGAGAATGTGGAAAGAATACTTTTTGATCTGGCGCTCAAGATCGAGACATCCACAAAAATCATCGTGGCGTCACTCTCCAGCAATGTGGTGGTGTATAAGGTACGCGGCTCCATCGAAACGCTGTACCAGTATTACCCTGAATTACGCAACCCCGATTTCACCACCGCCATCACTATTGGGCATGCCCGTTATTCCACCAATACCGCCACCAGTTTTGAACGAGTCCAGCCTTTTAGTCTGCTTGGGCACAATGGGGAGATCAATACGATTGCCCGCCTGCGTGAACAGGCGCAGATGCTCGGCGTCAAGCTCGTGGAAGGGGCAAGTGACTCACAGGATCTGGACAGGCTCTTGGCGACGCTGATCCATCGCTATCACTTTTCACTTGCCGAAGCTATGGAGCTGGCCTTCCCGCCCATCTTAAGTGAGGTAGAAAAACTTTCTCCTGAGTTGCAAACCGTTTACAAATATTACAGGCAGGCGTTCGGGCCATTCGCGCAGGGTCCTGCAGGAATCATCTCCCGCTACGGAGACGAGTGTGTCTTCAGCGTGGATGCACTTGGACTGCGCCCGTTGTGGTTTGGCGATACGGAGAAAGAATATTTCTTTTCCTCCGAGAAGGGTGTCTACCATCTGGATACGATGCGCCTGGATCCCATCCCGCTTTCCCCCGGTGAAAAAATGCGGCTGCGCATCCACCGCGGCACACGCACGGTGGAGGTCTTTGATTATCCCGCCATTCAGCAAAAGATGCTCAATCAGACGCCGCGCCGGTTTGGATCACTGGAAATGATCGATAAACGACTTGCGCTCGTGCCAGAGCTTGGACACGGAGCACACGGACAGCACGGTTTCTTCCGTGAGAGTGCGGAAAAAGACCGTTTTATCCGTGTACAAGAGGATGAAGTTCGGCTTGACAACCGCATGGCCGCCTTTGGCTGGGGACGCGAAGACCGCGAGTGGATTCAAGATCTGGCAAAAAACGGAATCGACCCGATCAGTTCGCTGGGATATGACGGTCCATTAGCAGCCCTTTCGAAGGAGCGGCAGAACATCTCGGATTATTTCAAAGAGGCGGTCGCTGTGGTGACGAATCCGGCAATAGACCGGGAACGGGAAGTGGAACATTTCTCCACCCAGACGGTGCTCGGCGCGCGCCCGCCGTTGAACCCCACAGAAATGCGTCCAGCGACGACGGTCACGCTTGATGCCCCGATCTTGTTGGATCATGTTGCGGAGGTCAATTGCCCGACTCTCGAGCACCTCATCGCACAATTTCCAGGCGATCAAGTCCCGCACTTGCAGACGATCACCCTGATCGGGGAGACAACCGCGCAGGGGCTGGAGCGCATTGCCCAAACGGCGGTGGAGGCTGTTCGAAACGGGACACAGCTCCTCATCCTGGATGATGCGGATGCCTTTCGCGAGCAGAACGGCTGGCTTGATCCCATCCTTGTCATCGGGGTTGTGGATCGCGCCCTCCGTCGCACCTTTATGGACCCTTCTCCACCCAGTTCCTCCCTGCCTGTTCCCCTGGGTGATAACGGCAAAATTGATCTGAGCCTTGTTGCCTCTTCGCCAATGGTCAACCTGCGCCGGCAGACGGGATTGATCTTGCGCAGTGGCGCGATCCGCAACCTGCATGATCTGGTGATGTGCATGGGCATGGGCGCAGATGCTGTTGTTCCTTATTTGATCTTTGAAGCAGCAACAGGTGATGCGGCGACTCCCGAAGAAAAGTCAACACGGCTAATAAATACGTTGAAAGCTTTACGGTCTGGGATCGAAAAATGTACCAGCACGATGGGCATCCATGAGTTGCGCGGCTATGGTCGTTTATTCGCCAGCATTGGCTTGAGCAGCGGCATTGCTACCGCGCTCGGCACGATGAATTACGCGGGTTCGGAGCAGGGAGGCCTAACATGGGAAGATTTAGACGCCGATCTTGATTCTCGTACATCCGCATACAACAATGCAGGACGCGGAGAGCTCTCGCGCGTGAATCATTTTTACCCGAAGATCTGGAAAGCCGCCGGAAAACTTGGAAAGGGCGAAACCGATTGGGCCGGATATGAAGAACATGTTCTGAATACAGCCAAGACCAATCCAGTCACGATCCGTAACGTCATTGATTTTCGTTATCCAGAAGAATCATCTGGCATCGAGCCAGAACAAGTGGATCTGGGCATAACCTCGCACAAGCTCCCTTTTTTGATTGCTTCCATGTCGTTTGGCTCACAGGGTGAGATTGCCTATCGCGCCTACGCGGAAGCCGCATTCCGTTTGAACATGCTCTCGATTAATGGCGAGGGCGGTGAGATTCCTGACCTGCTCGGTAAATATCCATTCCACCGCGGCATTCAAATTGCATCTGGACGGTTTGGCATTACGGCGGAAACCATCAATGCCACCAACCTCCTGGAAATTAAAGTAGGACAGGGAGCGAAACCCGGCGAAGGCGGTCACCTGCCTGCGCGTAAGGTCACGCAGAAGGTCGCGGCGGCGCGCCATACAAGGGCCGGTGTGGATTTGATCTCACCTTCCAACAACCACGATATCTACTCGATCGAGGATCTGGCTCAATTCATTGAAGAGCTCAAAACGATCAATCCAAAGGCGCGCGTCGCTGTGAAAGTTCCGGTGATCCCCGGCATCGGCATTATTGCGGTGGGCATTGCCAAAGCAGATGCAGACATCATTTATCTGACCGGATACGACGGCGGCACTGGCGCCGCTCGTTCACACTCGTTGCGGTATGTAGGCTTGCCTGCTGAGATTGGAATCGTGGAAGCGCACCGTGCCTTGAGCGAATCTGGTTTGCGCAGCAAGGTCGAAATCTGGGCAGATGGCGGCGTGCGCTCCGCTGCAGACGCGGTCAAGCTGATGTGTCTGGGGGCGAACCGGGTTGGGTTCGGAACTCTTCCGATGGTCGCCATTGGCTGTACGATCTGTCGTGACTGCCAGCTTGGAACCTGTCATACCGGCATTACGACGCAGATTGAAACAAAAGACCAGGCGCAGGCCTTGGGATTGAAGCACTTTGTCCCGCGTGATCTGGAGCAGGCGACGCAGGCTCTAGTCAATGTGTTTGAGGCACTTGGAGATGCGTTCAGGCATATTGTTGCCCAGCTTGGCTTTAGACATGCCCAGGAGATTGTCGGTCGTTCCGACCTGCTGATGCAGATCTCACACAACGAGCGAATCGATCTAACTGAAATGCTCATCCCTGTAGATGAGTATCTGAACAGCAAACCGATCCCCATTGCCCTGCCTGTTCCTGAAATGGCTGAAATCGACCGCGGTCCGTTGCATCGGCCGCGCAACCACTTGACGACCGTGATCTCCAACCTGGTCATGGAAAGCTTCACGACGTACCAACAAGACGCGATCCGCTTCGAGGACGATAAAGTGACTCCTGTCGACCGCGCCCTGGGGACGCACCTCACCGGCGCGCTGACCCGCTTTCGCCATAACTGGGCCTGGCGGCCGGGGCACGGCGGCGTGGGCGGCCATCGCGAAACATGGCGCCAACCGCTTGACGAGGTGGATACGCGTTCTGTCCCGAACACCGCATTGCGTTTCTTCAGTAGCTCTGTCCCCGGCAATGGACTGGGTGCGTACAATGCAGACCCCGTCCGCATCCTGGTGGAAGGAGGCGCGCAGGATGGCGTTGCTAAAGGCATCTCAGGCGGACGTGTGGTCATTATGAAGGGCTACAACCACGATGGCAAACTCATCGATGGATCTGTCGGGAAAAGCCTTGCGTATGGAGGCACAGGCGGCTTTGTCATCGTGCAGGGAGATGCCGACTCGCGCGCTTGCATCCGTCTCTCCGGAACGGACGTCGTTATCGGCGGCGAGATCAAGAAGCCGCTGAATGATAGCCTGGGCTTTTTCGGCGCGCGGGCGAACGTCAAAGGCTTTCTGTGCGAATACATGACTGCAGGACGGGTCATCGTCTTGGGCGACCCCGGTCCATGGATCTGCGCGGGCATGACCGGCGGCGTTCTTTACCTTCGACCTCAACCTCATCTCAATTTCGATCATGCTGCCATTCAACGAAGACTGGCGAAGGGAGCCAAAGTTGTGGCACAGGAGGTTGGTGAGAACGATCTAAAAAATCTGCGCGAGCTCTTAACGATCTATGCTGAGGAATTAAAGCAAAACCATCAGGTCGAAGAGGCGCAAAAAATCCTCAACCTGTTGGTGGATTGGAAGAATACCTTTGTCCGTGTTGTTCCGCTGGGGCTGCAGGAAGATCAAAGGGTTGCGACGGAGTAGTGCATTTTGAAATAGTGTTCAAGAAACAACACTTGCAGGCCCATGCGGGCGATGCCAGAGGGTGTTCGTGATGTCTATCTAGAATGAAGACTTCAGACGTGCTGATCCACGAAGATGGGATTGCCGTCGGGATCTACGATCACAAAACTTGCCGGTCCGTTTGTGTTTTCCTCCGCCTCGCTCATGAATTCCACGCCCTGCGCCTTTAGCTGGCGCTGCAGCTCACGTACGTCTGTGAAACTAGCCAATGGCTGCGCGTCCTGATTCCATCCGGGATTGAACGTTAATATGTTCCTGTCAAAAATCCCTTGAAACAGGCCGATCACGTGCTCTCCGTTCCTCAAAATCAGCCAGTTCTGCGAAATATCGCCCATAAAGACCTGGAAACCGAGCTTCTCATAAAAAGCCTTCGAAGCCTCGATATCCTTTACAGCCAGACTGATCGAAAATGCACCAAGTTCCATAGGTTGCTCCTTTCGGTATTCTCGCCTAACCTTTTCCATCAAAGTGGCACAACCGGGATCGCACAATCAATATCGAATGTCTCCCAGCCCAGTTCGATGGGTTGACGCCGATAAATTTCCATGCCAGGAAGGTTCGCGGGTTGGTAGCGACTGCGCGGCAGCCAATAACGGAACAGGTATTGGAGCGCCCTGACTTCCTGCTCAAAGCCACCCACACACCGGATCATTGCCACCCGGCATGCCGGAAAGCTCTGCATGCTCACTTCGCCCTCCGCCTGCCAGTCGACTGGGACCGTTAAGCACCAGTCAAAACGGCACAATCGGAGCGGCGTGACCTCTGGATCGTCCTGCGACATGCCATAGAGTGTCGCCTTCTCAAGACTCCCGCCCCGCTGGCGATACCATCCGATCAAACGGTAATAGGCTTCACTCACCTTGCTAAACTGGCTGTACGAATCATAGACCCGGATATACGCGAGTCGCTGCTCCGGCAGGGAACGCAGCCGCACTTCGAACTCATCCTGCTCTGCGAAGTCGCTCAATGTTTCCAGAGTATAGCGAGGGAAGCGCTCCAACACTTGACCGTTCTTGCTATTTTTCAAAGGACTTTGCCGGTCCCATTGCCGGGCGTTAAGGCCATACTGTTTTTTAAAGGCGCGCGAGAAAACGGAGCCCGATTTAAAGCCGGACGCAAAGGCAGCTTCGGTGATGGAGAGCTCCGGGGAAGAACGGAGCAGAACTGCGGCTCGCTCCAACCGCAGGCGCACTACCATGTCGCTGATGGTCTCTTCCGTGATCGATTTGAAAACACGATGAAAATGAAAGGGCGAGAAGCCTGCCACCCGCGCGAGCGAATCCAAAGATAGATCCTCATTCAGGTTTTCACGAACGTGACCGATAACGGCATTAATACGCTGAATATAGAGATTTTCTTGTGAAGTAGGGGTTGGCATAGTTAATACAGCATTCTCACGAATACGATTGGTGCGAAGATTATACAACCAGGGAATTCAGTTGTTCATGATCTGCTCTTCCCAGGTCTGAGAATTAATTACCCATATGGGGAATAGAACTGTGGATTCATTTCCCTACAATACCTGTATGGAAATGGGTTCATCTCACCCACGTCCAAATTACTGGAATTAAGGAGAGAGCAACACAATGGACGCGATCAATGCTGGAGACACCGCCTGGATCTTGGTTGCCACTGCCCTGGTCATGATCATGACCCCGGCGCTGGCCTTCTTCTACGGCGGCATGGTTCGAAAGAAAAATCTTCTGTCGACCATCAACTTAAGTTTTATCACCGTGGGTCTGATCAGTCTGCAGTGGGTGCTGATTGGTTATACCCTGGCGTTTGGTGCCAGCATAGGCGGATTAATCGGCGGCATGGATTTCTTCGGGTTATCCAATGTAGGCGCCGAACCTAACACGGACTACGCCGGTACGATTCCCCACCTCGCTTTCGCGGCCTACCAGATGATGTTCGCGATCATCACCCCGGCGCTTATCACCGGCGCATTCGTGGAGCGCGTCCGCTTCAAGGCCTTTCTCGTGTTCACGGTTCTATGGGCTACATTTGTTTATGATCCGGTCGCTCACTGGGTCTGGGGCGTGGGCGGCATCCTACGGGGCATGGGTGCGCTGGATTTCGCCGGTGGGACCGTTGTTCACATCACGGCCGGATTCTCCGCGCTGGCTTTTGCCCTTGTGCTCGGAAAACGCAAGTGGTTCGGACAGGCTCCTCTGGAACCCAACAATATTCCTTTCACTGTCCTCGGCGCGGGACTTTTGTGGATGGGATGGTTTGGCTTCAACGGTGGGAGCGCGCTGGCGGCGAATGGATTGGCGGTCAACGCGCTGGTGACCACAAACACTGCTGCCGCTGCGGCTGCCGTTGTGTGGATGTTCCTGAGCTGGCGGGATAACAAGCCCAGCGTGCTCGGGATTGTGACCGGCGCGGTCGTGGGGCTGGTCGCGATCACACCCGCAGCGGGTTTTGTGACGCCGATGGCTGCTATCTTAATTGGTGGGCTGGCCGCTCCGATCAGCTTTTACGCGATCCGGCTGAGGCAAACCTGGGGACTGGATGAGTCCCTGGATGTATGGGCGTGTCACGGCATGGGCGGGCTGTGGGGTGCGCTGGCAACCGGCCTGTTTGCCACCAGGCTAGTCAATCCCGCCGGTGCCGATGGATTGTTCTACGGCAATCCGGCCCAATTTGCAATTCAGGGCCTCGCAGCACTGGTATCGATGGCATTCGCGTTTGGTGTCACATTCGTCATTACCAAGCTATTGAGCCGCTTTATGGGATTGCGTGTTACCGAAAACGAAGAAGAAGTAGGTCTCGATATCAGCGAACACGGAGAACGGGCATACGCTTAATCTGGAAAAAAGGAGTTTTATCATGACCAAGAAAATCGAAGCGATCTTCCGAGAAGAAAAACTTACTGCCGTAAAGACAGCACTTGCCGAAATCGGAATTATTGGAATGAACGTGATGGAAGTGCGCGGGCATGGACGCCAGGGAGGCATCGAACTGGCTGGCCGGATCGGAACCTATAAAGTGGATCTGCTACCGCGCGTCCAGCTGAATATCATCCTGAGTGACCATAACGTGGAGAAAACGATTGAGACCATCCAACGGGCGGCACAGACAGGCAACATCGGCGATGGGATCATTTTTGTTTACCCGGTGGAAGAAGTCATTCGCATCCGCAACGGCGAACGCGGGCACGAGGCGCTCACGTACGAAGGGGATATCGATATGCGCCAGGAGGCTGTTCTACAAGCCGCGGATTAATGAACCGGCTATTTGCAAACGTCTCAAATGTTAACCACGGAGGCACCGAGTTCTTAGTCACTCAGTGCCTCCGTGGTCCTGTAGCTCCTGTAGGTCAGGCTTTGAGCCTGAAGATTTCATAGTTGGCGTGTTGAAAACCCGCCATACGGAATAATTTACCCATTTGGGTAATAGGCCTGACTTTCCCCTCACCCATATAATCCACTTAGTAATCCTTCCTAACAGAAATTCATTTGCAGGAGATCAACCATGGCAAAAGCAATCGAACAAGTTCTTGAAATGGCGAAAGACGTTGAACTGGTGGATATACGCTTTACGGACTTACCCGGGACCTGGCAACACTTTACGATGCCTGTGCATCGTCTGACCGAGGGTTTTTTTGAGGACGGGATTCCATTTGATGGTTCATCGATCCGCGGTTTTCAGGAGATCCACGAGTCTGACATGCTCCTCAAACCGGATCCAGATACCGCCTTTGTTGATCCCACAGCAGAAATTCCAACCCTGGTCCTGAACTGTAATGTGTACGATCCACTGAGCTTTGAAGCGTATTCTCGTGACCCGCGCTATGTTGCTCTCAAGGCAGAGGATTATCTTAAGAGCACGGGGATTGCCGATACGGCTTACTTCGCGCCCGAAGCGGAATTCTTTGTGTTTGACGGAGTCCGCTATGCATCGAACTCCCATGAAGCCTTCTATTCGATTCACAGCGAAGAAGCCTGGTGGACGAGTGAACGTTCCGACGCCCCAAATTATGGCGGCCAGATCGCTCCGAAACGCGGTTATTTCCCGGTACCTCCTACGGATACCCTGCACACTCTGCGTTCCAGGTTTATGCTGGCCATGGAAAAGGCCGGGGTCCAGATGGACTTACACCATCACGAAGTTGCAACAGCCGGTCAGAGCGAAATGAGCATGACATTTACCACGCTCACTCGCATGGCAGATAATCTCTTGCTCTACAAATACATCATCAAGAATGTTGCCCGTCAGTATGGCAAGACAGTTACATTCATGCCCAAGCCTCTGTTTGGCGATAACGGTTCCGGGATGCACGTTCATTCCTCCCTGTGGAAGGGTGATACCAATGTATTCTTTGATGAGGATGGCTATGCGGGTCTTTCGCAAACGGCCAAGTATTACATCGGCGGCATTCTCAAGCATGCCCCGGCCCTGCTCGCGCTGACATCACCGACCACCAACTCGTACCGCCGCCTGGTCCCTGGATATGAGGCACCTGTCAATATTGCCTATTCGCAACGAAATCGTTCCGCGATTTGCCGTATCCCAGCAACAAAGAATTACAAAGCTAAGCGCGTAGAATTCCGTGCGCCTGACCCGACCTGCAATCCGTACCTGGCATTCTCAGCCATCCTGATGGCTGGTTTGGATGGCATATGCAACGAGATCGATCCGGGCGATCCGCGAGATATGGATCTCTACGAATTGCCGGCTGAAGAGAAGCAGACAATTCAGCAGGTTCCGAGTTCCCTGAGCGAAGTGTTGGACGCGCTCGAAGCGGATCATGAATTCCTGCTGCAAGGTGGTGTGTTCACTTCCGATCTTCTGGAAGAATATATCAAGTACAAGCGGGTGCATGAAGTGGACGCGATTCGCCTGCGCCCCACACCGCATGAATTTACCTTGTATTTTGACGCCTAAGATCCTGTCGCTGCGAGGAGCATCCGCCCCTGGCAATACTGAATAACGGAAGGAGAAAAGAAAGACCGAGGCACACCTCGGTTTTTCTTCAAACATCTATGTCGCTATTCTTATCATCTTTCATTCTTGCAATCGCATTCTGCGCCCCGCCCGGAGTCATCACTGCCGAAACGGTTCGTCGCGGGGCCGCGCGTGGGTTTGTCCCCGCCTTGTTCGTCCAGCTGGGTTCGCTCGTGGGCGATACCACCTGGGCCATCATCGCGTTGACCGGACTCGCCTTCATTGTTCAGAATAATATCGCGAAAACGGTTCTGAGCCTGGTTGGCATCTTGCTCATGTTCAAGCTTGCCTGGGATGCTCTCAAGGACGCGCACTCTGGCAAAGAGCTCGATGCGACGGTCTCCAAATCTCATCGCGGGGATTTCACGAACGGCGCCTTCCTTTCCCTCGGCAACCCCATGAATATCGTTTTCTGGACGGGGCTGGGCACAACCGTCTTCGCATCGATTTCGGGAAAACCCCAACCTGCCGATTTTGCGATCTTTTTTACGGGTTTTCTGGCCGGAGCCATTCTCTGGTGCTTTGTGATGGCCGGACTCGTCGCCTGGGGGCGCCGGTTCGTCACCCCGACATTTTTCCGCTGGGTGAACCTAGCCTGCGGACTCGCTTTGGGGTTCTTCGCAGTGCAGCTGGGATTGAATCTGCTTTGAAATCTGCAATAAACCAAGACTTGCCTGGATGACAAACCAATGGGAGAATCGTCCCCAATTCTGGAACGACTGATGTTCGAAATGACAAGGCAACCTATCTCAACATCTCCCCAAGAGACAGATCCACGCCTGCTTGAAGCGCTGGCAAGCCTTAACCAGATCAGCGATGCCATTAATCGCATCGGCGCGAACGATGCCGATCAAAATGATTGGAGCCTGCAGCTGATCGTCGATAGTGCCATTCGCGTGGTACCCGGTTCTTCTGCAGTGATTTACACCTACGATCAAAAGACGGGCCTGTTCGAGAATGAATCACGTGTCTCTGCGGAACCCGAGGGGCGAAAACTTTCCCCGGCGCGGGATCAGCCCGATGACGCCCCGCGCCCGCACGGGATCGGAACGCGGACTATCCAGCGCCGTCGCCGATGTCTGTCTTACGAAGAACCTGACTTGAGTGTGCATCCATATCACGCGGCACTGGGCGTAAAAGCAGTTGCCTGTTTTCCGCTGATCGTTGCAGAACAGGCAGTGGGGCTTTTATACATTTACCTGCATGAAGAACGGCAATTCACCCACCTTGAGCAGCTCATGCTCGATAACTTTGTCAACCAGGCTGCCATGGCGATCTATCACGCACGGCGGCTTGCCGGGGTCAGGCGCGATCTCCTGCGGAAGGAAGAGGAGCTCAAGCAGCTGCGCCGGGCAGGATTGCTGATTTCGTCGCGGTTGCGCCTGGAGGAGACTCTCGATTCTATTTTGCAATTGGCGCTCGAAATTACCAATGCCCAATATGGGATTTTTCGCCTGCTCGACAAGAACAGTGAATACCTGGTTACCCGCGCCGTGAGCGGCATCCGTCTTGAACGCCCGCTCGTTGAGAAACTGCCGCTCGATGGAAACAGCATCATGGCTTATGTTGCCCGCCGCCGTGAATCGCTACTCATCCCAGACCTGCGCCAGGAACCATGGTCGAAAATTTATTATCCACTTGATTCGACGCTTGAAATGCGTTCTGAACTGGCAGTACCGTTGATCAATGCGAGCGGGCGCCTGGAGGGAGTGCTCAACCTCGAGAGCCCTCATCTGGCAGCATTCACGGAGGACGACAGTCATTTGCTGCAAGCGCTGGCGGCATACGCGATTACAGCAATCCAGGAAGTTCGACTGCTGGATGCTCTCCAAGAAGCCGCGCAGCTATTAATTTCGCAACCAACGCAGAAGGTGCTGGATCGTCTTTGCGTGATGGCCAACGATCTGCTCAATACATCTATCAGCACGATCTGGCTATCCCAGGAGTCGGATGAATGGCAGCTCACCGCCTTCGATGGATCCGTTCAAGACGTGGAAACGTTTGCAGAGGCGCAAAATCATGCGAATGCTTTGTTCATGCCCCTTCTCACCGGAGACAAAGTGAACAACCTGGGAATGTTCGGCGTGTTCAATGCAAAGACAAGCACCGGTCGCAGCACCAAATCGGAGTGGGACAAGAAAGTGCTGGCCTGCCTCGCTAACTACGCCGTGTTGGCTATACAGAACGAATCCCGTCAACAGGCTTTGCGCGCCTCGCAGGAACAACACTGGACGGCAGAAACGTTTGCCGCAGTCGGTGATATTTCGGCGAACCTCTTGCATAACATGAACAATAAAGTGGGCACCATCCCCGTGCGGGTGCAGGCTATTCAAGACAAGTATCGCCAGACCCTGGAAACTGATGCCTACCTCGCCAAAAATCTCGCAGAGATTGAACACAGCGCCACAGAGGCTATGCAGATCGTGCAAGAAAATCTATCCCATCTGCGCCCCATCCGTATGGAGAACGTTAATATCCGGTCCTGCATAGAAGCGGCTGTTGAGTCCGCACATGTGCCCTCCAGCGTGCGAATCGAAATGAAAGCGCTGGATCCTTTGCCTGCTGTCATTGCAGGCAGGCAAAGCCTCATTTTCGTCTTCAGGAACCTGATCGAGAACGCGCTTGCCGCCATGCATGGCGGTGGCTCTATCCTCATTCATGGCACTTCCATACCGGAATGGGTCGAAATAGCCATCACCGATAGCGGACCCGGCATCCCACTGGAACTTCAAAGCCAGATCTTTGAATTAAACTTTTCACGTGCGGGCACACAACCCGGTAAACTGGGCTTTGGACTCTGGTGGGTCAAGACATTGATGACCCGCCTCGGCGGCTCTGTGGTTGTGGAAAGTGACGGCGATCATGGCACCACATTCCGCCTGCGTCTACCATCTTTGGAGCGGACATGATGACCCAGGTTCTACGTGCACTCGTGGTGGAAGACGATCATTCGTGGCAGCAAATCATTAGCGAAATCCTTTCCGATTGCGGGCTCGAAGTGGATGTCACCACGAATCATGAGGAAGCCGCACTTGCCCTCAAAGCCAACCCCCATCGAGTGGCAGTTGTGGACCTCTCCCTCTCTCCCAATGACCACAATAATTATGATGGCCTGCGCGTGCTGGATGCAATTCGTCGTCTAGACCCGAACTGCCGCGCAATTTTACTGACCGGCTTTGCGACGGTCGAGCTGGCTGTTACCGCACTCACTGATTACGGAGCCTTCACTTTCTTACGGAAAGAAAGCTTCCATCGCAGTCAGTTCCGTGACATTGTGAACCGGATCCTGGTTAGCCCCCCGATCCTCGCCGGGCCGGAACCTGCTCCCGTTACCCCGGCTTCTGCATCTCCCGCGCAGGGATCGACGGGGCCAATCAAGACGCCCCGTGATAAAGCGCTGGTTGTGGAAGATGATGCCGGATGGAGAAGCATTCTCGAGGAACTGGTACGCGACGCGGGATTCATGGTGAGCATCTGTGCGAGTTTCGGCGATGCGCTAGGACTCTTGCGCAAGGCTTCGCCGAAATTTTCACTGGCAGTCATTGATCTATCTTTGCAGGGAATTGGCAATATTCTACAGGAAAACAATCCCGGCAATTCATATCCTGAGGGTTTTCAGTTGCTTGCCAGCACGCAAACGGACAAGATTCCCACCATTGTGGTCAGCGGCATCTCGGAGCCGGAAGAGATCCAGCGAGTGTACGCCGAGTATTCCATCGCGGCGTATCTCGAAAAACAGTCCTTTGACCGCGCTGCCTTTCGTCGCGTGATCGAAGAGACGAAACAGACCTACAAATCACAGAGTGAGTTAAGCACATTGACCGAACGAGAACGAGAAGTTCTCGATCTATTAGCACAGGGGTTGACGAACAAGGAAATTGCAGAGAAATTGGTCATCACCACCAATACTGTCAAGCGGCACCTGAAGGCAATCTTCGAAAAGCTCAACGTACACACACGATCCGCGGCTACTGCCAAGGTCGCAGGGGGATAACAATCCGACTGTGAGCCAATCAGTCTAGACTATCGCTTTCCCACTTCTTGAACGTAGTTTCCCATGCTATGTTGGGGAGACTTTTTGAATCAAAGACCGCCGGGCTTGCCTATTCAGAATAGCCTGGCGGTCTTTGATTGTCACATAGTAGCGGGGGCAGGACTTGCGCGACCCTGGTACCGCTTCATTTCCCATGGAAACACGCCACTATTCCTATATAGTGAATAATTTCTGTAGTAAATCTTTTATTTTAGATCTATTCCCTACAACCGAATCCGGTAATGGTGAGATCTTATTGCTCACAGAACTCCTGTGAGGCTTTGCTCATTTACTTCTTTTACCTTCCTGGTCAGCCACTGTCCAGATATATAGATTCTTTGGGCCGTGCACTCCCAATGTAACTGTCAGTTCAATATCAGCAGTGCGACTAGGACCCGTAATAAAGACAAGATAATGATGATCCCTTGCCTCGGCAAACACTTGATGCATATCGGCCCGCAACATTTCAGGACGGACAATGGCAAGATGAATGCGCGGCAGGAGGGAAACCGCCCGTGGTTTTTGCGCAGAGGAATGCAGTACGAGCGTCCCCGTTTCAGGAAGGAGGTAATCCGCCTCGGTGATCCCGAGATCGCAGAGTGCCATTTCCTGTTTGCTGGCATTGGGCGATACCAGATTTACGCCGAGAGTATTAAGGATTTCAGCGATTCCCAACCGCTGGAGGTGAGGTGTTTCCCACACGGTCGCCTTGCGGATATTTTGTTCCTGTACAAGTGCTTTCAATGCATCGTCAATTTCAGATGGTGATAACGTTTGTCCAACCCCGGAAAGTCTCTTGATCTCATTCAGAAAGGTCTCCATCTCCTGCTCCGCTGCTTCCGGTAGGCGCGATTCATAAATAGCAGGACGCGGGCTGAGGGGAGTCTGAGCGGTGTGCCCTAATGAACGGCGGATGTTTTCAATAACGGGATTGGTCATTCGGTGGAGGCCTTCTGTTCGGCGTGGCGCACATTCTTCCACCAGGATCGAAAACCGGCGGTGAACAATGGCAAAGGACGGGCCCTGGTCCAGCGGCTTAAGGGATAGGGAGCGCTTGGAATCCAACCGCCGCGCTCGAAAATGGACATCATAGATGGCAGGAGGCGCGTGCCCAAACGATAAATCCAATTTTGTGAAAGGACCAAAGAGGCAAGACTTGCAGCCATACGAATCGGTGCGGGCAGAGTTGGTTCGGCAAATTGATCGCCTTGCGACACGCGGCGGCGGAGATGACGAAGGATCGTCGGGATAGGAATTTTGACCGGACAAACATCGGCACACGCCCCACACAGCGTGGAAGCAAAAGGAAGTTCGCGCGCTGCTTGCGTGCCCAGCATCTGTGGGGAAAGGATGGCACCAATCGGGCCGGAGATAAACGAGCCATATGCAAAGCCTCCCACATTCTTATACACCGGGCAAACGTTAGCACATGCACCGCACCGTATACATTTGAACACTTCGCGCCCAACCGGATCTTGAAGAACGTTGGAGCGCCCGTTATCGAGCAGCACAAGATGAAATTCTTTCGGGCCAAATTCCCCCTCGGCGCGGCGCGGGCCGGTAATGAACTGAGTGTACGTGGAAAGCTTCTGCCCGGTTGCCGAGCGTGCCAGCAACTTAAGAAACACTGTCAGCGACTCCCAATCGGGAATGACTTTGTCAATGCCGACCACAGCAACATGCACATCGGGGATCGTGGTACACATGCGCCCATTGCCCTCGTTGGTCACCAAGACAAGAGTGCCGGTCTCTGCCACCAGGAAGTTTCCGCCCGAGATGCCCATCTCCGCCTGCAGAAACTTCTCGCGCAACACTTCACGCGCAATCCGGGCAAGCTCCATGGGATCGGTCGGTGCGTGAATATCAAGTTTCTCGCTGAAAAGGGCGGCAATCTCCTCTTTCTTGAGGTGCACCGCCGGGACGATGATATGGGAGGGCCCTGTGCCTGCCAGTTGGATGATGTATTCCCCCAGGTCGGTTTCAACCGCTTGAATACCTGCCCGTTCGAGGGCGTGATTCAAACCGATCTCTTCGGTCGCCATCGACTTGGATTTGACCGCGGTCTTGACGTTGTGCTCCTTTGCAAGTTCAAGCACGATCCGGTTCGCGTCTTCGGCCGTCTCGGCCCAATGAACATGCCCACCCGCAGCTTTCACTTTTTCTTCGAGCTGCGTCAGGTACATATCCATATTTTCGATCGTGTGTAAACGGATATCCGAGCCAATCTGACGTAGTTGTTCCCACTCCGGAAGTTCTGCCACGCGCGCCGCTCGCCCGCTGACGAAGCGGTCCGTTGCCTGTTGCACAGCGGATGGAATGCTGGCCGGTACGTGCTCGCTGTATTCTTCAAAGCCAATATAGGTAGGGACTTGGTGACTCATACGGAATCTTCTTTTGATGCCAGCAAATCAATAATGTGCATGGCACGGATGGTGGAGCCCGCCTTATGCAAGCCCCCTGCGATATTCATCAAACAGCCTGGCTCACACATCACAACTGTATCTGCACCGCTCGCACGAATATGATGAACTTTCTGTTCCATCATCGAACGACTGACCTCAGGGAAAGTCACGGTGAATGCGCCACCAAAACCACAGCATGTTTCTTCCTCCCTGAGAGGTACAAACTCCAAACCCTTTACTGCGTTCAGCAACGTCTTTGCTTCAGTTTTCAGTCCCATCTCCCGCAGATAATGACAGGTTGCATGGTAGGTCACCTTATGTGGATACACAGCGCCAACATCTGTAATTTTCAATACATTCACCAGATATTCGGTGAACTCAAATATGCGTGATGCGATATCCACTGCCAGAGCGCGCTCAGGTGTTCCTTCCCGGAACAGAGAAGGATAATGATGCTTGACCATGCTCACGCAGGAACCGGATGGACCAATGATTGGCGCATCACTTTTTGCGAAGGCACGCATGAAGTTCAAGGCGACAGGTCGCGTTTTCTCCTCAAACCCATTATTGAAGAGCGGTTGGCCGCAACAGGTTTGCGCAGGAGGAAAGACCACGTCCATACCGAGACGCTCCAAAATGTGGGTCATGTTTTGAAGCGTGGTTGTGTAGAACTGATCACCGAGGCAGGTAATAAACAGTTGGGCTTTTGGCATCTGAATGCCTTTCCTAACGGAGAAAGGCCTCGTGCAAACCGCCATCCACACTGATGATCTGACCAGTGGTTTTGCTAAATTTGCTGCTGCTCAACAGGTAAGCAACTTCCGCTTGGTCGGCTAGCGTAATAGGAGATTTTGTCAAGGTTCTCTGGGCATAAAATAGAGCAAGTTTGTCACGCAGTGTTTCAGTACTTTCCCTCTCATCAAAAGCAATGTTGTATTTAGTCAGTGAACTGATGACGCGATCACGCGGGAACATGCTACTTCCCTCCACAACGGTGGCGGGTGCGAGTGCATTGACACGGACTAAGGGAGAGAGTTCGATGGCCAGTTCGCGTACCAAATGATTGGCAGCGGCTTTGCTGGTGTCATACGCAAAGGAGCCCTGTTTTGCCACGGCCGCGTTGGCGCTGGTGGTAATAACCAGAGTGGATTTCAATCCCTGCGCCTGCCAGATTTTTTTGGCTTCATCTGCCACAAGGAAAGGGCCCGTCACGTTTATCGCATAGGTCAACGCCCACTTCTCATCGGGAATTGCTCCTTGTTTATCTGGCGAGACAAAGATGCCCGCTGTAATAATGATGTTGTCAACGCCGCCATAGGCAAGAATAACATTCGCAAGCATGGCTTGAATACTTTCGCGCTCTGTGATATCCACGCCCAAACCAATGGCAGGTCCGCAGCTGGAGATGCCCGTACCTGCCAAGCCGATGCCTACCCCATATAGACCGACCAATTCCTGTGCGGTTGCGCGAGCGGACTCTTCCGACAAGTCAGCACACACTACGTGCGCGCCTTCTTTCGCGACACGATGCGCAGTTGCTTTTCCAATACCGCTCCCTGCACCGATGACCACGACCACGTTACGGGCAAACTCCTTTTCAGGCGGCATACGCTTTAGCTTCGCCTCCTCTAGCAGCCAGTATTCGATGTCAAACGCTTCCTGACGAGGCAATCCCTGATACTCGCTGATGGACTCAGACGCGCGCATCACCTCGATCGCCAGGGAATAGAACTCTGCCGTGACGCGACTTTCACTTTTGTTCTTGCCCCAGGCAATCAGCCCGAGACCCGGAATCAGGATTACCGTTGGATTCGGATCACGCATGGGCGGCGAATTCGGATGCTTGCAGGCTTCGTAATAGGCCGTGTAATCGGCGCGATAGGCCACCAATCCCTTTTCAAGTTTCTCCACCAGGATGTCATACGACTCAATTTGCGGATCCCAATCCACATAGAGCGGCTTGAGCTTAGTCCGCAGGAAATGATCGGGACAGGAGGTACCAATTTCCGCCAGGCGCGGCGCATCCGTACTATTGACGAATTGCAGCACCCGATCCGTGACATGGATTGTGCCTATAAATCGACGCTTCTGAGAAACCATTCCTCGCAGCTTCGGAAGCAACTTAACAAAAATCTCGTTGCGTGTTTTTTCATCCAGGGACTGATACTTTTGTCCACCGAACGTCTTATCGCCTTTATCACGTTGTTCGATATAGCGCGCTGCCTTCTCAATCAGTGAGAGAGTTAACTCATAGCAAGCCTTATCGTCGTTCGCCCAGTTGATTAGCCCATGCTGCCCCATCACCAGACCTTTGAGATCCGGGTCTTGCTTCAATTTTTCCTTCATCAATAGTCCCAGATCAAAACCAGGGCGCTGCCAGGGAACCCAGCCCACTTCTTCTTCAAATACTTCGTGCGTGAGCTGTTCTTGGTCTTTGCTTGCAGCAATGGCAATCACAGATACAGGATGCATGTGATCGACGTGACGGAATGGAATCAGACCGTGCAACGGGGTGTCAATCGAGCTCGCTGCAGGATTTAAGCCAAACGTGGTGTGACGATACATATCCACCATGGCATCTTCAATCTCAGTTTTCACGCCTTTGACTTCCGCTTTGTTGTAAATATTCTCTAGAGAGAGAAATTTTTCCATGTACAGTGATGCAAAATTCACACGCGTAGATGTCCGCAGATCGCCCCCTGAACCCTTCACCCATAGCACATCTACTTCCTCGCTGCTCAATGGATCGATCATTTTGATTTTGGAGGAAGTATTCCCGCCACCCGTGTTGGTGATTCGCTGGTCCGCGCCGAGGATGTTACTGCGATAGCGCAAACGCTCTACGGGATCAAGCTGGTCGGCAGTCTGATCGTCCCATAAATAATTGACATAATGAAAGTCAGTTGGCTTCATCTCTTATTCTCCGCTTGCACAGCATTGTTATCGCAGTGCAAGTTCCTTCTGCTCATAATCCTTGATCACTTGCATAAACTCCATCGCCACAGGCACATTCTCGTGCAGGCAAACCATATCCCACACGGCACCAAATGGCATGGACTTAAGCTCCTCCTGCAACGCCAAGCGACTGGAGAAGTCCCCTTCGATTTCATATTGTTTGAGGATATCCTGCGGTTCTAACAATGCAACCAGCAAGGCACGTAACGTATTGCGCGCACCAATCGTCCACGCGGCGACGCGATTAATACTGGCATCGAAATAGTCTAAGCCGATGTGAACCCGCTCCAGTGCATCGTTACGGACAATCTCACTGGCAATGGCTTGGGTATCATCATTGAGCGTGACCACATGATCGCTGTCCCAGCGAACGCCGCGACTGACATGCAGCAATAATTCATCCAGATAAATCAATAGAGCCGAAACTTTGTCCGCAATCGTCTCTGTGGGATGAAAGTGGCCTGAATCCAATGTAAGCAATATGTTGCGGCGCACAGCATATGCCAGATAAAACTCTGCAGAGCCGACCACGTAACTTTCCGAGCCGATACCGAAGAGTTTTGGCTCGACCGCATCGAGGTTGTAGCGCGGATCAATCTTTTCCGCCAAAACCGCATCCAGAGATTCGCAGAGAAACTCGCGAGGCGTTCTCCGATCTGCGGGCGTATCCTTGTAGCCATCGGGAATCCAGATGTTCGTCACGGCAGGGGTACCCAATTCTTTTCCAAAGTACTCGCCGATTTTGCGAGAGGCGATGCAGTGTTCAATCCAGAACTGGCGAATGGTAGGGTCGCGATGGGCGAGGGTAAATCCGTCTGCGGACTTGGGATGGGAGAAACAGGTTGGATTAAAGTCCACGCCATGCCCGTTTTCCTTTGCCCAATCCTTCCATGCCGAGAAATGCTTCGGCTCAATCGCGTTGCGTTCCACCTTTTGATCCGCTTCAAGATAAATGGCATGCAGGTTTAAGCGGTGCGATCCCGGCAGCAGGGAATACACCACATCAAGATCCCTCCGCAACTCGTCGGCGCTGCGCGCTTTGCCGGGATAGTTTCCGGTTGCGGCAATGCCGCCCGTTAAGTCTCCGCCGGGATTTTCAAAACCGCCCACATCATCGCCCTGCCAGCAGTGCAGGCTGATAGACACATTCTTCAGGCGCGCCAGGGCTTGATCCGTGTCTACTCCGAGTGCGGCATAACGCTCTTTCGCCAGTTCATATGCAGATTGGATGTTTGATTCAGACAGGGTCATGATTGCCTCTAGAAAATCGTTTGCTGTACATAGAATGTGCTACAGATGGCACGGATCTCCTCTGCGCTCAAGCCTTCGCCCTGCTCCCCCGCGGAAAGATTAAGATATTCGTACTTCGCCGCAGTTTCCGCATATTCCACGCGGTCTGCTGCGCGTTTGACCGTGACATCTGAGCGCGCCATCACGCCGTGTTTTGCCCATATCACCACGCGATGTGTGCGCAAGGATTCCACGTTCGCCGCCATCAATTCGGGAGAGCTTGGAATTCGGAACGGAATAAAGCCAATGCCTTCGGGCAAATTGACAATCGTTTCCGGTTGCCAGCGCAACAGGTGCGTGTTGAGATATTGCTCATCCTGATAACGAGGAATATGACTGAGATAGGTCAGATGCATCGGCTGCGCGTGGATCAGCGCGTGGAAATTTGTATTGGATCCACAGATCTGGTCGTAATGGACGGCCAGATGCGAATTGAATTCACTGGTCACGCGCTCAAAGCGGCGATGAGGAGATGTATATAGCTTCCCTGTTCTACCCCCTCCGTTGACCATGATACAGGCAATGCCCGCGGTCGGCTCATCAAGAATCTCGCGCAGGCGCCGGCCGGAGCCGCTCACGAGGAACGTTGCTCCCGCCAGTTCCGGGACTGGTTGCGGCAATTCGATTTCATCCACCATAGGAAAATGATTCCGTGGTTCCACCTGCCAGCGCAGACAAACCGAAATATTTCCTGCCGCGCCTTCACTGGCTTCAATTTCCGCCAAGTGATGTCCCGCCTCGCCTATCATTTCGAGCAGATCATCTAATTCAGGATACGGTTCCTGCAACATTGCTCCTCACTTTCAGAAAACGAGAATACGCTTCCTCCCAAGCGGCTGTTTGCTTGGGTTCATAGACTTCGGGCGCAAACGAGCCATGCACGACCTCCCGCGCCTGCGATAAAGAACTCAGATGGTTAAGCCCAATGGCTTGCACCAACACATTACCAATTGCTGTCGCTTCTACCGGACCCGTAATCACGGTCCGGCAGGTGGCATCCGCAGTAAACTGATTCAACAAACGGTTCTTGGTCCCGCCGCCAATGATATGGACTGGCTCAAACCGTTTGCCGGTGAGTTCTTCCAGCCGTTCGAGCACCCAGCGATACTTAAGTGCCAGGCTCTCGAGAGCCACACGAAGGATTTGTCCTCTGGTCTCGGGCACAGATTGATGGGTGCTCGCACAATACTTTCGAATACGTTCGGGCATATCGCCCGGATGGAAGAATTGTTGATCGTCAGGATCCATCACAGCAATAAACGGTTTCGCTTCAGAAGCGAGGTGCGTGATCTCGTCGTAAGACAAATCCTCGCCTTGATGCGCCCATGTGCGTTTACACTCCTGCACAAGCCATAATCCCATAATATTTTTCGATAGGCGCCATGTCCCAAAGACACCACCCTCATTGGTAAAGTTATACTCCAGCGCCTGTTCACCGACAGACGGTGCCTGCACTTCCACGCCCATGATGGACCATGTCCCCGAGCTGATCCAGGCAAAGTCCTGATTCTGGGCAGGTACAGCAACCACTGCCGAACCTGTATCATGACAGGCGGGAACGACGATCTGGACGGTGCCCGCGCCGGTCTCTGTGGCGATGTCTGGAAGAAGAGTTCCGAGAGCGGTCCCGGGTTCGGTGATCGGTCCAAAGAGATGCGCAGGGATGTTCATCGCTTCCAGCACGGGACGCGACCAATCCCGCTTGCGGGGGTCGAGACATTGCGTGGTCGTCGCATTGGTAAATTCATTCGTGATGTCGCCGCTCAGCCAATAGTTGAAAAGGTCGGGGATGGTCACAAAAGTTTTTGCGATATCGAACAATGGAGATTTCTGCACTGACATTGCTAGCAGTTGATACAGCGTGTTCAGCTGCATAAATTGAATACCGGTATTTGCAAAGATCTCTGCACGTGGCATGCGCTTGAACGCTTCTTCGAGCATACCGTCCGTGCGGTTATCGCGATAATGAAAAGGATTGGATAATAACGCACCCTGTGCATCAAGCACAGCGAAATCGACGCCCCATGTATCGAGACCAATGCTATCCAGACGCTTGTTGAACTGCGCGGATGAAATTCCAATCCCGGCTTTGATCTCGGACCACAGGCGCAGGACATCCCAGTGCAAACCATCAGGCAAGCGGACAGCACCATTTGTAAAGCGATGGGTTTCCGTAAGCGAGAGGCGGTTTCCTGCAAGGCTGCCGACAATCGTTCGTCCGCTTTCGGCACCGAGATCAACTGCCAGATAATTTCTAGTTTCGGTCATCATTAATCCAGGTGAAAGTATTCTTCCAGTTCGATGAAGGTTTCATCGGGACGGGCGTTGGCATCCATGAACGACGACATGAATTCCTGCCAGCGTGTGTTTACTTCTTTTTCGGCCATTTTTGCCTGAACCGTTGTAAGGTCAGTATCCGTTTCAAAATAGCCAAAGATCAAGCCATCCGGGCGCAGGAACAACGTATAGTTATGCCAGCCTGTTTCACGCAGTGCCGCGAGCATTTCGGGCCAGACGTTTTTATGATGCTCTTTGTATTCTGCTAGCCGGTCCGGCCGGACTTTGAATTGAAAACCGACGCGTTTCATAGGAAGTTTCGTTAGGGAATTGGATCGTCACTTCGGCAATCAGCAAATGAACAACCAATTGCCGAAGTGACACAATCTAACGTTTAGTTACCTTGTTGCAAGCGACTTACCAGTTGAACTCATCAATGTTCTCTTCATTGTAAACAAATGGAGGTCCAAGCAGAACATTGAGGCCAAGGTCGGGGTCATCTTCGATGGTGTATGAGCCCAGCCGGCCAGCTTCGAATGACTGACCTGCTTCTGCGGTGATTTGACCGGTCGCAAGGGCATGCATTGCGTACACAGCCAGGTAACCCAGGTCGCCGGGGTTCCAAAGTGCAAACTGCGGAGCCGCGCCGTTTTTGACGTACTCGCGCATCTGGTTCGGCGTGCCCAGCCCGGTCACAAACACCTGTCCGATCTTGTCAGCATCTGCAACAGCGCGAGCTGAAGCAGCAATACCGACAGTAGTGGGAGCAATAATGACCTCAAGATCGGGATATTTTGTAAACAGAGCCTGAGCTTCGTTGTAACTCTTGGTGTCGTCGTCATCACCATAGACCACTTCGACGAGTTCCAGGTTGGCGTATTCAGGTTTCTCAAGTTCTTGCTCCATCACTTCGATCCAGGCGTTCTGGTTGGGAGCTGTGGAGGTGGCGCTCAAAATAGCAATCTGTCCGCCATCCTCACCAGCGAGTTCAGAGGCCATCTGAATCTGGGTGGCGCCAATATCCTGAGTCACAGCCTGGTTGATGTGCAGGTCGCGGCCATCTGCTCCAATCGCGGAGTCCCAGGTAACGACGGGAATGCCAGCATCCATGGCAGCCTGACCGGTCGGCACGAGAGCATCGGCGTCGTTGGCTGATATGGCCAAACCACAGGGCTGCTGTGCAATCAGAGAATTGAGCAGAGTGATCTGCTCCGTGGCGTCTGCGGTTGCAGAACCTTGATACAATACGTTTATGCCCAGTTCGCCGGCAGCTTCTTGCGCGCCGTTATTTGCAGTGTCAAAATAAGGGTTGCCCAGGTTCTTCGGAACCAGCACATAGTCGCCTTCACAGGCGGCAGCGGCTGGTTCTGTTGCAGGAGCGTCCGTGGCGGCTGGTGCTTCTGTTGCCGGGGCTTCGGTGGCAGCCGGAGCCTCGGTTAGGGGTGCGTCCGTAGCGGCTGGTGCTTCCGTGGCCGCCGGGGCACATGCGCTCACCAATAGACTAAAGACCATCAGGAAGGTGAGTGCCAATAACAACGAGCGGTGTTTCATTTTCTATCTCCTTCAAATTTGTAAATTTACTTTTAACACACAACGAGTTGGTCATTCGGGGTATATATGTTTCTCCAACCTCCTTTCAAGGTAGGAAGTGATTTGGTATCAGGCACGAGCCTGAAACCGGCATGAGAATGGCCGTCAGCCACCGGCGATCACCGGTGCTCGAGACCAGAAGAAGAACAGGAAGAAAAGAACAAAGACTGCAACCACGCCCAATATGGCCAGCACTGTTCGTCCCTCCAAATGCGTTTTTCTAACGGAGGAAATTTGTTGTCCCACACTCGGGAGCAGAATGGAAAGGATGAGGAGCAATCCAATCACGATGCCTTGCACCTGTCCCTGAATGTTGAGCAAGCCCATCCCGAATCGCAGCAGGCCAATCAGGAGAAGGGATAGCACCGCACCTAGCATCGTCCCTTTGCCGCCATTGATGTCCACGCCGCCCAACACGACCGCCGTGATCACGGAAAGCTCGAGACCCGTGCCAATATCTGGACGGGTGCTTCCGAAGCGCGCCGCCAGGATCAAGCCCGCCAAAGCTGCCATGAAGCCGGACAGTGTATAGATCAGGAATTTGATTCTCGCGACAGGTACGCCAGAGTACAGCGTGGCATTTTCATTGTTTCCAATTGCATAGAGATAGCGTCCGAACGTCGTGCGATGTAACACCAATCCAAAGAGAATAGCCAGAACAATAAATAATGCTACAGAAAAGGGAATGAGACTATCGAATACGCGGCCCTGCCCGAAATACGTAAATGCTTCTGGATATCCGCGCGCTGCCTGGTCGCCAAGAAAACCATAAGCGATACCACGATAAAAAGCATAGGTACCAAGAGTGACGACCAGCGAAGGTAACTTGATACGGGAAACGAGATATCCGTTGAGCATACCGCCCAGTGTGCCGAGCAGAAGCCCTGCCAGCGCCGCCACCCAAATATTAACTCCCTGGTTGTGCAATAACCCCATGAACGAAGCGCTCATCCCCATATTCGAAGCGACCGACAGGTCAATATTGCCGCTGATAATAATGAAGACCATGGGCAGCATCATCAACCCGATTTCCATAAAATCGGAAGAGGTGCGTGAAAGGTTACGTGCATCGAGGAAAAAGGGAGAAAGACGAATATTGATCAACACATCCAGGAGGATCAACGCGACCAGCATCCACTCCCAGCGCTGGAACCTGGCCAGAAACGAGCGTCGCGGCGGGTATGCACTGATGCGCGCAGGTGATTTCGATTCGGGAAACGTTTGCGCTTTCATTTCTTTGTCCTCTCCACACGGCTTAAGATCCACTTGTCGGAAATCACCGCTACCAAGATCAACAAACCCTGCGCGGCCAACTGCCAGAATGGCGAGATGCGGATCAATGTCAGTGAGTTTTGAATAATTCCCAGTAACAGAGCACCCAGTAATACGCCTGTGACAGTTCCCACACCACCGCTGATGCTGACACCACCCACGACCGAAGCCGCGACGGTCTGAAGTTCAAAGCCTAACGCGGTGTTGGTCTGTGCGGATTCAAACCGCGAGACCCACAGCACCGCCGCGAGTCCAGAAAGCAAACCGCTGATCAAATACACTAAGAGGGTAATTCGCTGCTTGCGAATGCCCGCGAATTGTGCTGCATCCGGATTGCTCCCCACTGCGAAAATGTCGCGACCTGTACGGGTGTAATTCAGGAAGTAATACACGATGACAGCGACAAGCAAAGCAATGATCACCATGTTGGGCAGACCCAATGGTGTTCCTTTTGACAGCAACTTGAAATTCGCAGGTAACTCGAAGGAGTTGATCCACGTCCCCTGGCTGTAGAAAAAGACCAAGCCACGGTAGATGCTCAATGTACCCAGGGTTGCAATGATCGGGGGGACCTTCCCAAGGGTAATGATCAATCCATTGAAGGCTCCAAGCACAGATCCTAGCGCCATGCCAAGTAGCACGGAAAGCACAACAGGCATCTCCGGATTCTGCTTTACGACAAATGCGACCATCATCGCGACAAGACCGATCATGGAGCTCACAGAAAGATCGATGCCGTGCGTGATGATGACCATTGTCTGCGCGAGAGCCACGATTGCCAGAATAGAAATGTTTAGGAGAATATCCTCGAAATTATCAACAGTTAGGAAGGAAGGCGCGCGTAGTGTGACAGCGATCGCCAGAATCAAGATAAAAAGACTGATTCCGGCTTCGCGGAAACGGATCAGAGTCCACAGCAAGCCATTACGAGAAACAGACGTTTGGATGGCGGGAGGATTTTGGGCGGTCACTGATTATTTCCTATCGTCACATTTTGAGTAGCAGCCGAAATGATGTTTTCCTGTGTCGCCTCGGCACGGGAGAAATGTCCGGTCACATATCCTTCCCGCATAACGATCACCCGATCACTCATCCCCAGGATTTCCGGCAACTCCGAAGAGATCATCAGAATCGCCAGGCCTTCGGCAGCCAGTTTGCTCATCAAGCCATGGACCGCTGCCTTTGTGCCCACGTCGATGCCACGCGTAGGTTCATCCAGAATGAGAATGCGAGGGTTGGTGGAAAGCCATTTTGCCAACACCACCTTTTGTTGATTGCCGCCCGAAAGCTCGCGTGCTAATTGCCAGATGTTATTCGCACGCACTTCCATCTGGAGGGCTGCCTCATAAGCAGACTTCCGTTCGAGCTTATCTTGCAACCAGCCCATTTGAGCATACTGCGGAAGCATAGCGAGGCTAATATTTGGCGTCAGCGGCATGGCAGGAATCAGTCCATGTAGCTGGCGATCTTCGGGGACATAGGCCAGTCCTAGCTTGATCGCCTGCTGAGCGGATGTGATCGTCACTTCCTGCCCTTCCACCTCGATCCTGCCCGCTGTCGGAGGTTCCACACCGAAGATGGCGCGCGCTACATTTGTCCGGCCAGCACCGACTAACCCTGCCAATCCCAGAATTTCTCCCCGGCGAAGTTCAAAACTCACATTATAGAAAGACCCAGTACGCGTCAGGTTTTCCACCTTCAAAACCACATCCCCGGCCTGTACATCCTGTTTGGGGAACAGGTTGGTGATGGTGCGTCCTACCATCATGCGGATCAGATCATCACGGGTCACATCTTTCATGGGTCGGGTATCTACATAAGAGCCATCACGCAGAACGGTGACCCGGTCGGCCAGCGTATAAAGCTCTTCAAGACGATGGGAGATGAAAATCACTGCGGTCCCCTCCTCCCGTAAACGCCTTACGAGACGAAACAGATCATCCACCTCGTGAAGAGTGAGGGATGAAGTTGGCTCATCCATGATCAAGATCCGGGCGTCGATCGAAAAGGCACGTGCGATTTCCACCATTTGCTGCTGTGCAATGCTTAACATGCGAGCTTTTTGTCTTAAGTCAAGTTTTACGCCCAAAGACTCGAGCAGCTGGTCTGCTTCGTCATACAATTTGCGCCAGTCCACGCGGCCGCCGAACGTGAGGGGCTGGCGCCCCACGAATATGTTCTCGGCAACGTCCAGGTCGGGAAAGAGACTGAGCTCCTGATAAATGGCGGCTATGCCCGCCTGGCGAGACTCACGCGCATCGCTAAAATGCACCGGTTCTCCATTCAGGAATACTTGCCCTTTATCCGGTTGATGCACCCCGGTGATGATCTTCACTAACGTGGACTTTCCAGCACCATTTTCCCCTAACAGGGCATGAACTTCACCAGGGCGCACGGCCAAAGAGACGTCATGTAAAACCTCAACACCAGAAAAGCTTTTGCTGATATTTTTTAGTTCGAGGATATATTCACTCATTTTACGAAAGCTCCCTCCTCATGACAAATCGTAAATTCAATTCCTAGTTCTTTTAGTTGTTCCACCCATTCCGGCGAAATGTCGTTGTCGGTAAATAAACGCCGAATTTTTTTCAGACTTGCAAACGATGTCAGATCCGATCTACCAAATTTGGATGAATCCACCAAAGCATACAGGACTTGTGATGACTCGATGACCTTACGCTTGATCTGTGCCTCTGCCAGCAAGATTTCTGTCATACCCCGTTCGAGGCTGCAACCGCTGCAGGAAAGAAACGCTTTTTCTATGTTCAACTCTTCAATAATACGCTCGCTCAACAACCCGGTCACGGAGGAAGAATTATTATTAACCACACCCCCAATGAGAATGACATTGTTAGAAGGATTTTCTGCTAACTCGCGGGCTACTTCAAAACCATTGGTCACTACACGCAAGTTTTGTCGATGTGACAAGGCTCGAGCAAGATAATATACAGTGGTGCTAGCATCCAACAAGATCGAATCTCCATCATTAACTAAAAGAGCTGCCTCTCGAGCAATCGCGAGTTTGGCAGCTGCATTTTGTTGAAATCGTCTCACAAAAGAGTTGTTTTGAAATTGATCCTGTTGCATTAAGACAGCACCCCCATGAACACGCCTCAACCTACCTTCCTCTTCTAGCGCATTCAAGTCGTTCCGGACCGTACCCTCAGACACACTCAAGGCCTGTGCTAATTCGGGCACGCGCAACCCTGGCTGTTTACGTAAGATGTCTAGTAAAGATTGACGGCGTTCGTACGTTGTCAAAAGAAATCCTTTGTTGAAATTTGTTGATTTTTGTTGAAAACGTTAAATCTATAATAAATCTCTTAACGATTTTTGTCAATACCTTGTGTAGAGCAAGATAAAAGGGACGTCTTGTATAGACGTCCCTTTTTATGATTCACTGCCTTACGGTCGGATACCGAATGTCAACACCCACTCATTCATATATCTTGGATATCAGAGTTTCGAAAGCGCATTGGAAATGTCTGTGAGCACTTCTTCGGAATTTGGCAGGATCGCCAATGCCTGGCGCAGCGGTGTTTTTCGCTGAGTCAGCAAACCAAACCCGAGAAAGTGGCTTCGAGGCGCCAGGCGAGCAATAGCATCCCGCACCGCCGCCCAGGCATTGGGGACATCGGCGATCTCACCGATCGGATCGTCCACCGACAACGGCCCGCGAGCATCCGGATCCTGATAGGGATACGACCAACTATGACTCCCCGGGCCGGCCACCAGCGCTTCCGACTCTTTGCCCGGCAGGCTGACACTGGCTGTGGTGTTTGGAGGAACCATGATACTGACACGGATTGTCTGACTCTCGATGGACCACTTGCACTCGGCAAGTCCATACGGGGTCATGTGACGCGCGGATGCATAACGAATTCCACCGCCGGGACGCGGTTGGATGAGGATCTTCCGATACCCTGGTTCCGCGGGTGCGAGTCCAGCCACAGTCCGGTGCAGCCAGTCTGCCACTGCTCCAAGAGCATAGTGATTGAAGGAGGTCATCTCGCCAGGGTTGACGGAACCGTCCGGCAACATACTATCCCAACGCTCCCAGATTGTTGTGGCTCCCATGGTTACTGGATAGAGCCAGGAAGGACACTCTTGCTGCAACAAAAGACGATAGGCCGCTGCGTAATTCCCTGTGTGGCATAGAGCATCACAGATAAGAGGCGTGCCTACAAATCCCGTGCCGATACGATAACCATCTTGCTGCACGAGTTCCCGTAAACGTTCCGCGGCATGTCGGCGCTGCTCCTCGTTCAAGAGTAATCCAAACTCAATTGCCAGCGCGTAAGCCGTTTGCACATCGTTCACCAAACGCCCGGCAGGTGTAACGTATTCCCGTGCAAACGTCTCACGTATCTCCCGCGCAAGAGAAAGGTAGTGGCTTTCCTTTTCTACACGCCCCAGGACACCGGCTGCGCATCCCAGTAATTCAGCCGAACGGGCAAAATAGGTAGTTGCCACCAACGGGTGACTAGCACGCGCGGCGCCCGGGGACTCAGGGGGCGCAGCAGGGTCAAGCCAATCGCCAAACTGAAAGCCTTGATCCCATAGTCGTCTCTCGCCAGCAATCTCAGCAACCCGATCCACCCAGGCACACATGCTTTCGAACTGAGTAGCCAAGATGGATCGATCGCCGAAGCGCTGGTAGAGCACCCAGGGAACAATCACGGCGGCATCCCCCCAGGCAGCAGCGGCCATGGGCGGATCGGGCAATACATTCGGAATGACAATGGGGACGATTCCGTTCGCATCTTGTTGGTCAGCACTCAGATCCTGCAGCCAGGAGGTTAGAAAGCCGGATACATCATACAAAAACGATGCGGTTGGAGCAAAGACCTCAAGGTCACCTGTCCAACCGAGCCGCTCATCTCGCTGCGGACAATCTGTGGGGACATCGAAAAAGTTGCCGCGCATACTCCAAACGACATTCTCATGAAAACGATTCAGCAAGGGCTCGGAGCATTCGAACCAGCCTGTGCGTTCCATATCGGAGTGGCAGACGACCGCGCGGATATCATCCAGCCTTAGTTCCCCGGGCCAGTTCTCGATTTCCACATAACGGAACCCATGGAAGGTAAAATGAGGCTCCCACGTTTCTACCCCTTCGCCTTTCAAAGTATAGTGATCGGTTGCCTTCGCAAAGCGCAGTGGCCGAATGCTCAACTCACCATGTTCAAGGACTTCCGCATGACGCAACGTGATCATTCGTCCTGCAGGGCCCTGCACATTCAAGCGCAGTTTACCGACTACATTCTGGCCGAAGTCAAGGATCGCCTTGCCTGACGGAGAAGTCAGGAGTTTCGCCGGTGAAATTGATTCAATACGGCGAACTGGCGGTCCCAACGGCGCAATCAGGGAGTTAAGATCCCAGTCGATTCGTCGCACGGCTGTCCAGTCACTGTCATCGTAATTCGGGTTTGACCAACTCCCGCGCTCTAACCGAGCGTCGTAGGTTTCACCATCGTAGATATCGCTGGCAAGGATCGGTCCAGGAGTGGCGCGCCACGCTTGCGCGTCGTCAGTGACGATCCTCTCCGTTGTGCCGTCGGCATAAGTGATTTCGAGCTGCGCAATAAGCGCTACCCGGTCACCGTAGATATTGCGCCGCCCGCCGCCAAAGCCGAGTCTGCCACGGAACCAACCATCGCCAAGCATGGCGCCGAGCGCATTGCGACCTTCTCGCAGGAGGTCGGTGGCATCAAAGGTTTGATAGCGCAGCCGGCGCTTATAACTCGTCCAACCCGGAGCCATCACGTGATCGCCAATCAGCTTTCCATTGAGGTAAGCTTCATAAACACCCAGGGCTGTTATGTACAGCCGTGCTGATTGCACACTCGAGCGCACATTGAACTCACGGCGCAGCAGTGGAGCAGGCTGCGGTTGGCTGAGGTCTTCTTCCCAACTGGGACCGACGAAGCGAGCTGTCCAGTCTTCGGGGTGCAGAAGTCCCACCTCGATCGAAGCTGGCTCGCTCCACGCCGATTCGTCACCATCCCTTCCCCACACGCGGGCACGGACGGTGACGCGCTCACGGGAAGACAACGGCTCGAACGGCCAATCCACCAGCACCGATTGAGCTGACTCGACCCGTCCGGTTTGGCCTCGTAAATTCCCATCCGCGTTATATGCTTCGATCTCATAAGCGGCCTGATGCCAGCCCTGCGTTTCGGTTTGAACGATCCAGGACAGCCGGGGACGGTCCGTGCCAATTCCAAACGCCTGGCGTTGATGCTCAATCCGAATATTCAAGGTGGGAAGCACTTGCATCTTACTGTTTGAAGAGGTTTTGTCTGACGTCATTTACGTTTCCTTCGTCAATGGATTTTTCATGGAAGTATTCTTAACCTTTGATTGCCCCGGTTGTCATCCCCGAAACGATCTGCCGCTGGAAGAACATGAACATGATGAGAGGCAGAATGGTAATGACAAGCACATCGGCAAAGAGCAAATTCCACTGTGAGCTGAACTGGCTCATGAAGCTGAAGAGGGTTAATTGGGCTGTCACATTCTCATTGCCAGGCAGAAAATAGAGCGGCCCAACGAAGTCATTATAGATGCCTACAGCCGAGGTGACAATCACCGTGATAATCGCCGGTCGCAAGAGCGGCAGAATGATGGAAAAGAACACCCGCAGGGGAGAGGCGCCATCCATGATAGCCGCCTCGTCGATCTCACTGGGAATAGAGGCCATAAAGGCGCGGAAGATCAGGATCGCGAATGGCATAGTGTATGCGACTTCCACCATGATCAAACCAAAGATAGTCTTGTAAATCCCAAGCCACTGCAGGAGAAAGATCGTCGGCACAACCGCTGGTGGGATGATGAGACCGGCCAGCATGATCGAGCTGACAATAGACGCCATCCGGTCCTGGCGGCGCTGCATTACAAAGGCAACGAGCGCTGAGAGCAAGACGATTAACGTCACCGATCCCACAGTCAGGAGGGTACTATTCCACAGCGCCCGGAACATGCGGTAATCGCCGAACGCCAGGACCTCGCGGATGTTCTGAAGAAGTTGAAACTCGCTCGGCCAGCTGAACTGGAAAAGTGCTGCCTCCGGGCGTGTCTTGGCAGCCGTCAAGAAAATGAATGCAAAGGGCACCACAAAAACGATGCCGATGACGACAAGAGAGAGAGCATCTATCCAAGTGTTGGAAATGAATTTTCGGAGATTCATAGCTCAAGTTCCTGCCGGTTAAAGAACCGCATCAAAGGATAGACGATGATCGTAACGAGAATAAAGAGCACCACATTCCCGGCGGTCGATAAGCCATAGAACCCGGCTTGATATTCTTTATAAATGACCGACGTGAGCACATCCGAGGCAAAGCCCGGTCCGCCGCGTGTCATCGTCCAGATGAGGTCGAACGTCCGCAGCCCACCAATAAACGACAGCAGGATGACGGTGAACGTCGCGTTGCGAGCCAGCGGCAGGATGATATGACGGAACTTGACCCAGGTGCCTCCTTCTAATCGCGCTGCGTCAAAGTACTCCTCCGGAATTGAGAGGATACCCGCGATGAAGATCACCATGGCGATGCCAACCCCTTTCCATACATCGACCAGCACCACCGAGTACAGTGCAAGGTCAGGATTCCCCAGCCAATCTGGTCCTGTGAGCCCAATAGCTCGTAAAGCAGTATTGATGACCCCTACGGACGGCTGCATGAGCGCACTGAATGTAATGCCCACGGCGACCGTGCTGACAAGCACGGGGAAGAAGATAATGCCTCGGAAAAGTCCTTTAAGTTTGATACTCGATGTGAGCAGCATCGCAAGTGGAAGCGAGATAAACACTTTGAGCCCGCTCGTGAGGACAGCATAGATAATGGTATTGCGAAGGCCTGCCATGAGCCTGGGATCGCCCAGGAACGTTTCGTAATTCTTAAGTCCAATGAACGTGGCATCGAACAAGGTCCAACGGGTGAGACTAAAATAGAATGCCAGGGCTGTAGGCACGAAGAAAAACACAAGAAATACAAGCCCTGCTGGAAGATAAAACCAGTGGGGATAGGTTTTCAGGACGACCCGCGGCCGCGAATCACTTCTCATAGTAAAAATCCTCAGTCGGTGGTGTATGCGGGAAAATGTAAGTTCTGAGAGCCGGCGAGCTGGTCACCGAAGGCAGGCCGGCCCTCAGAAAAGGAGATAGAACGCCTAGCTAAAACTATTCTTCCCAACCCGGCAGACCAAGCTGCTGGGCCTGTTTCTTCACGTCCTCATCATAGGCGGCTGCGGCCTCTTCGGGCGTCATCTGCCCGGTTCCAACGGCAACAGTAAGTTGCTCAAGCGTTGGGCCTTTAACCGGAGAGAGAAACTCAAGCGCGGGTGCGGATTTCTCTGCTTCGATGTAGGCGGCGATATCGTTCACAGCCGGGATCACATCGTCAGGCAATGAGGCGTCCTTGATCATATAGGGGCCTCCCGGTTCCACTGCTGCGTTCAATGCCTCCACACCTTCCGTGGAGGCGATAAACGCTAGGAAATCTTTGGCAGCTTCGATGTTCTGGCTCGTCTGCGGAATGTAAGTTGCCGCGGGCATCCATATCGTCGCTCCGTTCTGCGAAGCATTCGTGCCAGGCTGCGCAAAGAAGCCGATGTCCTTGACCTGGTCGGGGAAATTGGTTGCAATTGTCGACAGCGCAAACGTTAACATCGGGTAATGGACACCTTCGCCGCTGGCAAGCAATTGCAGTCCTTGATCGTATTTCGCGGTAGCATAGTCTTGCTGCCACCAACCCTTTTCAAACCCTTCTTGTAGATACTGGAAGCCAGCCATCGCCTCAGGGGTTGTGGCATACTTGGCTTCATTGTTAGTGTAGTCCTCGGCAAAGTTCGGGTGAGCCTGCTGGACGTTGTAATAATCCGCGAGTACGAATAATTGAGATGTCCAGGTATCGCCGTAGGTCTGGATTACCGGTGCAATCCCGGCTGCCTTGATCGCCTCGTTGTTGGCCGCGAACTCCTCCCAAGTGGTGGGCACGCTTAGACCAAGTTCCTCGTAAACTTTCTTGTTATAGAGAATACCGCCGCCCATGCCGGTCTCGCTCGGCACGCCATAGACTCTCCCGTTCTGCGACACGGCGGATTTGAATGAGTCGACAACGTTGTCCATGAATGGCTCATCGGTCAGGTCTACCAACGTATCGGCTGGCTGTAAGGCCTGAAGAAGCGAGCCAGAGTTGTAGAAGAAAAGGTCGGTCATCTCGCCGGTGGCAAGGCGCGTCTTGACGATGTTATCCCCCTCGCTGCCCTGCGGGCGCAGTTCAACGGTGATGGTTACGTTGGGATGCTGCGCCGTGTATGCATCGATCAGCGCTTTGGCTCTTGCCTGGCTATTCTCGCTGTCATCTGTGAGATAGGTCAATGTGACGGGTTCACCAGCCGCAGACTCTGTTGCAGCGGGTTCCGTCGCTTCCGGCTCACTGACTGATGGCTCAGTCGCAGCGGGTTCCTCTGCATCGGGCGCGGTCGTCTGTGTAGCGGCAGGGGCACATGCTGCCAGCACGAAGGCTAACAGGCACAAAATACTCAGGGCCCTGTAAAACATCTGGTCCTTTTTCATGATCTCCTCCGAGATTTTTAGATTAGGTATTTAATTCGTGAATATGCTTTAGAATTGGAGGGCGGTTCATACCATAAGACAATAGGCAGTCTCTCCTTTCTTAATTGGAGTCTGAGCACCAGCGGCCAGCGGGTTCAGCTCGAATGAAGGGTAGCTGTCAGGTCTGAAGCTACTGTTTCGTTAGTAGTGGGTATGGACCGCTTTTTCTTTGCAGCCGTCCCACTATAACTTCAAGAGATTTTGTGCGAACTCACTATCAACCTGAACGCTTGCACAAAAGATCATAATCATGATTCATAAGGAAGGAGCGCGCCCGGTTGACTCGCGTATGATAAACTTTGCCGGGGCGTGGATTCGCTGGCGTGGAAGGTCTGGATTTTGCATGCGCGCCATTAACGCCTCAAAGGCTTTCGTTCCCAATGCATGAGCATCTTTGGTGACTGTTGTTAACCGGGGGACAAGATAATTCGCCATTGGAATATCATCGTAACCAACGAGAGACAGATCGTTAGGAACATGCAGCCCCAAGTCTGCTGCTGCCCGTAAGGCACCCATGATCAGCAAGTCATTGATTGCAATGATGGCAGTTGGACGAGGCATGAGTTCGAGAAGTTTTCTGGCAGCCTGGTAGCCATCCTCGATGGTGGGCCCGCACTCTGCAATGAAGTCCCTGTCAAAAGGGATTCCCGCGGCATCGAGACTGTCCCGGTACGGCTGCAGTCGGTCTTCGGCAAGCTCGTGTCCCCCAACACCATAAATGAGGCCAATACGACGATGTCCAAGTGACAATAAATAGGACATCACTTCCCTGGTTGCATCGCGATAATCTGCAGCAACTGAGTCTACACCATAGTTCTCACTTAATTCCACAATCGGGAGTCCGCGACGACGCACCTGTTCCAGAGTAGCCTGTGCCTCTTCTGACTCAAGGATGAAGGAACTGGCAAGTATCAACCCATCAAATCGCCGGCGGGACAGGTCTTTGAAGATATCTACCGCGTATTCATCATTTAGAGTTGTACTGGAAATAAGGAGGTGGTAGCCTGAGGCACGAGCAGCTTCCTCAATACCGGTGGCATATTCACAAAAGTGGGGATTTCGAAGGTCAGGAATGATCAGAGCGATCGTATTTGTGTTGCCGGAGCGCAGAGCCTGGGCGCGGGCATCCGGCTCATACCCTAACTGTTCGATCGCATCCAAAACGCGCTGCCGGGTCTCATCCGAAATCGGCACACGTCCTTCTGTGTGACCGTTCAGAACGTATGACACCGTCGCACGAGAAACGCCAGCGAGTCTGGCAACATCAACTTGGGTGGGTCGATTCATGAGTGTGTAATGCAATAAAGGTAGAATTTGAAATAACGGTTGTGACACGTATCACCTTACACGTGTAAACCACTTTTGTAGTGTAGCACAGCCAAAATGAAGAGTCAAGAAGCAATTTAGTTTTGTTTTAGAGAGGCAGAACGGATATACAAAGCTGGTCCCCTTTTGTTTATGAGCCTTCAGCAACCCTCGCGTACCCATTCAATTTACTGGGCGTCTTAGTGCTTTCGCTATTCCGCGCCAATAATAAATTTGATCAGTGGACATCTCATCGATGTCCACAAGTGCAGCATTCGTTTGCGTGATTACATCTGAATAGAGATAACTTCATGAGGCTTTTTTGACGCTAAGACTAGCACTCGCGCCTGCCATCAATAATGAAACACTAATGATGAGGATCACCACGATTGAGCCACTCCGGCCAGCTGCCGTACCGGTGGGGATCGCAGTGTGAGTGGATGTTGGGCTGGGAGTGGGAGAGGAGGGCTTTACAAAAACAACTGTTGCAGTTTGTGTAGGAATGACCACGGGTTGTGTGGCTCCTTTTTGTACCAACAACATCTGCTGTTCATATACGATATTACTGTCCCCCAGATTATTCCATGCTTGGATTTGTTTGATCGTTGTACCATATGTGATGGCGATGCTCCACAGCGATTGGCCATATTGGACTTCATGAAAAACATCTCCACCGGGCCGCGCTGTGCTTGGGATAACAGGAATAATGTACTGGCCTGCAGAAAGCGGGACAGGCGTTCCATTCATGGAGGTGGTTCCATTGATGATACTGGGGAGGCGGGTCAGGAAGTCTCGCGCCCCGGCTTGTTGCTGCCCGCTGCGAGTTTGCAGCGCCGTTTCGATGACTACGTAAATCTGATCTTGTCCCCATTCGTCCCTGCTCATGGACACACCTGCGCCGATATCACTTCGGTATTCCGAGAGCATGGTATTCGAATGCTCGTCATCGAACAGCCAGGCCTCGATCGCACCCTGGGCAGTCATGGAAATGATCCAATTCTCAGAGCGATAACCGTCCTGAGTCAAATCCCCGGCAAGCGGGTAGCCTTCCATGATGAGCAGTTGCCCAAGCGTCAATCCGTACGGGCGCCAATGTCCGGTCAGTCCAGCCGCAATACCATCTGCCTGTCTCTGAGCAAGCTGCATGAGGATCGGGTGAGTTGCGAGCGCCGGAAGTCCGTACGATAGCCTCAAGGCATTGATCGCCTCAATGATTTCGGCGGGTGTTGGAGGTTGGATTACTTGTGGAGTCTCTGTAACCAGAGCCTGAGCTTGCACAACCCCCGGTACGGTGGAGAGCAACAGCGTCAATATGCTCGCTGCAACGAAAAGATACTTCAAGGTACTGTACACTACGTTACCTCTATGCTCAATCAAAAGATTGGGTCCTAAGGGTTTGCTAAACCCTTAGGACCTCGTTCTTTCTAGGGTAACCAGGAGGTGACGTATCCACTAAGGTTCGGCACAGGAATGATCTGACAAGTATCCACGTGGATTAAGGCCAGCATCGATTTTGGCTGACTATTTGTAGCCGGATCGTGAACACTGGCAATGATCCAATTTCCATCCGGGCTCCAGGCGGGGACTGTCACGATGTAAGGATCACCATCCGTCAACAGTTTGCGATTGGAGCCATCTGAGTCCGAAACAAATAAGCCATACTTATCGAGCGGCAGTTTTTCTTCGAAGACCATTCGCTTACCATCTGGGGAGACATCCACACTCCCACTGCCAATGCCAGAGAGTAAACTGACTTCACCTGTTTGAACATCAATGCTGTGCAAAGAGGAGCCATCCCGCGAAACCATATTAAATATAAGGTGCTTTCCATCCGGCATCCATGTCATGGCATAGCTGGCGTTCACACTATCGGTTAGCTGGCGGAGATCGGAGCCATCTGGTTTCACCACGACAACGTTATATGACCCGGGAGCGCCAATGAGACCGGAAGAAGGGCCGCGTGTGAAAGCAATCCTGCTTCCATCCGGGGACCAGAGCGGATTTATATCTCCTGAACCCGTGCCCGGCAAGCGAGCCGTGTTCCCTGAGGTGAGATCCATGATATAGAGTCCATCCGCGGGGCCATCAACGGATGGGCCGATATAAACGACGCGCGTCCCATCGGGGGAAAGGGAAGGCGCAGACCCAAACCCAATGGATTTCACAATGCTGCCATCAAGCTTGACCACAGATGCCTGATAGTTATAAGTAGGCGGTACTACATCGAAGAGAGCCAGTGTCCCGCTGATACCGGTTGGCAAGGAGGCATGAGCTTGCAAGGCTTGCGGCCAGCTTTCGCGTGTCAGGCAAGCTTCAGGTTGAGGTGTAGGTACAATTTGTGCTTCGTTCACAGGCGGTGTCCAGGCTGCCTCCCAGGGACCCTGCAATTCAACGGATATGGATTCAACACTCACGGTAATTGGACCTTTGGGCATGGTTCCTGCGTAAGAAAAGCCCGCGCTGAATATTCCCGTGAAGGATCCGCCTCCGCCTCCACCGCCTGCGAGCGGATGATCATGGTCGAACAACATGGCATTCGTGACGCCAGTCTCCGATTGCATCTCGAACGAGAAACCAGCCTGTTGAGGTAGATTCTCCAGCGGCGGCTTGGGATAGGTTGCTCTCAACACTTGCAAGGTATAACCATATCCAACATCGAGATCTTGGTTCAGCTCCCAGACCTGACCGGGTTGAGGATCAGGACCCGGGTCAAATGTGAAGCTCGCATCCGTGGGCACAGCCACTGTAACTGCAGCCGAGTCGACGACCAGTGTTACAGGCCCGGCGACTCGAATGGGCGCGGTCCGGATGGCGAACGCTGTCTGTCCACGTTCGGGAGTCAGACTGTTGTTCGCCTCGTAGTCGAAACTGTATGTGATCTCCCTTCCATTCGCATCCAACAGGTGGAGCATTGTTGGGTCGAAGAGGTCGAGGGAGCTGAAGCCTGTGTTTTCCCAATGCAAGGTCGCATAGATCAGGTAGCCATCGTCCATCTGTACCGCGCGGTCCAACGATAGAGAAATCCCTTCCGTAGATACCTTCCCCGTTGGCAATTGGGTAGGAGCCTCTGTTTGTGGAAGGGTGATCGCGGTTGCCTGCACGGGCGTGGAAATCTCGATCACCGGGAAGGCCGTCATGTCGGGCGGAGCGGGGATCAGGCGAAACGATAGTTCCCAATTCTCAGGAGCTTTTCCAGGCAGTGCCGAGCGAATGCAAGGCATCACCAAGGTCGCTTCGTTGGCTGTAGAGGCGATGGCAGGATATACGGTCTTATGTTCATAACCGGACATCCAGCTTGTTCCAATTTGTTGCGTTTGCGAAAGTTCACCTTCTGGCAGACGCAGGACTGCATCCTTGTAACAGCCTGGCGTATTTACAAGAGGGTTGGCATCCAACATATCTAACGTCAGCCCATCGACGGAATACACAATGGTCGTCTGGCTTGAGTCTGCCAGTGCCTGTTCAATGGTCAGAGTAATTCCATCCCGCGTAACGGAAACTGGTTCCGCCAGCACACGGATCTGTCCTTCGCTGACCAAGCCGATGCCTGGCACATAACCCATCCAGCGTTGGATCGCTGCTCTCACACTCGGCACACTCACCAGCCCGATGACCAGCGCCAGCAGGATCAGAAATATTGTTGCAAAAACTTTCATCCGCAGGACTGCTTCGCTTGTACGTGGTTGCATGGTTGCACTTTTTCCTTTCTGAATTCGCGCCAAAATACGCGGAGCCAGATCGGTATTTGCAGCCAAATGATCACGAGCCACATTGTCCAGGATTTGGGAATAGGGTTTTTTGTTCATTCCGCCATCCTTTCTGAGCCAAGCAGCGACCGCAGACGATCGCGCGCTGCATTCAACAGCCACTTGATCGTTCCTGGCGGAGAGTCCAGCGCTTCAGACATTTCCTTCTCACTCATTTCAAGGTAATAGCGCTGGACGATCACGGCTCTCTGACGGGGCGGCAGCTCTGCGAGAACTTCCATGATCTGCCACTTGAGCGTGTTGAACTCTACCTGTTCCTCGACGGAAGCTGCCTCTTCCAGAAGGCTTTCCAGTTCGGAGGTATCTGCCTCGGTAAAGGTCCTTGCTTTTTTCTCTCGCTCGATGCAGTTCAGCGCTGCGTTGACAACACTGCGCATGAAATAGGGCTCAAATGGACGCGACGCATCAAAACAATTTGCGCGCTGGTAGAAACGGACGAAGGCGTCTTGGACCACATCTTCGGCCATCTGCTCATTATGTGTGATCAAAAAAGCAGTTCGAAGGGCTTTCCCCTGATACCGGGCAATCAAGCATTCCAGCCCACCGATATCACCGCGTTTCAAACGGTGTATGGCTTGTCCACACTGCCGCTCCACGGCGTGCTTCGCTGGCAAATCTTCTGTTTTTGGCTCCATTGTCGTAAGCGCTTATCTATGTAATATACAAGTCAGATACGAAAAAGGTTGGGAAACCGGTAGCTGTCAGCCATGAACAAAAACTCTATTCGACACATGAGTTCGAAGAAAATCGATCATGCTCTGGTAGATTCTCTCGCAATCAGGTCCGATCCAATAGAAATGACCGGTGAACCCACTCTCACACAATCTCGCATTGGGAATATTCTCGAGAGACCACTCGGCATGATGAAATGGAATGGATGCATCTTCCCGGCTGTGAATGATCAAGGTCGGCGAAGTGACTTTTTGCATTACCTCCCTTGTCACGACGTGAGTCAAGTCATTCAAGGCTCCCTGACGAGAAGTTTGACCACGAAAGAAATGACTCAGGGCTCGAATATCTTCAGACGAAAGCCGGCTCATTGTATCCTTTGGGTCATGTGTGGAAAATATTGTTAGAGTTTGCAGGGCAGTCTTGTAGGGTGAGATCGTACTGAACAAACGTAACACACCCCAAAACAAACCATGCAACGGCCCGTAAAAGGCTTTTTGGCTGCCATAGGCGGGATCGTTCTGACGGTTTTCCGTATCTGTATTTGCGGCGATCAGCACCAGGCTGTTTACACGCTCCGGATAACTGGCTGCCAGTGTCACGCCGGTCGGTCCTCCCCCGGATATCGCGATGACTGAACATGCTTGGATCTTCAAATGATCGAGAAGTGCAACCACTGAATCAGCTGCCTCTGTGTTGCTGCGTCCAACATCCGATGGAGTACGGCCATATCCTGGTCGAGAAACGGTTAGCAGACTAAATCCGGCGTCCAGCAATGGCGCCAGTGAACTGCCGGAATAGCAATTTTCGGAGGTGCCGTGACAGACCAATACAACAGGACCGTGACCCTGCCATGTATATTCAATAGGTCCTCTCATGGTTTGAGCAATTTGACTTTTCATCTTATATCTCCAGCCATTCGGTTCACAGGATAATCGCCACATTGAATGTCAGCAATACCAGGGCAACGCTCAAGCGATGGAGGCGTGTGCCACGCGCCCGGGTATGACCTCAAATCAGGGAATTTGAACCATAAGTAATTCTACAAATGATGGATGGCTTTTATCCCTAAAGAGTGCAGTGTGGGTGCAGAATTCAGAATCGGTGTGTCGAAGTTACCAGCATGTGCAAACGCTTTTGTTTACTTGCTCGTATCGAACGGGATTGGCTTAATGTCTTGCAGGCACTCGGTGGGGAGATTCTGCACAGAGGCTGCCTCAATAAATTTGCCAGTGATCCTCAATATACAGGCTGCAGTGGTGTAGTCTGAAATTGAATGACCACGAGACGGTAAAGTCAAAGCCAGGCTGTTGGGCCAGGTTTTCTCCGAACCGGCGACATTTGCTGGTGGATCCAAGGGGTCGAGCTCGCCGTTAAAGAGCAAGACGGGGACTTGGGAGCCAGGTTGGCCGCTGTCACCTTCCGGGGTAATCCCTTTCGGCAAGTATTTGCAGACTAGCGCATATTTGTTCGCCCGGAAAAGGTTCCAACCGAGCAAATAGGAATCCTGCCCCAGGCGGGATACATCCTCCGGCGAAAAGGCTGCCCATTTTTCGTTGCATTGAATGCTATAGCCCATGAGCAGGTCGGTCCAATCACCCCATGAAGCGTTCCCAAACGTTTGCCAGTCGTCCAGAGCGTAAGCCCGGTGGATCAAGCGCGGCAAAGCAGCTGCCCGACCCGCATCCCGGGTCATATCCTCCACTTTTGCTGCAAAAAGATCACGCGTCAATGTCAGAGTACCCCCTTCCCATTCTATAACGATAGGTTCCTCACCTAATCTTTCCAGGAGCGCAGCAAATTCTGTCCTTACCTCAGGAAAAGCGGCATGGCAGGCGGGATCGCTTTCGCAGCGGGAAAATGTCGCGTCCAGAGCATGCTGCGCGTTTGCCACCTGTCGTTCCCAGATCGGGATGTTTCCAAGTGAGCCGGACACAAGAACAACGCTGCGCACATGTTGCTCATGCTGGCGTAGATAGTACTGAGCAGCGGTCGCTCCATAGGATGCCCCAAATAAGTTGATCTGTTCGTAGCCGAGCGCCTGACGCACTTCATCCAGATCATCCATGGCAACCGAAGTGGTGTAATAACGCATATCGATATCAAGTTTTGGAAGTTGCTCTTTTATCCAACCCGCGTATGCTTTTTCGACTTCGCTAGGGCTTAGCCCAGACCAATCAGGCGTGGTGGGAGCGGTAACTTGATTCGGTCCACCTGTTCCCCGCTGGTCGACCAAGACTACATCTCGATGATTCTGGATGTAAAGAACTAATTGTATATTTCCCGTATCTTCTGTTGCTGCAACCCCAGGGCCTCCAGAAAGGAGAAACACCGGATCCTTTGCTGGTTGAGGACCGGTAGACTTAATGACCGCGACCTTCAAATCGATCATCCGACCAGTGCGGGTATCCCGATTCTCATACACTGGCAGTGATCCACATTGGGCAGACTGACCTGCAATAGTACATGGGGTCAGCTTTAGGGGCTGATTCAATTGAGCGCAACTAGGCAATAGAACCAGCAGCAGTGCAGCCACAAAGATGAATCTTGATTTCATATTTCCTCAGAGGAAAAAATTAACTGAATTCGCGAATTATTTCTTCAAGGATATTGAATAATGGGTAAATCCACGTAGGAAGGTTTCCCTTTATTTCTCAGGATTTGCAGCATGGGTGCTGGATCTAGAATCGGCGTGCCGAAGTTGCCTGCGTCGGCGAATGCGATGGTGACACGAACGCCTTTCGCGAATTGCCAGGCTGTTGGGCGCAGAGCAAAAACGAGTTCAATGGGCCGGTAGGCCGGGATCGGCTGGAGTTCGGTTTGGAAGTCATTATTCCCGGGGGGCCAAAGTCCTCGTATGGAGCCTCACGCAAGAGGCGATGAGAAGCCCGCAGTTCTCCCTCTGCGATGTACGTCGAGTTACCTTGCTCCTGTATGTGCTCCAGAAAGTAAGCAACAACGAGATTGCTACAAGGAGAATTAGGGCTTTTCACTCTTTCCTCATTTCCAACCATTTATCTAGAGTGCTCGTCGAAGCACAGAAAACAGTTGACTTCGAGATGAATTGCTCCAATTGAGCTGCAAGGCGTGCAGCTTCATGGCCGATGAACTGCGCCAGTTAGGTGGTGTCATTTCGCTACTGTGAGCGCTGCCTGCCTTCGCCGCGGATTTTCCATATAATCTTTCTCACCCATCTGCTGGGTTTCCGGCCAGATATGGGCGAACCAGGGCATGGGAAAAGCCCACATTCCCCCGTAACAGCGCGGTCTTTTTGAACGCTTTCGCTTGGGATCCAAGACAACCTCGGCAACAATCACCCCTTCCTCAGCCTTCATCCGCGCTTTCACCGCTCCGTCCGAGTCCACAATCTGGGAGTAGCCCGGAAAAGTGCTATGGAATTCGCCAAATCCACCCGGCAGTTCGGTGCTGATAGGCCCAGTCCGGTCTGCGAATGCCACTGGCACACCCAACGTTCTGGCATGATAGGGCGCGCACCTTTGGATCATGCTGTCAAAAAGCTCTATATCTCCGTCCCTCATGGGCTTAAGTCGCCCCGCGGCCATCGGTTGCAGAATCAGGTCGACCGAGGCTTGCTGCATTTCCCGCAGGTGTTCATATAAAAGGTTCTCGTAGCAGACGCCCACCCCGATCCGTCCAAGCGCGGTCTCGATCACATGCGGATCGTTTCCGCCGCGATAGAAAAAGGCTTCCAGGGAGGCGGGGGGATTCTTTCGCACCCTTCCCGCGATCGATCCATCTGGAACTGCCAAGGCAAAAGTATTGTAGAAATCCTCGCCATCAGCCTCTAGAAAGCTGGTCCCTAGGAAGATATTGAGCTGTTTTGCAAGCCGTGTGAGCCATGCAACGGTGCGACCGGCAAACGGTTCGGCGTAATTCCAAATGGCCTCGGTCAGGGTGTAGCCGCAGGGCATCAGCTCAGGAGTTAATACGATCTGCGCTCCCTGCCGGGCGGCCGCATTTACTAGCTCCCCGGCATGTTCCAGGTTGGCGGAGACATTCCCCACCTCACTATCCACTTGGACTACACCAATCTTTAGATGTCTGGTTTCCATTCATCCTCCTCTTTAACCTACGCTTGTGACGGTACTCGATTGTCTGCGGAAAAACGCAGGATATGACAGGAAATCATGCTCAGCAAACGCGGCCAGAAACTGTGCTACCCGATTGGCGCGCAAAATTTTTTTGGCTTCTCGGAGGCAGCACATTGCCCATCGCATGGTGGCAAGGTTAACGGCGTCGGGATCCCACCAGACATCACCTCGGCCAGGTGTGATTCTAACGAGGTGAACAACCTCATGACCACATTCAATCCAGTGATGGGTGACGGCTGAACCAATCATGCCATGGGAACCGGCAACGAGGATTATCATTTCTTTCTTCTTCGGCGCAACGCCTCGTAATCAATAGGTTGGGTTTTTACAAGGAATCGTGCCTACCAAATGCCGGGGATCAGTCGGTACTGGACTCTGCTCGTATATTCTTTATAACCAGGCAGCTCTGCCTGAAGTGTTTGATCTTCCAGTCTGGTACGAATAACAATCAATGCAACGGTCATCAATGCCGGGAAAAAAGTCCACCACGACCGTAGTACCAGCGGCACCAGCAAGGTATAAAGCAGCGAACCGGAGTAACCTGGATGGCGAACAAATTGGTACGGACCGCTAGTCGTCACCTTGTGCCCACGATCTTCTTGAATGCGGACCGTTGCTGCAAAGAAGGGATTGGAGGCCATTGCCCAAAGCACGAACATCTGGCTCGTAAAGGCAAGCACCACCCCAAATCCGCACAAGCCCACGTCTACCGGTCGACTCCATCCGAAACGCGCGTCCAGTGCAGCGGTCGTCAGTACGGCGAGTGTGCCCACAATCACGATGGCGGGTGCCAGCACTCGGTCCCAGCCCTTCGTGCCTTCACGGACCTTCGACCGCTCCGACAGCATCTCCGCCTGACGCGGAATGAGAACGATAGCACTCAAGAGTTGGGTGATCGCGTTCATGCCGAGGTACACCCACCCGGCAGTCCAAGTCCATTTTCCGGCTAGAACAAATAGGAGCAAGCCGAAAATGAGCAGCGAAGCGATCATCTGAACTGCCCAGCGCTTGATGCCCTTCACGACAAAAGTATTTGGTTCGTTTCGTTGTATGGGTGATTCCATCTTCACATCCTCATAGCAGCTCATCCCGCTCTTTGAGTCGATCAATTCATTGACATTCAGGACCTCAACATTATTCTTTATTAGAAGCTGTATGTAATGAATTACCACTGACCACGGAGATTAACGTCAAGTTGAGATCGCGCATGCGTTCAAGTAGTCCATGAAGTGCCGCTTGGTCGGGCAGCGAGCCCAAAAGCGATGTTTCGTCTCCATCGAGCTATTTCAATTCCAAACCTGAAAACCAACCTGACCAGCGCTAATCCAGATGTCCCTTAATCTTGATCTCGTAGTATTCGGGCATAGCGATTCTCCTTCTTCCTGTCTCTAATGTATCGCGCGTGTAAGAAACCCGCATCTGCCAAACGGGATATTCGAGGGTTTATTTGCAGGGTAAATCGGGTTTAGGGGAGGATGCCGAATTGCCTGGCCCGGGCCACCGCCTCAGTGCGGTTGGAAGCGTCGAGCTTTCGATCTGTTTTTTATGGAAAAGGCAATCAGTTTCACGCATGATAAAATCGCTCCCATGACTCACGCCGAACAGATCTCTTCCCAATTGAATGTCAAACCGTCTCAAGTCACCGCCGTCATCAAGCTTCTGGATGACGGGAATACCGTCCCCTTCATTGCACGTTACCGCAAGGAAATGACCGGCTCGCTCGACGACGAACAGATCCGCATCATTGCAGATGAGCTGATCCGTCTGCGCGCACTCGATGAACGCCGCGTCGCGATCCTTGCTTCGATCGAAGAGCAGGGCAAACTGACCGATGAACTGCGGGAGAGCATCCACGCCGCTGCCACAATGACAGCGCTGGAAGATCTCTACGCGCCGTACAAAAAGAAACGCCGCACACGCGCCATGGTGGCACGCGAGAAAGGATTGGATCCACTCGCGGATATCATCATCGCACAGCCTGCAGAGGGACTCCCCGAAGAGATTGCAGAGAAGTTCCTCAACGATCAAGTGACAAACGTTGCTGAAGCGCTCCAGGGTGCGCGCGATATCGTGGCAGAACGGATCAGCGAGCATGCCAACGTCCGAGCGACCGTCCGTCAGAAGGCTCTGAAGTTTTCCAGGATCCGTGTCGAAAAAATAAAAGATGCGGTGGATGAAAAGGGTGTCTACCAATCGTATTATGAATTCGAATGTCGCGTCGACCGCCTGCAGCCGTATCAAACCCTCGCCATCGCGCGCGGCGAAAAGGAAAACATCCTGCGCGTGCATGTCGACGTGCCCGAGCGTGACTGGCTGGATGCCATCCAGGCGGAATTCGAGCAGGATATCCTGTCCCCATTTGCCGATCAGCTGGCGCTTGCCATCCAGGATTCCGCCGAACGGCTTTTGCTGCCTGCCATCGAGCGTGACGTCCGACGGGAGAAAGGCGAAAGCGCGGATAGCCACGCGATCCAGGTCTTTGCCAACAACCTGCGCGCGCTCCTCAGCCAGCCGCCGCTTGCTCATCACGTTATCCTGGGTATCGATCCCGGCTTCCGCACTGGTTGCAAACTTGCCGTTGTGGATGCAACCGGCAAACTGCTCGATACAGGCACGATCTATCCCCACGAGCCCAAGAATGATTGGAAAGGTGCGCTCGATACTCTTCAGGATATGATCAACCGGCATCAAGTCACTCTCATCAGTATCGGGAATGGAACGGCTTCGCGTGAAACAGAGAAACTTGTCGCCGAACTGACCCGCAACGCGCCGCAGGCCAAATATCTGATCGTCAACGAGGCGGGTGCATCTGTATATTCCGCTTCGGCGCTGGCGCGCCAGGAATTTCCTGAGCTGGATGTATCGATCCGCGGCGCCGTGTCCATTGCGCGCCGCGCCCACGACCCGCTGGCGGAGCTGGTAAAGATCGATCCCAAATCGATCGGCGTGGGCATGTACCAGCATGACGTGGACCAGACGTCTCTCGCCCACGCGCTGGATGGTGTTGTCGAAAGCGTGGTCAATAAGGTCGGCGTGGATGTGAACACCGCCAGCCCGGCTTTGCTCACGCACGTGGCGGGAGTCGGTCCAAAGCTGGCAGAGAATATTGTTGCGCATCGCGATGCAAATGGACCTTTTAAGTCACGAACCGCGCTGCGCAAAGTAGCCGGACTCGGACCGAAAGCCTTTGAGCAGGCTGCCGGATTCATGCGCATTCAAAACGGGAAAAACCCTCTGGATGCGTCTGCCATTCACCCCGAAGCCTATGAGATCGCGGAAGCCCTGCTCGCGCGCGCGGGACTCTCGATCGACTCGCCAC
>DATHTL010000236.1:0-28669 GCA_035463255.1 Anaerolineales bacterium | reverse complement strand
GGCTCCTGCCAATCGGTCACGGTTTCCAGATTACTGTTGAGCTCTCCCACGGCTTCATAGCCAAGCTCGAATAGGTCAGAGTAGAACATGGGCGTGTGCGCGTATGACTCATGCGCGCCCGCCATGTTGCGACCTGCCAGTTTGCCCATGTGGACCGCGTTGTCTTCGTGCTCCACACGCACGCGCTTTCCGAGCGCTTCATGCTGAAAATTCGCCACATCCCCTGCCGCGTAAACGTCTGGAACGGATGTCACCAAATGCTCGTCGACCACGATCCCGTTTTCGATGTGCAGACCGGCCTGCTGTGCCAGTTCAAGATTGGGCCGGATGCCGATTCCAGCCACCACTCCATCGATTTCGAAGGCGCGACCGCTTCGAGTCCGAACGGTGAGCCGGGTTCCGTTCTGTTCAACGCCTGCCACCGAATCATTCGTCACGACCTCCACCCCTTTCTCGCGGTAATAATCGTTCAAGTAGCGTGACAAATCGCCCGGATAAATGTTTGCGCCGATCCCCTCATCCGGAAAGACCATCGTCACTTTCTTGCCCACCATCGTCAGCGCGGCGGCGATCTCTGAACCGATAAAACCGCCTCCAATCACAAGGAATTGATCGCCATTCTCGCTTAACGCGCGCAGGCGATGATAATCGCGCAGATCACGAAAATAGATAATGTCCTCACCCCCAAATGGCAGACGGACTGGTGAGCCGCCTGTGGCGATCAGCAATTTCTCGAACGTATATTCATCACCATATTCATCACGGAGGCATTTCTTCTGCGGGTCGAGCTCGGTAATCTTTCGTCCCAGGAGCAATTCTGCTCCTTGATCTCTTGTATTGCGCCAGATCTTTTCTATCGGACGGCCTTTCCACAATCCCTTGGAAAGATTGGGACGAACATAAGGCGGATCGGGCTCCATGCTGATCATACCGATGGAACCCTCGTTATCCAGCTCACGAATGCCACGTACAGCCGCATCCCCGGCCAGCCCGCCCCCGATAATCAGATATTTGTAATCTCTCATGATCTCTCCTTATTTCTGTTTGTTGCCTGCCAGCATTTATTGCAACTTCCGTAGCTCGCCATCGTTTCGAGGTCATGAAACGAAAGACCCGACTGTAATACAAGCTAAGCAACTATTCCGCTTATGAGTTGCACAGAATCCAGTTTTCTTACTAAAAGAAAAAAGCGCTCCCAATTCTTTGGGAGCGCTAATGGAAACATGAGTGGCTTATGGCGGGGGTAACGAAACATCACCCAGCGATTTCAGGTATTCGACCAGGTCAGATTTTTCGCGGTTGGTCAACCCCAGGCCGAAATGGGCATCATAGTGGTTGACAACATCCAGCAGGGTGGCAAAGCGTCCATCATGATAGAAGCCACCTTTGGTGTGAGTCCACAAGCCCTTGAGTGGGGTAGTGCGATACATCCGATCAGGTGACCGGTCTGCCTGGAAGGAATCGATGCCGATTTCTTCGGGAGTATGCATGCTCCAACCTGGCTCGGTAAACAGAGGCGGAACATGACAGCTTGCGCAGTTCGCTTTTCCCTCAAAGAGCTCCTGTCCGCGCGCGGCTGCCCTCGGGTTAAAGCTTCCCTCTGGAGGCAACGGAGCCAGAAGCGATATCTGGTACGCGTGTAGAGCGGGCAGCTTTGGCGTAATTAGATCGACAGGGCTTTGTATATGACCAAACCCGTTTGCAGCCGCAAGTGGGAATTGCTCGGCATTGTCGAGCCTTGGATCATAGAAGTTTCCTTTACCATGCATCAAAACATTGGCAACGTACGCGTTCCAGTACGGCACCGATCCCCAACCCGTGTAGGTGTGCAAGTTGACACCTGCCAGGCCGAATGCCGGTGGAAGCAGCGTAGCGCCGGGAACATTTGTACCGGTCACTACACCATTTGTGACCTGCTCGGGGTTAAACGCCTTGCCATCCAGAACCAGCTCGGCGTCGAACTTCCCCGGTCCCCAGCTATTCAGAACAGTTACAACTGTCTCCCGGTCCAGGCCCAGGATGGTCTGGAATGGGCTTAAGTCCGGTGAGAGGGCGATGATCGCGCCCACGTTCAGGTCACGGTTCGCCCAGCCATCCAGACGATGACCAATTCCCGGTGCAAAGGAATCGTCGACGGTGGAGTGACATAAGGCGCACGTGATGCCGATGGAACTGAGACTGCCGTCCTCGTTGAAAAATCCACTGACGCCAACGACAGCATTTAACTTAAGAAGTGCCAGAGTCACGGCCGGGTCATTCAGATCGACCTTGCCCTGCTTGAGCTGGTTTTGCAGGGATTTGGGCAGGGCTTGCACATCCACCTTGAGCCCCACCGCCAGGGCCGTCGCGGGGCTTACCCCGGGGCCGACACCGCCAAACTGCTCGCCCTGGATTGCCTGGTGCAACATAAGCTGGCCGCCCCAGAAATCCTCATCGCCAAAGGTGTCATAGCGGAAGATCTGCTTGCCTTCACCAATCAAGTCTTGCGATTGGCCGGCCCTCGCTTGCCGGGCGGCCACACCAAACAAGACAACAATCAGGAGAAACACTCCTGAACTGATTAACGGTTTGTAAAGCCTCCACTGGTTTAGCATGCGCTCTCCTTTCTTTGCCCTAAAACAAACGTTTCACCATGTCAGTAGGGGGCCCAGAGATATATGTCTGGGAAAAGTGAGCGGGCACCCTCCCCCAAAAGATTTTCGTTATAAACGTTATGCCTACACTCTCCTTTCTTCTCACGAAGAGGCAATGTACTACGTGTGCATTGATGATTCTTAAAAAGAATATACGGTTAAGTTGCACATCTGGATTGGACTCTAGTCTGAATTTTGACCGGTGTCCTGGATTCTTTGATCATTGGCCAGCGGCATCATTATTCGACAAGATAAGGGGCTAATCAATAGGTTTGTGGGGCAATAAAAATGAGTTCATTTAATACCCTGCTGGTCGGTTTCGAGGATGAGACGAGACTCAGGCAAAGCGTTAATTAGCTCCTGCAAAGAACGTAATTTAGGGATGTCTGACGGCGGACGTTCCAAGTTGGGAGTTCTCATGCTGGCCAGGACGTCCAGCACATCGTTGAGATTGTCCTGCACAGTAGTTTTATCCAGCTTATAAAGGGAACCCAGGACTTCATAGGTTGTAAATGCTTTTAGCCAGAACAAAGTCATCAATAAGCGATTGCGTAAGGAATATTTGTGCTTCCGGCCCCCGCCCACAGCCCGCCGGCGTCTCAGCTTATCCCGTCGCGTATATTCTAGTGAGCCTGCATGTGCGCGATAAGCAAGCTCAAACTCGCTATGAAGCTTCTCAAATTCCACAAGAGACATCCCAATCAGGCTCATCGCAACATGCGGGTTTCTACAAATTTTTTCGTACGTAAGCATGGCACAAATTTCCAGATCCTAGCCTTTCGAAGACAAATTTCTGCTCATTAGTTTCAGACAAGCGGACTTTCTTACCAAAATAAAAAGCGCTTCCAGTTCGCTGGAAGCGCCAATGGGGCGTGTACCAAAATTAGAAGCTAGGGTAGCGAGTCTCGCAGATCGTCCACCGACGGCAGTTGATCATCCTTTTCCAGACGTGCAAGATCGCGCAGCGTCTCATATTCCTCGCGGCAGGCCGCGCATTGATTCAAGTGTTGCTTCACCTGAGGCATTTTAATCGCCGGATCCTCGCCCAACAGCTCCACCTCGACAAAGTGAGATACGGAATCAAAGCATTCAGAGCAGGAGATCTCCTCCTGCTGCGTCTCATGAATATGTTTCAGCCAGCGCTCAAAACGATCTTTTTTCACAGTTGTTCCTTATTCGTTCGTTTCACGATCCGCCAGAATCTTACCCTGAGGTGCCAAACGAGGTGATTGTCTCGCCGATGTCAAACCCGCGGGCTTGCAAGCCGGTTTTCAGCTTACGGCGCGCATCGTGCAGCATTTTATAAACGGCGTTCCGGTTGGTGCCCAGGTGGCGGACGACTTCATCCATGGGAACATCGTTAAAGACCATCCATATCAGGACCTGGCGCTGTCTTTCGGTGAGCTCGTGTTCGATCACTTCCCGGATGATCACTCGTAGCTCCGTCTGTACAGCAGATTGCTCAGGAGCGGCTGCGGCCGATTTGTCCTCCAGTATGGCTTCGCTGAAATATGATTCCTCATAGGAAGCCAGCTCGTCCAGGGAAATTGCCTTCCAGCGTTCGCGTCGAGCCGCTACCATGGCAATATTGATGGCAAATTTGTATGCCCAGGTCGTGAACTTGCTGTCACCCCGGAAATCCGCGAGATGTTTCATCACGGCGATCAGAGCATCCTGTGCACAATCTTCTGCGCGTTGCATGATCTCATCCTGCTCCAACCCTTCAAAGTCACCCACATTGCGGTTGAAGAAATACAGCGCGGCGCGCAGCAAAAGCTCGCGCAGATCCGCGACGGCAACGTCCTGCACGGCGGCACCTTCATTCAAATCATGGAGCCACTCCTGATTCGTACGCGTTCTAGACATTGAAGAGGATTATAACCCTTGCCTGGTGAAAAATTCTCCCTTCTAAGCATCACTCATTGAGCGTCACTTCTGTCAAGGAGAAAGAAAAACAGGGCATGTGTCGGCGTTGGCAATAAGTCATTCTATGCTGGGAATATTGTTCAAGAAATCACATTATTGCAGTATCAGCAAAAAGGTTGTATAGTACTAAGTATGTGGGAAATGTATAGCGCATTTCCATAGCTTACTGCATCATAGCAGCGGGTTTGACTTTTTCTTTTGGTTTTAGGCCAGGACAAGGGAAAAACATATGTCTAAAAACAGAAACCAAGATAAGGACCGCCTTCCTTTGGCAATTGCCATTATCGGTGCCTTTACCACCATAGTTGGAGCATTTCTCAGCTATTTCGCCGGTAGAGACGGAATTCTCATTCCCCTCAGAGCAACCCAGACAGCAGAAGCAAAGCAGCTGCTAAATTCGCCAATACTCTTGCAACCTGATAATATAGTGGAACCTAACATCAGCATTAACACGATCCAGCGTGATCGCGAAGTACTGATAGATGTGCCATACCAGGTCTTTATAAAAGGCACAGCCACTATCCCTGAAGATTGGTTTGTTTATCTGATCGTATATGACGGGGTTGCTGAATATGTCCAGCCAGAGGTGCTGCGAACGGAGGAAAATGGTTTTGAAGGCTATTGTTATCTCGGCGAGGAAACTGATTCAAAATCTATCAATAAACGCTACACTGTGTTTGCCGTTGTCACTGATCAAGCGCACCAACGACATACAAAGTTAAACCCAGACAGTGTTAAAGCTAGGTCAAACTCTATTGAGTTATACAGAACGCAATAGGTCGTTTTCTTGCTCTTAAAGCTCCACTGGACTTGCCATGATTAGAAGCCCAATAAGAATTAGCATTCTTCTTTTGATAGGCGCCTTGGCATTTGTCTCCTGTGGACCTGCCTTTCCTGGAGAGATTGACATTGTACCACCAGCTACTCCAGGGCCAACCAACACTCGGACCCCACCGGTCCGGTCAACTGCTACCCTGCCCGTGCCGACGCTCATAACCGTGAGCGCCACTGAACCAACCGAAGCGTCCACTCCAGAAATAGCAAATCTGGAAAAGGACGTCGAGGAATGGGCTGTTTACACAGAAGGCGCCCCATTGTGGGATCTAAAAAATGTAGACGTCCCATCATTGGATGGCCAGGCACTCCAATGTTCCATTACGGGTGGCGATCCGTTCTCCAATGTGCATTGTTATCGAAATCTGCCTGCCGAACCAGAAGCGAATTCATTTGTCCTTTCGATGTCTTTTCTGTTCACCCCGGATACCACCTGTAATAATCAAGGAAGCGCTTCTGCAGTGCAAGCCATTGAGTTCACCATGAATAAGTGGCATGAGGACCAACGCTATGAAATTGCTTTGCAGTGGCAGAACGTGGGTGATGGTGCTCCCCAGTGGCGTTACTGGGATGCCAACCAACCACCGGGCAATCAATGGGTAGGACTCAACCCAAATATTTCTCAGTGTTTAGAGGCAGATGAATGGCATAGCTTTGCACTGAACGGAGGGATTGTTAATAACCAGATTTATTATCAGAGTTTTACAATCGACGAGCAAACGCACCAACTTGGCTTAGCTGTTTTGCCTGCTGCTGTACCGGGAGAAATAGATCGGCTTGCAATAGCAATTCAACTCGACGGGAATTCAAACCAGACTCCTTACAACGTCTACATTGATCAGGTTACCTTTATCAGAGGAATTGTTACGTCTGAGACGTCGACATCAGTGCTCGCCTCCACATCGACATCTGGGCCTCTACTACCTACGGAGACCCATGTTCCGGAGTCCGAACCGGATTGCTCTATGGCAAGAATTGACGCCCTGCCCACAGACTCCGACGGTCAAGTGGATAGGTCTTTAACCATCTCCTGGACTCCAGCCTCCTGTCCAATGAACGTCCAGTTTTATCAGGATGGCTTATTAATCCGCGAAAACAAAGAGGGAGATATGTCGGGAACAGTTAATATGAGCGGTCTTCCCCCTGGACTTACCGAGATTAAGATCTGGGTTCCGGGCTCCACTTCTCCCGCAGATGCGATCTGGGTACAGCTAAAATAGCACTTATCGCTCGATGGGTTGCCTGATTCACAATTGGGACGGTCAGCCAGCTTTTACGGGAGTTAGCCACGAGGGCACAGAGAACACAGAGATTGACTTTTTCTCGTTCCCAAATCTTTTCGGCTCCTCATCGAGAACTTAGGTCGATATCCGGCTCGGTTGAAAACCTTCGCCGAGCGCGGAGAGATGAGCTACCATGGGGAAGTTCCGTAGCTAAATATAGGTGATTCCCCGATTGATATGTGCAAGTAACTTCTTTACCCTCGGATGATCGAGAAAAGGAGTAAAGAATGGAAAGGAGAGTAAAGCTGTTCGGACACCCAGTTCACCCCATGTTGATAGTCTTCCCCCTGGGATTACTCGCGTCAGCCGTGATCTTCGATATTCTGTATTCGATCGTCCGCAAACCGGTTCTTGCCATTGTTTTTTTTTACATGATCGTGTCGGGAGTAGTCGGTGGTTTACTGGCAGCCATCTTCGGGCTGGTGGACTGGCTGGCAATCCCGCGTAACTCCCGCGCAAAACGGATCGGTGCCTGGCACGGTCTGGGAAACTTCGTCATTGTGGTACTCTATGCAATAAGTGCACGGTTACGCGGTCGTAGAACGAATTTTGTGCCGGATCAACCGGCAAAGCTCCTCGCCCTGACTGGGTCTGGCTTAGCATTGATCACAGCCTGGATCGGCGGCGAGCTCGTCTATCGCCTCGGTGTGGGTGTAGATCCGGGTGCCAATTTGGATGCCCCCAGTTCCCTCACCGAGGGAACAAGTGGTTCACTCATGCAGTTGATTGAGAGATAGATAAGGAATAAAGAAACAGCGCCTTTGGGCGCTGTAAATTTCTATGAGGTTGAAGCTACATTTTTTACTTTCTTCCAATATCTCAGCAATCCGTCTGCGCTCATGCCAGGTGGGTTGGCTAATCCGTACGCCTTGGCCACATCCTCGCTCAAGCCAAAGGCGGCTGCCTGCTCGACCATCCAAGTAGTGAAGCTCTCCCGCAGTGCCTCAATGGGCGGATTTGAATCTTCGGCCATCATTTTGTCGATCCAGCGCTCGGCGTCATACAAACCTTTCTCGACCTCGCGCAGCTGCCATTCGGGGTCATCGTAAATGCCAAAGTGCGTCGGCGCGATGCGGGCAAAGTTTAGCGCGCGCAGGCGCTTGATGCTCCCATGCCAACGCTCTAGGTGCAGCTCCGGCGGCACCATCGGGCAACGCAAATACTGAAAGCCTGGAATTCGCACGCCGCCAACATCGCCGGTAAAACATATATCTTCAAACAGATACGCATAGTGATGCTCTGCATGACCGGGCGTATGGACCGGCAAGAAGATCAAATCTCCAATCCCTATTTCCTTCCCATCCTCAGCCACATGCAGCTTTTCCTCCGGCACCGGCAGGAACTCGCCCCATAGCGAATCCATCCGGTCGCCGTAGATACGCGTGGCGCTGGCAAGGAGCTTCTCGGGGTTAATCATGTGCGGCGCGCCGACGGGATGCACATACACCTCCGCGCCCCAATGCGCCAACTGTCCCGCCGCACCGGCGTGGTCCAGGTGAATATGAGTGAGCAGCAGGTGAGTTAGATCGCGGGCAGATAAGCCTTCGTTCGCCAGACCTGCCTCCAACGCCGCGAGCGTAGAGCCGGGTCCGCTTTCGACCAGCACAACCGCATCCCCCCTGCGGATCAGATACGAGGCGATGGCCTGTGAGCGTCCCTGAAAGTTCAGATCAAGTGTGACAATACGGGTCTGCGCCATGACACATCCTGTGTAAAAGTATTGACAGCAAAACTGGATAAGGTTTCGGAGAGATCGGCTTCACAATACACCCGGCAGACTGGCACCTTGCGCTCGGCGAGAGATTGCGCCAGGTCTTCGTTGCTGGCGCGGCTGCCAAAGGACTGCGACATCAGCAGCACGACCACCGGCCGCAGGTTGCGTCGCTGCAGGCTATCCACGCCGATGAGCAGCTCGGGCCAGATCATCGGCGTGACCAGGATGGCGCTGCTGCCCTGAGGCAACTGTCCCATCTGCGCGGTCACCAGACCCGGCAACGTGTATGTGCTTTCCGCCTGAACGAAAGCAAGCTCTTCCAGAATCTTGGCTTCTTGCCGTTCGCTTCGTTCCGCAGGGATCACTTTGAATGATTTCTCGGAAGCGCTCACGAGTCCCACCGCCCGTTTCTGCTCGATGAAGTAATGCGCCAGGGAGGCTGTAATGCTGATCGAATACTCGAGTGTAGAGGGTGACAATTTTACCTGTCGGCGACGCAGCAAAAGCAGGTCGTCAATCGGATAGGATTCTGCCTCTTCACCAGTCTTGGCAATATGAGCGTTCTTGTGTGTATCGAGGAATAGCCAGACCTCGGCTTGCGGATCCTGCTCAAACTCCTTGACCATTAGCTGTCCGCGGCGGATGCTGGTAGGCCAGTGGATGCGCTTCATCGGGTCGCCCGCCACATATTCACGGACACCGGATGCATGCGGTGTGACGTCGAGCGACTTGCGCCGGATCGCTTTGCCTCCGGGTAAAAGACCGGGCGGCGTCAGAAATTCGGCGATCGGGAAGATCATCGGCAAGACCATCAGCGAAGAAGTGGCCGGGCAGTTTTTCGAAACACGGAAAATTCCGAACGGATCACCGGACGTGATCGTCGTCGGTCCGAGAGGGAAGCCGCCGCGACTGGTGAGCCAGGTGCGGGAGGTATAAATCCGTTTTTGTTTGCCGCGTAAAAAGGTGATTATCCGCGAACCTGTGGCATGCGGCATGGGCGATTCGTTGGCCACCTCGAGCCACAACTTCGGCAGATTGCTGGCGTTGGAAATTTCGAAATGCTCTTCGAAGATATCGCCCACACCGGCGCGCATCGAGCGTGCAGTCCGCTCCACCTGAATCCCGCGCAGTGCCGGGATGGTCAGCAGCCAGGCGATCACGATCAACAATACGCTGAGGTAGAGGATGCGGATGTAGACAGTCTGTCCCGTGACCGCGGTGCCCACCACGCCCACGAGGAGCATAAGAAAAACAAAAATACGCCCGGGCGTCACTGCGCTTGCACCTTTTCTTTCACTGCTGCGGCCTGGTAATCTCCGCCAGGCACCGGTGCGCTATAGACGATTTCCTGCACGATGCGGTCGGCACTTAACTCGCGCAGCCGCGCGGCGGGCGAGACGATGATGCGATGTCCCAGCACGGGAACGGCAAGGGCCTTGATGTCATCAGGCAGCACGTGGTCGCGCCCTTGCAGGGCGGCGCGCGCCTGACCGGTGCGGAACAACGCCAGGCTGCCGCGCGGGCTTGCGCCGAGGTACACATCTCCGCTCTGACGAGTCCGCCCCACCAGATCGATGATGTAGCGCTGGATTGCGGGCGACACATACACATGCCGGATCTCGTCGATGGCCTCCACGAGCTCATCGACCCTGACCACCGACTCCAGAGACTCAATTGGATGCCGGAGCTGCTGGGCGTTGAGCACTCGCATCTCCTCGGTCGGGTTCGGGTATCCCAAACGCACGCGCAGGAGGAAACGATCAAGCTGGGCTTCCGGGAGCGGGAACGTCCCCTCATATTCGATAGGGTTCTGAGTGGCAAGCACCATGAACGGGCGCGGCAGCGGATACGTGGTGCCATCCACGGTGACCTGGCGCTCCTCCATCGCCTCCAGCAGGGAGGCCTGGGTCTTGGGGGTAGCGCGGTTCACCTCATCGGCCAGGATGATCTGCCCCATAATAGGACCCGGCCGGAATTCAAATTTGCGGTTCTCTTGATTAAAAATGGAAACGCCGGTCACATCGCTTGGCAGCATATCCGGCGTGAACTGGATGCGGTTGAACGTACAATCCAATGACTTTGCAAGGCTACGCGCAAGCATAGTCTTCCCCACCCCGGGCACGTCTTCGATCAACACATGTCCCTGGCATAACAGGCCGATCACCACCAGCTCCACAGCCTGATTCTTCCCCAGGATCACATGCTCAAGATTCTGAACAATACTCTCACCAAAACTCTTTAGGTCCGTCATTCTCATTCCTTTCCCGGTGTTAGTCTCTTGCAGGCGTAACCATCCTACATCGTCTTATGGATCTTTCTGCGTTTCCATACACTGGATGGGTTACCCCTACTGAATTACCGCCCTGATTGTACGAGCATTCCAAGTGATGGGCAAGTGCATCGAGCCCCTCCTTGGAGGGGTCTCGCCAAATCGTTGTGGACTGAGCTAATTATCAGTTGTCCGGCATGTGACAAATATCACAATGAAAGGGTGACAAACATCGCAACAAAAAGTGAAATTGTTTTCACAATTCCCCGTCATGCCATTGCAAATACTTCTCCAATAATTTCATTTCAGGTCATTAACATCAACTTACAGAGACTCAATGAACATCTTAATCACCGGAAATCTTTCGCTACTTGCCAGGGCTTTTGCAAATGAGTTTATGAAACAGAGGCATAGGGTGGTGCTGGCAGCTGACCATGCAGATCTATTAGATATTAAATCAAAAGGGACGATCGTACATTCCATTGACCCTGCCCGGGATATTTTTCGGGAAGCAATGTCTTCCTATGGTTTCGATAGCGTAGTGTTCATGGCAACCCGTGAGGAACAGCTGGACGAGCAGTCCGGTCTTAACACAGGACATCAGTTGGATGGGCTAAGAAACACGCTGGAACTATGCCGGCATGGAAATCTCAAGCACTTCTTTTATATCTCCTCCACCGAAGTCTATGGGAATATGGAAAATGGACTGGAAAATGCCGAACCGGCTCCAGCCTCGATCAATGGGCATATTCTCGTCACGGGGGAACAATATTGCAGGCATTACCAGTATGAACACGGGTTGAACGTTACCATTGTAAGACTGCCCTATGTGTACGGTTCTGAGGAAAAGGCCGGATTTCTCTACAGGCTCATACAGGATTGCAGAGGGCAAAAGGCCGTACTGCTTCCAGGTGACGCAGACAGGCCGTGCAACTTCTTACATGCGGGCGATGTGACAGAATTCCTGAAGCGCGCCATCGATGAGGAATACTCCCCAACTGCGCAGGTGATAAATCTTTCTTCATCGGTGACGGTCACGAATCTACAAATCTCTCAGATACTCCATAAATATTTTCCGAAGACAAGCTTTAGCTTTGATGACAGCAAGAGAGCGTTCACTCGCCCGGCAGTCACAGCGACTGCCAAAAATGTATTCGACTGGATCGACCTGCATGATTTGCACACTGAGATAGCCAGATATCCAGAACTGTCGGAGGAATCACATGCACTCAGGAAAACTACATCACAGGAATTCCTCAAGCGGTTCCCCGGGATTGTGGAACTGCTAAAGCCTGTTGAACTGGTCCTTGGTGCCTTCGTGACCCAGTTCCTGAGCCAGTTAACTGGTACCCTGATTCAATACAAATATGTGGATTTTCGGCTGCTCTTTGTGGTTGTAATGGGCTCCGTGTACGGGCTGCGATACGGCATGCTGGCTGCATTCCTCATGAGTCTGTCATTGATCTATACCTGGTATCAACTGGAGATCGATTGGAGCCTGTTGATCTATAACGTGGGCAATTGGTTTCCACCAGTCTTATATTTTGTCACTGGCTTGATCATTGGTTACAACCGCGACAGGAATGAAACCATCATAGATAATGAAAAGAATCAGACCAAGCTGATCTATGAAAAATATGAGTTTCTCTACGGAGTTTTCAACGAGGTCCGCAAGCTGAAAGATGAATTCCGCCAGCAGGTAATTAGTTATCGCGACAGCTTTGGAAAAATTTATACAATCACGCGAGAGTTGGACACTCTGCAGGAGCAGGACGTCTATCTCAAGGCGCTCAACATCCTGGAAGAGCTGATGGAAAACGATAGCATCGCGATTTACTCTCTCGAACCGGACCGGGAGTATGCAAGATTGGAAGTCAGCTCCACCTCGCTCTATCACAAACTGGCCAAATCGCTGAGATTATCGAACTATCCTGAGGCTGTTAAGAATATCGAAGAAGGCACCATTTTTCAGAACACCCAGCTGCTACCAAACTATCCAGCCTACATCGCTCCGATCTTCAATAACTCCTATCCGTTCAATGTGCCTGTGGCAATTATCGTCATTTGGTCAGTGAAATTTGAGAGCTATTCGATCTATTACTACAACTTGTTTAAAGTGATATGCGGATTGATCCAGGCATCACTCGTACGCGCCACCAAATTCCTGGATGCCAACTATGAAAGAACCTATATTCCCGCGACGAGGATACTGAACCCCGAGGCGTTCACAACTATCCTACGAACGCGTGCTGAGATGAATAAAAATAAAGTCGCCGTGGATCAGCTCGTGATGATCGAACGAGTAGGGGTTACCTTCCAGGAGCTGGATTCAAAGGTGAGTCGCGGGATTCGTGCGGGAGATATCGTGGGAATCCGGCCGGATGGGCACTGTTACATCCTGCTCTCGCAGGCCGATAGGCAGGCTGCCAAAGAAGTTGCCGCCCGGCTCGAAAAACTCGGCCTTCACTGCAAATTGTTGGATGCTCAGGAAATGCTGTTGGAAGAGTGGCAACTGGTTGCCTAGCCCTTCAAGCAGCGGATGCGCAAGCTCGTCAATCAATTGGTGTCATTAACTGTACATTGCTATTATTTCTTTGGAGATATTCTATGAACGCCCAACCTGCACTTATTCTGGTTTTTCTTCATGTCTGCCTCGCCCTAGCCTGCATTGCTCTGATCATTTTCGAGAAGATAAGCTTACGAAAGGAATACATCATTCCTGTTGTCCTCCTGCCTGTCTTTGGTCCGGTCGCGGCTCTCACCATTGAATTGCTGCGCATTCTTAGCTTGCATGCAAAAACACCTCTACCCATAGATCTGCTTACCCCACAACACGATATTCTCTGGAAAGCTTTGAAGAGCTACCATGAAAATGGCAATATTGTGCCGCTCGAAGAAGCGATCCTGATTGACGACGTCAAGACCCGTCGAAAGTTTATGCTGGAAACGCTTTACGAGGATCCGCTGAAGTATCTGGACATCCTGATGCTGGCCAAGAACAACGATGATGTAGAAACTTCGCATTATGCCACCACCACGATCTCTCGTGCACAGAGGGATTTTCAATTAGCCATTCAGAAACTTGCAGTCGCGGTGGAGAACCGTCCAGAGGATATGGCTGTGCTGGATAAATATATAGATACTTTAGGAAAGTATATTGGCAGCGGTCTGCTGGAGGAGCATCTATTGAGAAATCTCCGCGTTGTCTATCAAGATGTTCTGGATAGGAAACTCACCAGAGCAAAGAACGATAAGCTAACCTTAATTCGCAAGCTAAGGAACAGCATCGAACTACATGACTATGCCACTGCCTTGAAGGTGAGCAATTACCTTCGGGAACATTGGCCGGAAGACGAGCAGACATGGATCGAGGCTGTACGCGTTTGTGTGGAGGGAAAAGACCATAAGCGCCTGTCTGAAATCCTAAACGGAATTCAAAACAATCATATCAATTGGACCAAACATGGGAAAGAACAGGTCAGCGCCTGGGTAGAAGGCATGATGCCATGAAGCAGAAATACAGCTTTACCATGCTGTTGCTTCCTTTCTCCATTCTGAGCGTACTGGCATCGATCCTGCTCGTTCAACGGACTGGTATCAGCTATAAAACTACGCTCAGCTACGGAAACCAGAAGCTGCTCCCACAGGAGAATGTGGAGGTCGCGGGCTATTTTGCTGACAAGCCCGTGGATACTCTTGTTCTATACGACTCACAGCAGCCTGAGACAGAAGAGTTTCTCGAGAATGTACTAGCCATCCTCGACAGCATGAGGGTCAGGTATGATAGCTCCGACATCCGTGCCGGGAGTATAACAAATTTTTCCGGCTATAAAACTGTGGTCGTCGCGTTTGCGTCATGGCAGGACAGCCAAGCATCCATGCTTGCACTCGTCAACTGGGTGGAATCCGGCGGGCGAGCGCTGGTGGCGATCCGTCCGATTCCGTCTCCTGCCTTCTCTGCTGTGTATCGGAAATTCGGAATTCTCTCAAGAGAAGATGATTTGGTCCTGGTCGGTGGAGTCGAATACAAAACGGATTTACTACCAGGCAGTCGGGGACTGAGCCTGCTATCCAATCAACTGAACCAGACCAGTTATCCTGTTGAACTTGCAGAAGACACCGTCATTCATTTGGTCAGTGCGGATGACAAAAATATACCGCTTTTGTGGCAGTCTGACTTTGGCAGAGGCCGGTTTGTATTTGTTAATTCAGATCTGTTTATCTCCAAGGAAGGCCGGGGGGTGATTGGTGCTGCCTACAGTCTTCTACCGGATGTTTTTGTATATCCTGTGATCAATGCGTCTGTTTTTTTCATCGATGACTTCCCTAGCCCGGTTCCCGCTGGCAGCACGGAGCTCATCGAAGAACAGTTCGGCATGACTATCCAGGATTTTTATACGAATGTCTGGTGGCCAGATATGCTGGGCATCTCCAAAAGATACAACATCCGATACACAGGGGTAATGATTGAAACCTACGATCACATCGTCGCCGCTCCTTTTGAGAAAGAGTTAAACAATGAAAGACATCGCTATTTTGGCAGCTCACTGCTGGCCACCGGTGGCGAGGTAGGATTACACGGCCGTAACCACGTGCCGTTGTGTCTGGACCAGATGCAGGTGAACCAGGTCTTTGAGTACCCGGGTTGGCCCACCACGGAATCGATGCAGCTATCTGTGTATGAACTGTTCCGGTTTGCGAAATCTCTCTTTCCAGACAATGAATTCGTAACTTACGTCCCTCCCTCAAACATCCTTTGTTCAGATGCCCGTCTCTGGTTACCTGCGGTGATGCCAGAGCTTAAAGTGATTGCAAGTCTTTATATCAATGATGCCCGGAAAATATCCTATGAACAGGAATTCACGGAGGCATCAGACGGCATGATTGAGCTTCCTCGTATCGCTTCTGATTATGACATCAGCGAGGAGTCACAATTTGCCATTATCAATGAGCTAGGCCTGCATTTTGTCAATTCGCACTTCGTACATCCCGACGATGTTCTGGATCCCGATCGAGGCGCGCTCAAAGGATGGGCCGTTTTGCGTGAGAGCTATGAAGAGTACACAAAATGGCTTGCAGATACTGTCCCTGGCTTGCGCAATATGACGGCCAGGGAAGCCGCCATCGCCATACAACGATTTGCTCGTCTTGCAGTCAAAACGAGCGACGTGGATGGAGCTCTTGAAATCGAACTGGGCAATTTCTATGATGAAGCCTGGCTGATGCTGCGCGCAGACAGTAAGCCCGTCTCGATCGAAGGAGGAACAATCACTCCGGTGACATCCAACCTTTATTTGATCCAGGCAACAAAATCCAAAGTGCTGGTCCGTTTCGAGCAGGTGCAGCCGTGAAGATCTGCTTTGTTCTAGAGGGTAACTATCCTTACGTGCGGGGCGGCGTTTCCACCTGGGTAGACGGCTTCATCCGATCCCTGCCCCGGCATCATTTTGCATTGTGGACCATCACCGATCTTGAAAGCAACCGCGGGGGATTCGCCTATGAGCTGCCTGACAACGTGATCGAGGTCAGTGAGAATTGTCTTGGCACATCGTTCAACTTGCGGATCGACAAGAATCCGAACCTAAAGTTTTCCGCCCGCGAGCGGGAAGCCATCGCCAAACTGATCAGATGTGGGGACCCCGACTGGGATGTGCTCCTGAATATCTTCCATTTGCATTCAGAGAAACCCGTGGAATTCTTCCTGAGCGAGGAATTCTTGAGCATGCTGAAAGAGCTCGCGAGAGAACAATTCCCGTTCGCCAGCTTTTCCGATTTGTTCTGGACCGTCCGCTCCATGTTCCTGCCGTTACTCTTCCTGATGGGCCAGCCCATGCCCGAGGCGGATCTCTATCATAGCCCCTCGACGGGCTATGCAGGAGTCCTGGCTGCTCTGGCATCCAAGAAATACAACAAGCCCTTTGTTCTGACCGAGCATGGAATTTACACACGGGAACGGGAAGAAGAAATTTTGCGCTCCGATTGGGTCATACCACACTTCAAGGATTACTGGATCTCCATGTTCTTTATGTTCGCCAGGCTAGCATATCAGCAGGCAAATCGCGTGACAAGCCTCTATCGGCGTGCAAGTCTGATCCAGCAGGAGCTCGGCTGCGCACCGGAAAAATGCGATATGGTCCCGAACGGGCTCGATGTCGACGCGTTTTCAGCCATTCCGGATAAGCCCGAGGATGGCTGGGTGGATATTGCAGCCATCGTCCGTTTTGCGCCGATTAAGGACATCAAGACGATGATCTATTCCTTCTCCCGGCTGAAGCAGGAGTTTGAAAAGGCCCGCCTGCATATCGTTGGTGGCGTGGACGATGAAGAATATCACCAGGAGTGTTTGGATCTGATCAAATACTTGGATATCAAGGATATTGTGATGCCCGGGAATGTGAACACCAGGCAATATCTCGAAAAGATCGATTTCACCATCCTGACAAGCATTTCAGAGGGGCAGCCCTTTGCCGTACTGGAATCCATGGCTGCGCGACGCCCGGTCATCGCGACCGATGTGGGGTGCTGTCGTGAGCTCATCGAGGGCGACGAAGGAGACAACTTTGATCATGCAGGGATCTGTGTTCCGCCTATGCATCAAACAAAATTGTTGCAGGCGTTGATGCAGCTGTGTGAGAACGAATCGCTTCGGAAAAGCATGGGGCTGGCCGGGCAGGAACGCGTGCAGCATTTTTACAGGATCAACAATGTGATGAATGATTACCAGAAAGTATATGAAAAGGCGATATCCATATGGCAGGCATCGGTTTTGAATTAAAGAAGCTTTTCGCCAAAAAGGGGATCATCCTGCATGCCAGGGCGAGCATTTACGCAGGTCTGATCGTTGCGGGCCCCATGTTGATGGGCGTCATACTGCTTCTGGGAGCAGATCTGATCTCCAACTACGGAGGCGCGACCACCCATCAGCAGGATTTGATTGTTGTAATTATCACCTATTCCCTGCTGTTCTCCCTGCTCTTATCCAGCCTGTTCTTATTTGTGCTGGCGCGCTATGTAGCCGATATGCTCTACGTCAATGCATATCATCGCATCCTGCCATCCATGTATGGAGCCATTTCCTTGATGCTGGCGATCGGATCCATATTGTGGATTGTATTTCTTGCCTTGAGTGAACTGGAATTTGCTTACAGCGTCTATTGCTTCATTCTTTTTTGTGAGGGTCTGGTCGTCTGGACGCAGATCAACTACATCACAGCCGTGAAAGAATACAAGGGCATCCTGATCGGGTTTGTAGTTGGAATTCTCTCGGGGCTGCTTACCGGGCTGTTGATCATGTTATCCGGATATGACATTGTCTCCTCTCTGTTGATTGGCGCCTGCCTCGCCTATGGAATCCTGATCATCGACTTCACCATTGTTCTGCACAAGTTCTTCCCGATGGGTTCTGGCAGCGCTCTGAAATTCCTCGAGTGGATAGACCAGTATCCGCAGCTTCTCTTTGTTGGTTTCTTCTCCACCCTGGCGCTCTTTATCCACATCATGCTGATGTGGATCAGTCCCCTGGGCAAACAGGTAGACGGTTTGTTTTATCACGCCCCTACACATGATATTCCGGCGTTTTTAGCCTTCCTGACGACCCTGATCACGACGGTTAACTTTGTCACTTCGGTGGAAGTAAATTTCTACCCCACGTACAAGCGCTATTTTGATCTTCTGAACGGAGATGGCTCCTTAAGCAGCGTTGAGAAGGCCTACGAAGAGATGATGATGATCCTCAAACAGGAGCTATTCAACCTGGCCATCCGGCAGGTCATCGTCACTGTATTTGCCGTGGTGCTGATCGGTGAAATCCTTGTCTATCTGGGGCTTGGCTTCACATCCAACATGATCGGTATCTTCCGCGTTCTATGTGTTGCATATGGATTGTATGCGATTGGGAACAGCCTGACTCTATTCCTGTTGTATTTCGCCAGCAATACAGACGCCTTATGGGCATCGGCAACCTTGCTGGTTTTCAACACCATTGGAACCCTGTACACTCTTATGCTACCGGAAGTGTACTATGGGTTTGGTTTTGTGATCGCCAGTATTATCTTTTATCTCGTTGCACTGCAACGCTTATTTTCATATACAGCACATCTGGATTTTCATATCTTTACCAAGCAGCCGGTCTTCTTTGTACAGAAAAAGGGCTGGTTCACGCGGCTGGTCCAGAAGCTCGAGTCAAGATAATTATTTTGAGGATGCGAGGTATGAACATATGAGCATGGTGAGGATCGCCCGATCGATATTCATTTCGGCAATTGCGCTGTTTGCCCTACTGGCTTCAGTGCTGAGCTTGGACCCTTCAAATCTGCCGGAGGATATGACCAACCTTCCGAAGGTCGTCAATACTCCACTCCCGTCGGTCATCAAGCAGCCCGTGGCTGAAATCGATGAGCGGCCCTTCCAGGACAACACCGAGCTCTACGGGACGGATGACCCCGGCTCGGTTGTCACAATATACCTGACCGTTAGGAAGGGGAACGCAGACGATCGTACAAACTTTACCTGGGCGCAGCTCAATGCCCCCATCCAGTGGTTTAATGAAAACCCTGCCAACAACCAATCGCAAAAAGCGGAGGCAATTGTTCAATTTGGGAACGAGCACGGCCCCCTCCCGGGCGAGGTGGGCTATGAGACTGTAGTACCGAATGCCACCATTCACGTGCGTGGTGTTTCGTCTTCCATGCAGCCGCAACCATCCTATCAAATAGAACTCAATCAGGCAGCAGGGAAATGGCGCGGGCAGTCAGCCATCGTCCTCAACAAGCACATCAATGACCCTTCACGCCTGCGGAACAAGCTTAATTTCGATCTTCTGCAAGGGATCCCCAACATGGTCAGTTTGCGCACCCAGTTTGTGCATCTTTATGTCAGGGACCAGACCACCGTGCCGGAGGACATGTCGTTTGTCGATTATGGACTGTACACACAGGTTGAGCTGCCCAATCAGAGATATTTGAAATCTCATCTTCTGGATTCAAACGGACAGCTATACAAGGCCAACTTATTCGACTTTGAACGTTATCCGGACCAGATCCGCCTGGCCGATGATCCCTTGTTCGATGAACAGGCGTTCTCCTCCAGGCTGGAGATCAAGGGCAACCGGAACAACTCCAAACTGATTCAGATGCTGGATACATTAAATGATCCCGAGATCCCAATCGAGACTACCTTTGAAAAATACTTTGACGCCGAGAATTATTTTACATGGCTGGCCTACAACATTCTGGTCGGCAATGTCAATACGGTCAACCAGAACTTCTACCTTTACAGCCCACAAAATGGCATTAAGTTCTACTTTATACCCTGGGATTACGATGACTCACTTTTCAGACTCAGCCGGGAAAGCTGCTGCGGGTATCGGTCGTATGACTCTTATCAATATGGTGTGGCCAATTACTGGGGATCGCGTCTGGCTAACCGCGTGTTGAGGGTACCAGAATACCGTCAAATGCTTGATGATAAGGTAAGCGAAGTCCACGCCCTACTGACTCCGGAGAAAATTGAGGGCCTGTTGGCCCAGTACCAACCTACCGTGGAGCAATATGCCCTGCAGATGCCAGATCTTCAGTATTTCCCAACGACAAAGCAAGGCATGCAGCAGGATCTGCAGTCGATCTCCGGCGAAGTACAGAACAATTACAGACTGTATCTGGAATCCATGCAGAGTCCGATGCCGTTTCACCTGGGGACAATAGAAGCCTCAGGAAATGGGCTGACATTTACATGGGATCATTCTTATGATTTTCTTGATCCGCAGATCACTTACCATTTCACGCTGGCCAGGGACCCGGCTCTGGATGAAATCGTTTCTGATCAAACTCTGGTAAATAGCACCAGCGCTCAGGTGGGGCAACTGGAGCCGGGAGCATATTTTTGGAGAGTAACTGCCACGAATAAAGCGGGCAATAGCCAGTTTCCATTCGAATTTCTATTTGACTCTGAGGGGGTCGTCATACCTGGCCTGAAGCGGTTTTACATCACTTCGGATGGGACACTGCATCAATAAAAGGCGCGGGGATGCACTCATCCCGACGGACTAGCATCCGTGACACGCGGGAACTCTCAATGATCAATTGTGTGCATCGACCCACGAAAGAAGTGTTTACATGATGAAGCTTATCAAACTGTTGTTAAGTATTCTGGGTGGTTTGTTCGTGCTGCTGGCAGCAGCCCAGAGTCTTTCCTTCGCGGCAGGTCCAACCGCCCGCAGCTTTGCCACGGCGACTCCCGCAGCTTCACCGACAAGCCCCATCCAATTTCAGCCTCCTGCCGATGTTGATGAACTGCCCCTACAGGATAATCAGGAAATCTATCAATTTGATGATCCTGACTCTATCGTGACCCTTTATGTAACCGTAAGGCTAGGGAATCCCGCCGAGAATTCCAATTACACCTGGGCAGAAGTGAACGCCTTCGATAAGTGGATCTACGGTTCAAAATCTGCGGATCTGGTGGTCGGTAAGGCGGAAGCCCTCGTCCAATTTGGGGATGAGAGCGGTCCGCTGCCAGGTGAGCTGGGCTATGGTGAGTTCGTTCCCAATGCAACCATTCAAATTCGCGGCGCTTCCACATCGGCGATGCCTCAAAAATCTTACAAGATCGAGCTGTTTCCTGGTGCCGGCCAATGGCGCGGGCAATCCACAATCGCTCTAAATAAGCATATTTTTGACTATACCCGGGTAAGGAATAAACTGAACTACGATCTGATGAAGCAGATCCCGGGTCTGGTAAGCCTCCGGACGCAATTTGTACATCTTTATGTAAAGGACGAAACCGTGCCTGAGCCGGGACAGAACTTCGTGGATTATGGTTTGTTTACCCAGATCGAACAGATCAACAGACAGTTTCTGGAAAACCACCTACTCGACCGTAACGGCCAGTTGTACAAGGCTACCTCATTTGAATTCTATAGATATCCGGATGAGATAAGGCTGGCCGATGAGTCACGGTACGATGAAGCTGCTTTTTCGAATATCCTGGAAATTAAGTTCGACGCGAAGGATCACAGCAAGCTCATCCAGATGCTGGATAATGTCAACGATTACAGCCTTCCCATCGAACAGACGCTTGAGAAATACTTTGATCCCGAAAACTATTTCACATGGATGGCATTCAACATTCTGGTAGGGAACATCGATACGCAAAATCAAAATTTCTATCTGTATAGCCCGCATCACTCCAATAAATGGTACTTTCTGCCCTGGGACTACGATGATGCCCTCAGCAGGCTGCGCCGGGATGAGTTTGAATATCCCAACCAACATTGGGAAACAGGTATTGCGAACTACTGGGGTGGAGTGCTTCATAATCGTGTCTTGAGATCAGAAAAGTATCGCGCGATGTTGGACGATAAGATCAACGAGTTGATGAAGTTCCTGACCCCCGAACGCATTGATTTAATGTTACAGATCTACCGTCCAGTCGTTGAGCCATACATCTATAGAGATCCGGACAGGATCTATATTGATCACCCCGAGTACTTTGCAAGGCAATATGAATTGATTCCATCCGAGGTGCAGAACAACTATGCTTTGTACCTCGAGTCGCTGGAACAGCCTATGCCTTTCTATCTGGGGACACCTGCCAGAGTCGAGAACAGCTTGCAGTTCATCTGGGATGAGGCGTATGACTTCGATGCAGAAAATATCGCCTATCATTTTGAGGTGAGCACAGATTTTGACTTCAGTAATATTATTTACCAGAAAGACACGATGAACATTACATCTGTGGATACGGAGATGTTTCCGCCCGGGGATTATTTCTGGCGTGTCATAGCTACGAATGAATCGGGAAAGACCCAGTATCCTTTCGATGCTTACTTTGATGAGAACTCTCCCCCCCACGACGGCATGAAGTTCTTCACTATCACACCAGATGGACAGGTAATCGAATGATGCAACGCTATAGAAATGAGTTCAAGCACATCATCAATTATGGGGACTACGCCCTGCTCCGATTACGACTCAAAAACTTGTTGTCGGCCGATTCCCATGTGGAGTTCGACGGCTCCTACAGTGTCCGAAGCCTGTATTTTGATGACTATTACAATCGGGCGTATCATGACAATTACCTGGGGGCGTATCAGCGATCGAAATACCGGATTCGGATCTATAACCAGTCTGAGCAGAGAATCATGCTGGAGAAAAAGAATAAGGTTGGCTTACATAACTACAAGCAGACAGCACCACTCACTGTCGAGGAGGTCTACTGCATTCTGCGGGGGGAATTCGAGTTTCTGTTAAGAAGCCCCATTAATCTCTTGAAAGTCTTCTATTATGAATGTGTATCAAACCTGATGCGCCCGCGGGTGGTCATCGATTACGAGCGTGAACCCTTTGTTATGGAGGCCGGTGATGTTCGGATCACATTCGATCGGAATGTTCGCGCTGGCGTAGACGGATTTGATATCTTCGACCCGGACATGCCCACGATCGAAGTCCTTCCGCCTGGACAGTTAATCATGGAAGTGAAATTCACAGAGCTTTTACCATCCATCGTCCGCGAGGCCTTGCCGGCCAAAGCTTCTGAATACACGGCCGTCTCGAAATATATCCTTGGCTGCGACAGGACGATGCATCGCCGCTTTTCACACATCTAACGCAACGTTGAAAGGAAATCACAATGGGAAGTTTTCTAGACTATTTACAGATCGATTTTGCAGGCGCGGTCACGATACTGAGTCCGATTATTGTGGCTCTGGTGGTCTCGTTTGCCCTGGGGATGCTAATTCATTACGTATATCAGAAGTCATTTCGAGGTGTCGTATATAACCAGGCCTTTTCGGTTTCATTGGCCGTCTTGACCATTCTCACGACAATGATCACACTGGCAATCAGCTCGAATATCGCCCTCTCGCTCGGTATGGTGGGTGCTTTGAGTATCGTACGCTATCGCACTGCGATCAAAGACCCGGCAGACCTTATTTTCCTTTTCTGGGCGGTGGGAACCGGAATCACAATTGGCGCCAAGCTGCATTATCTGGCTGTGGTCGGTGCATTCATTGTCATCTTGATGTTATTAACCATCGGCAGAAGAACCCACACGGCTGAGATATTCATCCTGATCGTGCACTATACAGGCGAGGACATTGCGGGCGAGCTTCGACGCATCCTGCACGGGAAACGGTATCAAATCAAATCAAAGACCACACGGAAATACAACGTGGAAATGGCTGTTGAGGTTGAAGTCAAGAACAACAACATGGCATTCCTGGAAGCAATCAACAGTCTGCCGGACGTGAAAGACGTAGCGTTGATCCAATATACCGGAGAATATAGCAAGTAGCCTACCAGTCGATCGATGGGCAAATTTCTAATAAGGATATGAGCAAGAAACCCGCAGGCGCGAGCAAGTTTCTGCTGCTGGGGCTCTGCGCAGTCATCTCGCTGGCGCTTTACTCCTATTCGAAAGCGAACCAGCAGACCGTATATCTGAACACGGTTTCCGGACCGATCGTCAACCCCCTGATGGGATGGGCGCCATGGGCGATGATCGAGAAAAGCAACCAGCCACATACCCTGGTTTACGCAGACCTGACTTGGCGCGATTTCGAGCCGGTAGAAGGGATGTATGACTTCAATACGTTTGAAAAGGAACAGCAGTTGACCCGCTGGCGTCAGAAAGGCCAGCGGGTCGTTTTTCGCTTTGTTGTGGATCAGCCGGGCAGCGAGCAGCATCTAGATATCCCGGACTGGCTGTTTGAAAAGATCGGTGGAAGCGGTGAGTATTATGATAACGAATATGGAAAGGGGTTTAGCCCTGATTATGCGCATCCGCTCTTCCTGGAGTATCACAGAAAAGCGATCAGTGCCCTGGGAAAGAGATATGGCGGGGATGGTTTTTTTGCATTTATAGAGCTGGGCAGCCTGGGCCACTGGGGTGAATGGCATACGCATCCTGAGCTTACAACACTTCCTTCCGAAGAGATCAGGGATGTTTATGTTTCTCATTATATCGAAGCCTTTCCGGGGACACATTTACTGATGAGACGTCCCTTTACGATTGCGCAGGCGCTGGAGCTGGGCCTGTACAACGACATGACAGCCGATCCCACTGAGACCAACAGATGGCTCGCCTGGATCGAGAATGGAGAGGATGACTCAGCAGAGAATGTGTATGCCCTATCGGCGATGCCTGAGGGCTGGAGGGTTGGTCCCATCGGGGGTGAGCAGGCCGGTGGCTGGAGCGATGAACAGATTTATGGCGCCGGACTGGGGCAAACGCTGCAGCTCCTTCAGCGCTCTCATACCACGTTCATCGGACCGGGCAGTCCATACCGGGTGAAGTATGGGAGCCCGCTTCAGGAGGGCATCGACCGGGTTCTGGCAACGATCGGTTACCGGATAGATGTCGATCATGTTCGTTTACCGCGCTGGGTGCATTATGGGAATTCGATCAACATCGAGTGTACTTTTTCCAATAAGGGTATCGCCCCCATGTATTACAACTGGCCGACATACCTTTATCTCTTTGATGAAGATGACCACGTCATTGCTTCCTACAAGCAGCAAATGGATCTGCGCAAAATCCTTCCGGGCGAGTTTTACGAAGTCGCTTTTCATCTGCCTGTTGACAACCTGAAGAATGGAATCTATTCCATCGGGATCGCGATCATCGATCCGATCACCGGCCGCCCGGCCGTCAAATTTGCGAATGTGAATATTCGCAATGACTTGATACAGTATCTGGGTTCGTTTGAGGTAAGGCGACTACTGACTCCCGAATAAGACCATGTAGGCTAGCATACTGAAAAAGCTATCGGCAAATTTCTCACTGCAGATAAGGTATTTACCCAATATGTCGTCATCAAGCAATTCCGCGCGATAGATGCCGACCGGCTGTATGGCTATAGAAGAGCCAGGAACGGTAGATGACAAGAATACTAGTGATCTATTGCCACCCACTCGCCTGGAACAATACCTGGAATAGATCATTTGCCTCTTCGAATGTCATGGGGCGTGAGCGCGCATAATCTACAAACTGGATCGGCAATAATTCTGTGCTGATGTAGCGGCCAGCGTAGAAAACATGCTGGTCGATCAAACCCTGCCGGCAGGCTTCGCACAGGCCATACTGGTCGAAGAACAGGTTTCCAAGACCATAGTGAATAAAGGAGCCGTTCAGAAATTCCATGCCCTGCGGCTGGTGGGCCTGGCTGCCACTGACGACGACCGCGCCGGCTTCTGCCATCCGGCGAAAATCGCGCTGCTGGTCTGGCTGTGCCGCGTAGGTGTAATATTCGAGATGCTGAAACGTGGCGATCACCAGATAGCCTTCCCCTTTCAGACGGCTGATCTCCTGCGCCATCCATTCGATATCGCAGGCAGCGGCGCCCGGATCTGTTTCGCTGGCCTGCGCGAAGGAACCGCCTTTGGCATTGCAGCCAATGAAGGCAATGCGATTAGGGCCCTTATCGATCAATAGCGCTTTTCGTCCCTCAGCGAGATTCGCTCCCCCTCCATAATAAAGCCAGCCACGCTCGCGGTACAGATCCAGGGTATGGAACATGGCCTCTGTGCCCCAATCCTGGAAGTGATCGCCGGTCAGTTCCACCACGTCTGTGCCGATATCTTCGAGCAGTTGAATCGTGTTGTCCCGGCTGCAGAACCGGACATCTGCCTGGACAGGGTCCGGGTAAGGACAATCCAGGGCAAAGGGCACCTCATTGCTGATATGGGTGATATCGGCATTCAGCAACCAGTCACGGATATCCTGCGCCGGATACGTCATGCCGTGTTGTTCCATTTCAAAGGCGGTGGCGCGTACCAGAGCCGTGACGCCCGTGAGGGCAACCACCGTCATCTTCTGTGGATCGCGATTGGAGGGCGGGATCACAAAGTTGCTTTTGATCAGCGCGCTCAATTCCGGCTCGCTGTTCAGCGAGATGGGGATTTTGAGTGGATAGTTCTCCAGGGCAAAATCTTTATGGATAGGCGACAACCCGTCTACGGCGAGGACTCTCCAGCGCGGCTCCAGGGATTCGAACGGGACGATCGCCAGTGCAGGCTGATGCGACCAGGCGTACTCGACCAGATCCTGGGCTGCCATGATCTGCACACTCCCTCCTGCTGCTGGTCCCCATTTGGCGCTGAACATGTCATAGGTGTTTTGATCCATGAGTAACGGTGGACTGCCTGCGGATGCACTTTGCCAACGCAGAAGCAGATCATTACTCGAAACCCCTGGCATCGTTGAAGAGAAAGGAGTCACCAGAGCATACACCCACTGGCTGACGAGATCTCCTTCCCCCACTTCCAATCGAATGTTGGCCTGCGTGGCATCCGGAACAAACAGTGCCCGCAGCGGCTCTTCCAGGGCAGCACCCAGCGTTTCTGCAAGATACGGAGGCGCCCAGATGGATACATCGATGACCCTGGGCGTTGAAATGTGTGTGGCTGTAGGTATGGCCGGGGTTGGCACCGCATCCTGAGTTTCCTCCGGATGAGGCAGATCCACGAAAGCCATGTTAATCGGCGTGGGTGTTATGGGCGCTGCCGACGTTGCAGGTGTTGTACAGCTCACGAACAAGAGCGCGCAGATCATCAGAAGTATGGCGTGTCGCATCATGGATGCTCATTGTACTTCTGAAAGCACGTGGGGCGGGCCTATGGCCCGCCATTTCAAGAATTGTCCGGCTGCTTTACGAGCCGGACCTACGGTTGCCTGGAAATCAGATCCGCGGACAGGCTTAATACCTCTTCGCCACTCTGGATACATTCCTCTGGTTGCCGATCGATCACAAGCTCAATTCGTTTGCCTAGTCCAGACTCGCCAGTTGGATACTGGTACACGGTCAGCACTGGTTTCTGCGCTTCGGTGTCTGTCCATGCCTCCACGCGGAACTCCAGGCTGCCGATTATCCGGTTCGTCACCTGTCGCTCCCAGGTGAGTGGTACTCCTCTGCCGAGGTTCTCATGGAGGAAGCAGCCGGGGATCGTCCGGTGTTGTAGCCTTTGTACAGGCTCGCCTTTCTGATTCAACTGTTGCTCCGGAGTTTCATCGATTGGCTCCCACGCCTCCGGGTCGTAGCGCAAATAGATGGAGTCATAAAAGCCAATCTGTACAAGAGGAGCGTCCTGCGTGGCGGCAACTTCCAGGGTTGGGGTTTCCGGGGGAAGAGTGACCGGAGATTGTGGCGTGGGCGACGGCAAAGGCGAGGCTGGCGTGTCAGGAGGTGTGGCGAGCACTCCACACCCCAGGGTCAAGACCAGGACCAGCATAATGGATGCCTGAACTATGGTACGAGGATACATAAGATTGTCTTCAATTGCTTCCGGTGTCTTGCGCGGGGGTCGATCCCTCTTACTATACAATTTTCACAACCCTGCGTCAACCGTTAATCGACAAAGCCGGGACCTTCTCAAAGTAGGAAAAGAATCCGCGAACACCTGCACCTGGTGTGATTTGCTATGCGAATCATGCAGGTGGCTCATTCGCGAAGATTAGCGGATGAAACTGATGGCTTTAGGGACTTTGAGAGAGCCCTGGACAAACCAGCGGGGCAGGATGATGCGCCCGGGGCGCAGAAGGCACGGGGAAACGCTTCGCGCAGGCGGTTGCCTGCGCGAAGGTGCGCGATCTGTTCGAATTGCTGAATCAGTAAAGTAGAGGTGTTAGAGACCTGCGGTCGTTGCTTGTCGGGGTCGAAGGCCCTCGCCAAGCCTGCACACGGGAAATTAACTGTGTTCCGCTTTCCCGAACAGTCGCCTCTCATCGAACCACGGACTGAGAATCAGATAGGCGCCCAGGATGATCAACAGCACGGCGCCATTCAAGTCCGCCCAGCCGGGCAGGTCGTTGTTCATGGAAAAATATTTTCTTCTACTCGAGCGTCTCAAACGTCACGGCGGCAGTCATACCCCATCGCATGGCGGGATGGGTGTCTGTGAGCAAGACCGTAACTTCGTAGACCACATCGCCCTGGTTCTCAAAATAGGTCTGCCCGATCGAGAGGATGGTGCCGCGTAGCTCCTCACCCGGGATGGCATCCAGGGCCACATTGACC
>DATHTL010000235.1:0-23855 GCA_035463255.1 Anaerolineales bacterium | reverse complement strand
ATATAGAGATCAGAGAGAGAAGAAAGGAAAACGCGAATGGTTCAAAACACAAGCACCGAAAACCGTACACCGATGGAAAAGGTCTTATATGAGGTCAAGAAAGTTATTGTGGGGCAGGATCACCTTCTCGAGCGGATGGTGGTCGCGCTGCTGGCACGCGGGCATATTTTGGTGGAAGGTGTGCCCGGCCTGGCGAAGACGATGGCGATCAAGACTATTGCAGATGTGATCGGTGGGGAGTTCAAGCGCATCCAATTCACGCCTGACCTTGTCCCCGCGGATCTGGTGGGGACGCGCATTTACAACCAGAAGAACGGCAAATTCGACACGTCGCTGGGTCCAGTGTTTACGAACCTCTTGCTGGCAGACGAGATCAACCGCGCGCCTGCCAAAGTGCAAAGCGCACTGCTGGAAGTGATGCAGGAGCGGCAGGTAACCATCGGGCGCGAGACGTTCAAGGTGCCGAATCCCTTCCTCGTTCTGGCAACTCAGAACCCGATTGAGACGGAAGGCACATATGCTCTGCCTGAAGCTCAAGTAGACCGTTTCATGTTGAAGGTTCTGATCGGTTACCCAACCTCGACGGAAGAATTTGTCATTGTCGAGCGCATGACGGGGATGCTGCAGCAAGTGCAAAAAGTATTATCCACAGAGCAATTATTGGAATTGCAGAAGCAGGCAGATCGTGTCTATGTAGACCCGGCGCTCATGGAATATGCAGTGCGCATGGTGACCGCCACCCGTAACCCACAGGATGTTGGCTTAAAGGATTTGAAGCGCTACATCATGTTCGGCGCCAGCCCGCGTGCTTCGATCAACCTGATCCTCACCGGGCGCGCCCTCGCCTATGTGCGCGGACGCAACTACGCCCTGCCGCAGGATGTGTTGGACATGGCGCTCGATGTGATGCGGCATCGTATTGTCCTCTCCTATGAAGCTCTCTCGGATAATGTGACAGGTGATGACATCCTGATGAAGATCCTGGACCGTATCCCGATCCCTGTGGTGCCTTTGCATGAACACACAAATCGATTCGCCGACAGCAACGCCTGAAAAGGTTCTCCTGCGCCTGGACTGGTCGGTCATCCGCAGGCTGGATGGCTTGCTGCAAGGCGATTACCGGACGCTGTTCCGCGGCTATGGCGTGGACTTTGCCGATCTGCGCGAATACCAACCTGAGGATGATATTCGTTATATAGATTGGAACGTCACCGCGCGCATGGATACCCCGTACGTACGCGAGTATACGGAGGACCGTGAGCTGACGGCGTGGTTCCTGCTCGACCTGAGCCCCTCTGTGGATTTTGGCACGGTCGATACGCAGAAGCGGACGATGCTGGTTGACTTTGTGGCCGTGCTGGCGCGTTTGCTCACGCGGCACGGGAATCGCGTTGGGGCGATGATGTTCAACGGCAGCGGCCTGCACACGGTTCCCGCCCGCAGCGGCAAGATTCAGGTGCTGCGTTTGATCAACGATATGATGAACCAGCCGCGCCTGCCGCGTGCACCGTTCACGAACCTGCAGGTCTTTCTCCGCAACGCGCTCAACTCGATCCGCAAACGTTCCCTGGTCTTTGTCATTTCCGATTTCATCAGTGAGCCGGGCTGGGAAAAGCCGTTGAATCTATTGAACCAGCGCAATGAGGTGCTGGCCATCCGGCTGTGGGATCCGCGTGAGGTGGAGCTGCCAGACATCGGTGTAGTCGTCATGGAAGATGCCGAAACCGGCGAACAGCTCTATGTGGATACGCACGACCGCAAATTCCGGCAGCGCTTCCATGAGGCGGCGCTGCGGCGCGAGGCGGCACTGGCTGAGTCGTTCAAGCGAGCGGGCGTGGACGCGTTGTCACTCTCCACGGAAGAAGACCTCGTGCGCGCCATTGTGCGCTTTGCCCAACAGCGGAAAAAGCGCAGGAAATAAGCCGGACTCAACGACTCCCGTCGTTGGACCTCAAAGTCTGGAGACTTTGACTCCGCAAGGATATCTATGTCATTTATCTGGCCCACTCTTTTATTGGCTCTGCTCTGTGTCCCATTACTAGTATTGCTCTATCTGCGCTTACAGGGACGACGGCGCAGGTTCGCGGCGCGTTATGGCAGCCTGGGGCTTGTGCACGATGCGCTCGGAACCGGGATCGGCATACGTCGCCACATCCCTGCGCTGATCTTCCTGGCTGGCATCACGATCTTGATCTTCTCACTGGCGCGCCCGCAGGCCACGCTCAGTGTTCCCCGGATCGAAGGCACGGTCATGTTGACCTTTGATGTCTCCGGCAGTATGGCCGCCGAGGACTTTCAGCCGACGCGCATGGAAGCTGCTAAAGAGGCGGCGCGCCAGTTCGTAGAGAACCAGCCCTCGGGGATTTCGATCGGGGTGGTCGTCTTCAGCGATGGCGGTATTTCCGTCCAGCCGCCGACAGATGACAGAGCCGAGACTCTAGCCACGATCGAACGCCTGGTTCCCCGCCGTGGCACATCGATCGGAAACGGGATTCTGGTCGCCCTGAACACCATCGCGGTGGATGCAGGGGATCCTCCTATTTTGAATACAGCGGGTGCGAATGCATCGGACCCGTCCGCGCCTGTGGAGCCCGTGGAAACTCCGCAAGGCTGGTATCCATCGGCAGTCATTGTGCTGCTCACCGACGGAGAAAACAATGAGGAGCCCGATCCTGCCATGGCAGCGGAGCTAGCCGCGGACCTGGGAGTCCGCGTGTATACGGTTGGCATCGGCAGCCCGGAGGGCGCGACCATCGAAGTGGAAGGCTTTACCGTGCATACCAGCCTCGATGAGCCAATGCTGCAATTCATTGCCGCGGAAACCGGTGGGGTCTATTACAACGCCGGCAACGAGGAACAATTGCGCAAGATCTATGATGACCTGGAGCCGAAGTTGTCGGTCAAGCCCGAAGAGATCGAGATGACTTCGATTTTTGCAGGAATTGGCATGATCATTTTCCTGGTCGGCGGCCTGCTCTCCTTGCTCTGGTTTGGACATGTGCCATGATCGCTGGACATTGTTTAGGATGTAGTCGATGAGTTTGTTGTGGCCTGGTTTCTTGATTCTGTGGCTCCTGATCCCGGTGGCGATCGGGGTCTATATCTGGGTGCAGAGACGAAGACGGCGTTTCGCCGTCCGGTATTCGAGTCTCTCGCTGGTGCGCGAAGCGGTGGCGAAACAGTCCTGGCTGCGGAAGCATCTGCCATTTATCCTCTTCCTTTTTGCCCTGGCCAGCCTTATCTTCGCCTTGGGACGGCCGGTGGCCACGATCACCGTGCCATCCAACGAGGCCACCGTGGTGCTTGCCGTGGATGTGTCACTGAGTATGTGTTCGACAGATATCCCGCCCAACCGGCTGGAGGTGGCCAAGCAGGCTGCGCTTTCGTTCGTGCGGGATAACCGCTCGGGCAGGCAGGTGGGAGTAGTGGCATTTGCGGGCTTCGCGGAGTTGATCCAGCCACCGACCAATGATCTACGTTTGCTGGAGTCTGCGATCTCGTATTTGACTCCGGCCCGCCGGACGGCCATCGGCAGCGCGATCCTGCGCTCTCTGGATGCGATTGCCGAAGTGGACGACCGGGTCGCGCCCAGTGAGCTCGGTGGCTCACCGGACGCAACGGCTCCGCAGGATATGCCCGATGATTATGTGCCACATATCATCGTGCTGCTCACCGACGGCGCAAGCAATGCCGGCCCACTTCCCTTAAGTGCCGCGGAACAAGCCGTAGAACGCGGTGTGCGCATCTACACCATTGGGTTTGGGACAGTCAACAACACCTCTCCAATGGACTGTGGGGATGGCGATCCGTTTGGCGGTTTCTTCGGTTTTGGTGGAGGCGGGTTCGGCGGAGGCGGTTTCCGTCGCGAGATCGATGAAGAGACGTTGACACAGATCGCCGAAATGACGGGCGGAGAGTATTACGTGGCGACAAGTGCAAGTGAACTGAACGAAGTGTTCCAGAATCTTCCTACGTATGTGATCGCCACGCGCGAGACCACCGAGATCAGCGTGTTCTTTACGGCCATCGCTGCATTGCTGGCCATCCTTGCGATGCTCCTGGCGATGCGGTGGCACCCGTTGTCCTGAAAATTGCTTCAATGATTGGGGAGCGCCTGATTTTTCTTTCTATATCGAAATATCGTAGAATACACTTGATGGTCAGGCGCTCCTTTTTTTATAAGCCTGATCTCCTCATTTGAGGAGTTCAGCGTTCGGCCTTATTGGTGAGCTGTGTACGTGAGGAGAGCGTAAATGAGTTTGCTATGGCCTGGTTTTTTGTATTTATGGTTGTTGATTCCTTTGGCCATCGCGGTCTATGTCTGGTTCCTGCAGCGCCGTAGACGCTTCGCCGTCCGCTACTCGAGTCTTTCCCTGGTGCGCGAAGCCGCCGCGAAGCAATCCTGGCTGCGAAGACATCTTCCTTTTATTCTCTTTCTGTTTGCGCTGGCCAGCCTGGTGTTCGCTCTGGGGCGGCCCGTAGCCACGGTGCTGGTCCCCTCCAACAAAGCGACGGTGATCCTGGCAGTGGATGTGTCGAGGAGCATGTGCTCCACAGATATCCCGCCGAACCGCCTGGAAGTCGCCAAAGATGCAGCCCTCGCATTTGTTCAAAATAACACAGCAGGCAGACAGGTGGGGATTGTCGCCTTTGCCGGCTTTGCCGAGTTAATCCAGCCGCCGACCAGCGATCTGCGTTTACTCGAGCGCGCGATTGGCTACCTGGCTCCCGCACGACGGACGGCGATCGGCAGTGCGATCCTGAGCTCACTGGATGCGATTTCGGAGGTGGATAGTCGGGTCGCGCCCAGTGAGCTCAGCACAACCGTCAATCCGTCTGATGCGCCGCAAGCTCCGGGCAACTATGTGCCGCACATCATTGTCCTGCTAACCGATGGGGCGAGCAATGCAGGACCTCTACCAATGATCGCTGCGGAACAGGCAGTGGAGCGCGGCGTGCGTGTGTACACCATCGGGTTTGGTACGGTCAACAATACATCACCCATGAACTGCGGTGGAGACGATCCGTTTGGCGGCGGTTTCGGTTCTCCATTCGGTGGAGGTGGAGGCGGTGGTGGGGGCAGCGGATTTAGCGGAGGCGGCTTCCGGCGGGAGATCGATGAAGGGACTCTGAAGCAGGTAGCCGATATGACAGGTGGTGAATATTATGTTGCCACCAGTGCAGGCGAGCTGCAGGATGTATTCGAAAGCCTGCCCACCTATGTCATTGCCACGCGTGAAACCACCGAGGTCAGCGTTTTCTTTACGGCCTTCGCTGTTTTGCTGGCCATCCTTGCTCTGACCCTGGCCTTCTTATGGCATCCGTTGCCTTAAGAATATTTCTGTTGTTCTTATGACCTGAATGGCGGCTCTCCCAGAGGCAGCACATGGATTGGTTATGGCCTGATTCGCTCCTCTTCCTGGGAGTCGTTCCCGGGAGCATTGCCGTCTATCTGTGGATATCGCAGCGGCGCTACTCCGTCCGTTATTCCAGCCTGTACTTGATCAAAGATGGGCGGCCCCAACTTTCCTGGCTGCGGCGGCACCTCCCGTTTGTTCTGTTCACAACCGCGCTGACGGGCCTGGTGCTCGCGCTGGGACGGCCAATCGTCCCGGTAAACGTATTGTCCGGGCAGACCACCATTATGCTCACCCTCGACATTTCCAGGAGCATGTGCATGCGTGATATCCGGCCAACTCGTCTGGATGTGGCGAAGCTGTCGGCGCTGTCATTCGTGGAGAGTCCGGTGCTCGGCACGCAAGTAGGCGTGGTTGCATTCGCAGGCTTTGCAGAGCTGGCGCAACGTCCCACCACCGACCTGGAAATCCTGGAATATACGATTCAGAATCTGGCAACCGCAACAAATACTGCGATCGGGAGCGGGATCCTCCGGTCACTCGATGCGATCGCCGAGGTGGATGAGAGAATTCCGAAAAGCGTGCCTATTGATAATTTAGCCACATACTCTCCTGAGCATGCAACCCCATTGGAAACTCCCCGCGACGGTTATGTGCCGCATATCATTGTGTTGTTGACCGATGGTGCGAGCAATTCCGGACCGCATCCGCTGCTCGCCGCGCAACAGGCCGCCGAGCGTGGAGTACGGATCTATACGATCGGCTTTGGCACGACAAAGAGCGCCGTGATGGACTGCGGTAACACCCTCGCGGATGAAACCTATCTCAGCCCGGGACTCGAAACGCCGGGGAGCGGAGGCTTCGGCGCCGAACCCGATGAAGCCACACTGCGGCAGATCGCGAAAATGACCGGGGGAGAGTTTTACTCGGCCACCAGCGCGGCGGAATTGCAATTCGTCTTTCAGGATCTGCATGAATTCGTGGCGGAAAGCAATCAGACGATTGAGATCAGTGTCTTCTTTACAGCGCTCAGCGTGCTAATGGTTGTGGCTGCTTTTGTTTTGTCGTTGTTCTGGCATCCATTACTTTAAAGGGAGTCAACGTCTCCAGACGTTGAAATCGGATGTGCATTCTGGCATGCAAAAGTCTGGAGACTTTTGACTCCCACATCTTATATAAAGATTAAGCCTTGAAGGCGGGGAAATAAAACGCACTTGCTGCGTCGTCAAGAACAGGTACATCACAAGCGAGGAGAACATCCCATGACCGAACTCAAAGTAACTGTCTATGGCGCATACTGGTGCCCGGATTGCCGCCGCTCGAAAAAATTCCTGGGCGAGCAGTTCATCCCGTACCGTTGGATCGACATCGAGCAAGATCTGGCAGGGGAAGCGTATGTCTTGGAACGAAACAATGGCAAGCGCATCATCCCTCTGATCGAATTCGAAGATGGTTCGTTTCTGGTGGAGCCCACCAATGCAGATCTGGCAAAAAAGCTGGGGTTAAGAACTGAAGCTAAAAAGACCTATTACGATTTGATCATTATCGGGGGCGGACCCGCGGGTTTAACTGCCTCGATTTACGCCGCCCGTGAAGGAGCAGACGTGTTGATCATTGAGCGCTCCGGCTTGGGCGGACAGGCAGGCATCACGGTCGGGCTCGACAACTTCCCCGGGTTCCCCGAGGGCATCAGCGGACAGGAGTTCTCCGAGCGCGTGGCCCAGCAGGCGCGGCGCTTTGGTGTGGAGATCCTGCAAGCTGTAGATGTGGAACGGCTCGACATGGAAGAAGGCTACCACGAGGTCTACACTTCGAATGGCAAGCATTACCATTCACGCGCCATCCTGGTCGCCACAGGTGCCTCATATCGACGCCTGGATGTGCCGGGTGAGGACGATTACATTGGCGCGGGTGTCCATTTCTGCGCGACCTGTGATGGTCCCTTTTACAGAGGCGCGAAGGAAATCGTGGTGATCGGCGGCGGTAACTCGGCAGTGGAGGAGGGGCTGCACCTCACCAACTTCGCGGAGAAGGTGACAATGCTTGTTCGCGGCGATCGTCTTACCGCCAGCCGGGTCGCGCTCGACAAAGTCAATGAGCTGAGCTCACGCGTGGATGTAAAATATCACACAGTGGTGGAAGCGATCGAGGGAGAGAACTCTAAATTGAAAACCTTGAAGATATGCAATACACAGACCGGCGAGACCGAGAACATCCACCCGGCGGCTGCATTCATCTTCATCGGCCAAATGCCGAATACATCTTTCCTAACGAACTACGCGCAGCTTGACTCCTATGGTTTTGTGATGACGGGCCACGATATTTTCCACACATTACGCAAAGGGAACATGGCTTTAGATCCGCTCCCGTTCGAGACCAGTATCCCAGGTATTTTTGCCGCGGGCGATGTGCGCCATGGCAGCACCAAGCAGGTCGCCTCAGCCGTTGGCGAAGGCGCCGCGGCATCCATTTCCATACGCGAGTTTTTGATGAGGAGTGAGGGGATGGCTGTTCAATAGTGCTCGCCTGACCACGATCCTTGAAGCATGTTTGAGATTTCTATGCTATAGTTCGCCACAATTCATGGATAAGCAAGGCAGGTTCGTAACCTGCCGATATTTGGAATTGTCACGCTGAACGCGTGACCTACGTTTACAAGCATACTCACTGGGAGCGATCTTCATTTATGGATTCCAACAATCGAACAGTGACTGTGATCGGCGCGGGATTAGCGGGACTTTCGGCTGCGTACGATCTTCACCGCGCGGGCTGGCAGGTCACCGTGCTCGAGGCGCGTGATCGCGTCGGTGGGCGCGTCTACAGCCTGCGCAGTTTTTCGAATGGACTGGTCGCGGAAGGCGGCGGCGAGTTTATCGAAGAGAGTCACACGCGCATGCTGTCCTTTGCCAGGGAGTTCAACCTCGCCCTGGGGCGCGTGGGAAGCTGGCAGGGGCAGGACTTAGACTGGGCTAGCTTCGACGGAAAGGCCGGCCCCATGTCCGATGCGGCGATCTGGGGCGTGAACCTGCATGAAGAGGTCGAAAGGATCTGGTTTGCACTGGCGGAGCTTGGAGAGCTGGTCCCTGACCCATATCGTCCTCAAACGGCTCGCGGCGCGGAATATCTCGACACGAAATCCACTGCAGATTGGATCAACGCCCTAAACGTTCATCCCCTTGCAAAGAAGGATTTCATTCAGCACATTCGCGCCGAATATACCTGTGAGCCCGAGCGGCATTCGCTGCTCGACCTGGCTCGCAATGCATCTATGTATTACAGCACCATCGAACGCAACATCAATTATCGCGTGATCGCTGGGAACGACCAGATCCCGCGCCTGATCGCGCAGACGTTACCCGATGTTCGTATGAATGCGGCGGTGACCGCGATTCGCGTCCTGCCAGACGAAGTGATCGTGACCTACAAACAAGCCGACTCGTATCAAACCATCTCTTCGGCGTTTGCAATATTGGCGACGCCCCTCACGACTGCGCGATTGATCGAATTCAACCCGCCTTTGCCTGCCGTACATCAAAGCATGGTCAACGAATTATCCTACGGAGCGGTGACCAAAGTGCTGATCGAATACCGCAAGCGCTTCTGGGATGAGGCGGGTTGGAATGGGCGGCTCGCCACCGATGCGCCCATCGTGTACACCTGGCACGCGACCAGCCATCTGGAAAGTGAGCATGGCATTATTACCGCCTACACGGGCGGCGCTCCTGCCGCGGGGCTCGCGGCCCTGTCGGATAAAGAGCGCATCGACTGTGCGGTGAGTGAGATCGAAAAGATATTCCCCGGTTCCTCCGACCTGATCGAACATACCGCGACGATTGCCTGGCCGAATGAGCCCTACACGCGTGGGTCGTATGCGGCGCTGTCCCCCGGCCAGGTGACTGCGCACTGGCGAACGCTGTTCGAGCCTGCCGGTCGTTTGTTCTTTGCCGGCGAGCACGCCACTCCCATTCAGGGATTTATGGAAGGGGCTGTGGAGAGCGGCCAGCGCGCGGCCGTAAAGATAATCTCGTCCTGAGTGATCTGTAATCCAAGAACAAGTTCCATGAGATCTTAAACTTAATTCGCGCTTCGATTGCGCAGCACTTTGCGCGAAGAGGACTTTATGAGCGAACAAAGCAGACAATTCTGGGCAGGGGTCCGTGCAGAGATCCCGTTGTTGATCGGAGTCTTCCCGTTTGGCTTGATCTACGGCGCGCTGGCGCTCAACGCAGGGTTGTCCCCGGCTGCCGCGCAGATGATGTCCTGGATCGTGTTTGCGGGATCGTCACAGTTCATCACGACGCAGCTTGTACAAGAATCCGCGCCGGGTCTGGTGATCGTGCTGACGATTGCGGTCGTGAACCTGCGTCACATGCTGTATTCGGCCTCGATGGCTCCGTATCTGGCTTCCTTATCCACGCGCTGGAAGGCACTCCTGAGTTACTTCCTCACCGATGAAGCCTACGCTCCGACCATCGTCCATTATGAAGAAAAGGGGATCGCACCCCACGCCCACTGGTTCCTGCTGGGCGCGGGACTAGCGCTCTGGTTGGATTGGCAGATCAGCACCGCGCTGGGAATCTTCCTCGGCGCGGCGATCCCTGAATCGTGGTCGCTGGATTTTGCCTTGCCGCTGACCTTCATAGCCATGCTGATCCCGGTTCTCAAGAATCGACCGGCGGTCGCCGCGGCGTTGTCGGCGGGTGTTGTGGCCTTAGTGGCGTTCTCGCTGCCTTATAAGCTTGGTTTGATCCTGGCGGCGCTGGTTGGAATCCTGGTTGGGACATTTCTGGAGAAGCGCAAGTCCTCTGAGGAGACCTCGTGAACATCTGGCTTGTGATGCTGCTCGGCGGTTTGATCACATTTGGAATGCGCTTCTCACTCATCTACTTGTTCGGCCGCTTCGAAATCTCCGAAACAATGCGCAGGGCGCTGCACTACGTCCCACCCGCAGTGCTCTCGGCGATCATCTTCCCCGAATTGTTCCTGCACGAAGGGACCTTGAGCCTATCGCCTGACAACCCTCGCTTGCTGGCGGGACTGGTCGCCATCGCTGTGGCATGGTTCACCAGGAACACGCTCATCACGATCGTCGTAGGGATGAGCGCGCTGTTTTTGTTGCAGTTATTGACATGGTAGGGCGGGCGTGTAGCCCGCCAACATCAATAATCGTCAGGCTACCCCGCTAAAGCGCGATACCCTGCGGGCACGACCCTGGCACTGGCCGCCAGGACACACTTGCCCTGGGGCAGTGCCAGGGTGTGTGTCTTCGACAAGCCTGACCTACTCTTACACAAAAACCATATGCGACTGGTTTCCGCCCTCGCGCTTGGCATGCGCCATAGCTTCCTGGACCTGCTCGATGAGAGTTTCGATCTCGGTGGAGGCAGTGATCCGTCCTGCCGATACCACTCCGGCGCTGATGCCCACGTGGATCTCCCTGCCATCCAACAGGGAGATATTTGTGTTGAGAATACCTTTGATGATCCGGTCCGCGATCTTCTCGGCATCATAGCCGATCACGCCAGGCAGGACGATCAGGAACGTATCCGCCTCGAAGCGGCCAACACCGTCATAGGGGCGACTCTTCTCGCGGATCGACTTGGCGATCACATTCAACACGTCGTTGCCGATATTCTGTCCGTACTTTTCATTGATCGCTTTGAAGTTATCGATATCCAAAGCGACCAGGCTGAGCGGAGACTGCCCGCGCCGGGCGCGCTCGAGCTCGCCGCGCGCAAAGATCAGGAAGGCTTTCTGGTTGAGTGTCCCTGTGAGCGTGTCGTACATGGCAACCCGATCCAGGGTGTCTTTTGCCTCGAGCAGACTATCGCCCAGGTTCAGGATCCGCTCGCCCAGGTGGACGCGTGACTTGAGCTCGATGGGCACGATGGGCTTCTGCAAATAATCGTCTGCACCGGTGCGCGGCGTGGTGATATCCGATTCCTCCACTTTGGCCGTCAGCACCAGGATGTAAATATAGTACGGGGGTTTGGCATCCCGCACCTGTTTGACGAACTGTTTTTCGGTGATATCCGTGGTGACGCGGTCTGCGATGACAAAGCGTATGCCTTCCCCCTGGAGCAATTGCATGGCGGTTTCACTGTCCTCCGCCGAGAAAATTTCATGACCATTATGGTTCAGTACCTGCTGGATGACCGTGCGTTCTGTTAAATCTTTGTTCAGAACAAGGATCTTCATATCGAATGACGCAGCCTCCTGTGCCCATTATATCGTACAGTATTAATGGACCTTGCACCGACGAAAACCTTGCGAAGGTTCTTAATAGATCGAACTGGCTTCTGGATCACCTGCCTGTAATTTCTTCAAGCTTCGCAAGGTTGCTGCATCTGTGTTGACAAACCTAATCTCCCATAGTAATATAGTCGGCGCTCCGGCACGATTTGCTAAGCAAATCGTCTGCCACGCCGAGGTAGCTCAGTGGTAGAGCAGGGGACTCATAAGCCCTTGGTCGCGAGTTCAAATCTCGCCCTCGGCACTGTTTAGAAACCCGTGAATAACGGGTTTTTGTTTTAACAAGTGCCGTTAGCGAGTTTTACACTGCAAATGAACATTGTAAAGAGTTGCGCCGCCTATAGAAACAGGACTATACTGGGTGATGGAATCGGGCTGGCTCTTTTCGTAGGTAAGCGTTTTGTGGACGTCATATGAGAAAAATAAGTTTTAGATTTCAGTGGTGCTTCTTCCTATGGGCGACCATGATTGTTGCAGGTTGTGAACCAAATCGGACACAGACTGGATCCGGGACGGAGCAGGATACGTTTACGCAGGCGCGGCTTGCGTTGGTGGAAAATGATATTCAGGGGGCTGGCATCACGAACGAAGATGTCTTGCGGGCAATGCGGGATGTGCCACGTCACGAGTTTGTGCCCGAGGAATTTTTGGATCAGGCGTATGACAATCATCCGCTTCCCATCGGATACGGCCAGACCATCTCTCAGCCATACATAGTTGCATGGATGACTGAATTGCTTGAGCTACAACCCGACGAGAAGGTTCTGGAAATCGGAACCGGCTCAGGGTATCAGGCGGCCGTTCTGGCCGAGTTAGGCTATGTGGATGTTTACTCCATAGAAATTGTCCCGGAGTTGGCCGAGATTGCCTCCACGCGACTGCAGGATCTGGGCTACACCAATGTGCGCGTCAAACAGGGAGATGGATACTACGGCTGGCCGGAATATGCCCCCTTCGATGCCATTATCGTAACTGCTGCACCTGATCATCTCCCTGCCCCGCTTGCCGAGCAACTGGCAGAACGTGGGCGGATCGTTATCCCCATTGGTCCGGCGGGTTTATATCAGACCTTGTGGAAGTTCGTTAAGGAAAACGGAGAATTGACAGCCTACAACATGGGTGGCGTCGCCTTCGTCCCATTTACCGGGTCCGGTGTGGAAGAGCAGCAGGCCACGCCCACACCATAGTCCATGCTCCAGCATAACACAGCGCGCCCAGCGCCAGCACCCAGCTGAAGCCAAATGTCAACGCCAGTAAAGCGGAGAGTATGGATGCGACCACGGAGGACGCTCCGTTCACTGCCCAAACCCAGGCAATTTGACCGTCCTGCGCTTCATTTCCCGAATCCGTAGCTTGATTCCGTCTCATTAAGCGAAGCCCTGCCGGGAACGGGATCCCCATCAGAAATCCAAGCGGCGAAAGAATGAGTGCGGTCAGACCCATCCGGATGGATAGGGGCAGTCCAAGTGTCCTGGAAAAGAAGCCAGGGAGTAAAAGAGGCGTGGCGAGGGCCAGGATCACCAGAACCGGCAGCGAGAGACGCAGGGAAATTCGATCGCTGAACCGGCTTCCTAATCCAGAAAAAAAGAGTAGGGAGAATAAGACTGTCGTGAATGCAAAGGCGGGATGCCCGAGGTACAAGATGAAGCGCTGAAGCAGGGGGATTTCCACGAAGAGGAATGCGAAACCGAGCAGACCAAAGTAAATCAGGTTGGGGAGCGAGAACGGTGAGGCGGAATTTCGCTCTGCTCGCTTCCAGATCGCGACGGGCAACAGGATGAGCGCGCTAGCCAGAAGGATTGCCAGGAGGAGCAACGCCACAATAACAAAATAGCCCGCGCCTCCGAAAGGTTGCCAGGCTTTCCCAAATTCAGCAATGACCTGTGGCGCCTGCGCCCACTTGAAGTAATGTCCGAAGAAAGGGTGATTATCTGTGGGTGGGCGCACATCGTATTCGTACTTCTCATAGAATGCCTCGCGGGGATTCGAATTGAGCAGGCCCACATAGCTCTGGTAATACTTTGATTCGGGCATGATGTTGTACCGGTTGGTTTCCTCGAGTCGAACATCAGGCGCGTAGGTCAGATCGAACGCCCGCTCGCGCAGAAAAGCCCGGATGGCTGAGAGCTCTTCTGCAGTGAAGGAGCCGTTTTTCAAAAGAACCGTGGCGGTATTGAAGCCGCGAAATGCAACGAGCTGGTCGCGGGGATCGGCATGCTCCCTTTCCAAGGCCGTGACTGCGAGCGCGAAGAGACGGAGGTCTTCACTCGGTGGATCCTGCAGCCAGCGCGTGACAACGAGCAGTCCACCGGGAGATAGATGTGCCAGCGCGTCCTGAAAGGACTCGACCGTGTAACGATAGTCTTCCCCCAGCGTATATGCTCCGGAGCGCACAGGATGAAACGCCGATACCAGCGAAAGAACGAGCACATCGTATTTCGATTCAGCGCGACGAAGATAACTGCGATCAGACTCCACATACACCCGGACGCGGGGATCCTGATAGATGGGCACCGCATTCACAATGAGAGGATTGATTTGTGTGACAGCCACCTGTTCCGAACCGAGTGCGAGAGCCGTAAAAACGTCGAGCCCACCGCGCGGTTCAAGGATCAATGCGCTGGATTGAGGTCGAAGGTGGAATGCCAAGGCATTGGGTAAAGAAGAAACGAAGGCGGAGTCCGTGGAAGGCTGCATGATCGGGCTGAGATCATCGCCATCGACAAGCAGGCCATCCAGGGATGGGAGTGGTTGAAGATAACGATAGCTGAGCCCAGGCAGGGAATGGATGGCACCGCTACGGACAATATCAATACGTGAGAAAGCATTCCACTGGCGATGGATCACCTGGGAGCCGGGATATTGCAAAGCATACGAGAGACTTTTGTATGGGGAAATGCGAAGTTCGAGAAACGAGAACGAGGATCTGCGGGCAACGCGCAAGCCGAGGTCAAAAAGGGAAAGTAAGAACAGCACAGATGCTGCAAAAACAACAGGCCGCCAGATCCGCTGCAGGCGAAGGGCAGAGATTAAGCTTGCCATGAATGCTAGCGCCATGCTCAAAATAACGGTGCCCTCGCCGCCCAGCGCGGAAGGGACAATGAGCGCAAGAAGGCAGCCCGTCGCCGACCCAAACAGGTTGACGGCGTATGTCATTCCGGCAGATTGTGGGAAGGCGCTTAACAGGAATCCAAGCGCCATGCCGCTGAAGAAGAATGGCGCGGCCAGGGCAACGTAGTGCAGAATGAGAATCCATACCTGGCGAGAGTCCCAGGCGATGCTGAACGAATCAAAAGGCAGCCAGTTGGTCAGCAGGAAGGCAATCAGAATGCTGATGCCTGTCCCAAATGTCAACTGGCTTAAACGCTGTATTGGCTGACTGTTTTGGAGGGCGGGAAAGATTGCCAGTGCTGTGCCGCTGGCGCCAAAGCCCAGTAGTGCAATACTAACGATCATGAAAGCAAAGTGGTAGAACTGCGCCACCGAGAACAAGCGTGTCAGGTTGATCTCAAAGGTCAGTGTGGCGGCTGATAGCAGAAAAAGACTCAGCCAAACACTACGTGTACGTGCTTCACTGGTTTGCAGCCACATGAAATCGTAGGAACCTTTAAATTCATCGTCGAAACAAACTTGTTACCTTCGCAGCCCTCTCCACACCTCGAGCTTAGCGCCGACGCGCTGGATCACTTCGTCGGTGAACTCGGTGGTGAAGAAGCGTCCGCCCAGGTCGGTGGTTGTTTTTCCGGCGTGTACGGCTTCAAATACGGATTCGTAAATGGCGCGCGAAGCTTTTTCTGCCTGCGGGGTCTGGACGTGGGAGAGGATCGCAGCTCCGGCCAGGATCATGGCCATGGGGTTGGCAAGGTTCTTGCCCTCCAGCGCCGGCGCAGTGCCGTGAGGTGCTTCGGTCATCACGACCTTAAGATGGGTTGTCTCGTCGAAGGCCAGAACGAGGCTTTCGGAGCCGGCGATGGTGCCAAACATCTGCAACACCATATCGGACAGCAGGTCACCATCCCGGTTGAGGGTGGGAATGACCAGCGCCTCGCCGCCGTGTTTCAGTAAAAGCGCCAGGGTGGCGTCGATCAGCAGCGGTTCGTAAGGCACGTGCGGATGCCGGACGGCCGCAGCATCCAGTTCTTCCTTGAACATGCCTTCATACACCGGGCTAACGGTGTACTTGGGCCCGCCAAAAACGCGCGCCCCGGTGCGGTCGGCGAGCAGGAAAGAGTATTCTGCCACGTTCCGGCAGATTGCCCGGCTGATTCGAGAGGTGCGGTAGGCGATTTCATCGCCGTGCGCGGTCGTTTCGCGCCACTCTTTGGCTCCGTAGGCATCGTCTACAGCCATGCGGACGATAGAGATGGGATCGTGCACACCTCCTACCGGGCGTACACTTGGGATGCGCCGGCCCGTGCGCAGGATTACCGTCCCATCGATCAGATCGCGCAGAATGGCGTTTGGGCTGCCCACGTCGTTCGGATCTGACGGAGTGATGGTGGCGGCTTTCATCCCCAGCCCGTTGGCGCGCATCGCTGCAGCGGCTTCTTTCACCACTTCGTTCTGCGTGGCGCGCCGGTTTGCCAGGCTGAGGTCGAAATGTTGGAAATCCAGCGTCAGACCGATCACATCGGGAACCAGCACACGCAGTGCCTCCAGCAACAGTTCTTCGCCGGTCTGGTCACCGTGCATGACAACAATAGTGCGAGCGTTTAAATTGGATAAGGCAGACATCCCCGTCCTCCCGTTTTCTAAGTTAATATTGTAAGGATTGTATCATGCGGTTTTGACCCCCTCCCCGCCCATGAATGGGCGTACCCCAAATACAACGCTTCAAAGTTGGTATGCATATTCCGTTGTTAATTTGTTGTATTTGGGGGAGGTGCCCGCAGGGCGGAGGGAGTCCGTATCTCATCTCGTTCTCCATCGTATTAATAGTCATACCAGCGGATTAAAGGTTTTAGGAGCAATGTGATGAAAAGTGTTGTAATCGAATGGCCGAACGAGATCGCCGTGTGGGAGCGGGATGTGCCGGAGCCGGGTCCGCACGAATTGATGATCCAGGTGATGGCCAGCGGGATCTGTGGGACAGACCTGCATATTTATCGGGGCGAATACATGGGGAAGTATCCGGTCATCCCGGGGCATGAGTTTTCGGGGCTGGTGGCCGCCGTCGGTAGCGGGGTGACGCGCTTCAACGTTGGGGACCGGGTGGCAGTGGAGCCAAATATTGCCTGCGATAACTGTGTGAACTGCCTGAATAACCGCCAGAACTTTTGCCTCAACTGGCAGGCGATCGGTGTGACATTGCCGGGCGGCATGGAAGAATATGTGATCGTCCCTGAGCGGACAGCCTTCCACATTGGCGATCTACCCTTTGAGCACGGCGCATTCATGGAACCGCTCTCGTGTGTGGTGCACGGCATCGAGCGGGCGAAGATCGGGCTGGCAGATCACGTCGCCATCTTCGGCGCGGGACCGATCGGGAATTTGATGATCCAGATGGCGCGCATCCAGGGCGCGGCGCAGATCATCGTGCTCGAGATCAACCCCGGGCGCGCAGACCTCGCAAGCCAGCTCGGCGCGGACCGAGTGGTCGCCAGCTTTGAACAACTGCAGCCAGACACTTATGACATCGTGATCGATGCCACAGGCGCCATCCCGGTCATGAACCGGACGATCGATTTTGTCCGCAAGGGCGGGACGGTATTGTTGTTCGGCGTGCCGCCCTCCGGCAAAAACATGGAGGTGGAGGGCTTCAAGATCTTTCAAAAAGGGCTGACGGTGATGTCTTCATTCACGTCGGTGCGGAATTCGTTCCAGGCAGTCGACCTGCTGCAATCTGGCCAGGTGCGCGTGGACTCGTTGATCTCGCACCACCTGCCCCTGGCGGATATGCCTCATGCGCTGGAGTTGATCGAAAGCCGCGACCCGGCCGTGAAAAAAGTGATCGTTCATCCGAATGGATGAAATCCGAATGGATGAAATCCGAATGGATAAAAGCTGAAGTTCGGCCTGGCGGGTTTCACAGGGAAGGTTACGGTTAAAGATTTGATGAAACAAGTGAACACATTTCTGGCTACATTGCGAGCTGCCTATCTCCAGCAGGGACAGTGGGGCAGGATACTGCTGCCTGGTTCTGTTGTGCTTGTATTCTGTTGTATTTGCTCACTCCTGGCTCCGGTGTTGGCTGCGCGCAATCTCTCGCGTGCAACGCCAAGCCCGGTTGTTTTGCCTGGTGATGGAACACTGGCAACTCCCACGTCTTTACTTAATTTTGCTACCTCGACTCCATTTCCCACTGCAACTCCCTTCGTACCCACCCCGTTTCCCTCACTGACGTCTTTGCCGACAGGGAGTCCGACTTCTACTCAACTCGCACCAACTGCTACTGTTACACCGGTCCCGACAGATACGGCGATTCCTACGCAAGAACCGCCAACCGCGACGGCAACGAGCGTGACGCCGGTCATGATCATCAGTGTGGATAAGGCGGCAGAGTATGTGGAGATTCAGAACAACACGCAAGCCGCGATCAATCTACGCGGGTGGAGGCTGGTCTCAGAGACAGGAAACCAATCTTGCCCGCTGCGCGGCACCCTGGAGCCGGACGAGGTTCTGCGCATCTGGGCACGCAGGGGCAACCCGGGCTTCGACTGCCAGTTCAACGATTACGTCTGGAGAAATGATGTGCCCGACCCGGCCGTTTTATATAACCCCGAGGGAGAAGAAGTAAGCAGATTTCCCTGATCTGGAAAGCTGCAAGTTGCCACCCGATTGTGAAAAAGTGATCGTACAGCCAGACTAGTTTCTTTTTATTTGATAACAACCCCCGCTCAATAAGAACGGGGGTTGTGTTTTACAAGTCAGTGGCATAAGCCATGTGTTTCATTCACTGCCGGATGGCGATCACTTCCAAATATTCAGCCTCGACATAAGTTGTTCCATCGGTTGCCCTGTTATGCTCTGTCCAGAGTTGCTCGAGGTCTCGTCGCAGTGCAGCTTGTCCTTCGACATCCAGCGCAGCGAATGCCTTGTGTGTGGGTCCGTAGTAGGTACGGAAGAACTCTACCACTTCAGAGGGTGAGAAGGGATAGCGAAACGGATACAGGTGCCGGCTCACGCTAAGATACGACATCCCGTCATTGAATCGCTCGCGTATAGTTTCTTCATCTCCCCATTTCACGGGCGGCGCCATCATGGCGGGAGGCGGTACATGCTTTCCCTGGGTCTTGAACATTTGCCCGACGAAGCCGCCAGGGGTCCAGTTGCCCATAATGATCTTCCCGCCGGGACGTGCAACGCGTTTCAATTCCGCGGCAACCAGCTCCGGGCGCGGCGCGAACATGGCGCCGATCAGGCTGATGACAATATCGAACGACCCGTCTTCATAGGGAAGCATTTCCGCATCGGCCTCTTCGAAACGGACATCCACATTCTCAGCCTGTGCACGCGCGCGTGCCTGCTCGATCAAATTGGTCGCGATATCCACGCCCGTGACGTTCGCACCCGCCTGCGCCAGAGGTATCGCCGTTTGCCCGGCGCCGCAAGCAACGTCCAGGATACGCGTACCCGGCTCGATATGCATCCGGGATAAAAAGTCCAACGCGCCCGGTAGCAGATACCTGGCAAAGTGGCCGTAATCGCCAGACATCCAGGTGGCTTTCAGCCGGGCCTTGAGTGCCTCCATTTCGGGGGTCATTTCAGCAGTCATTAAAACGCTCATGGTATTCTCCTTCTGAATAGGTTTAAAGATAGCCACAGTGTATAGGCGCCGCGTCTTTTTAGCGTCTCAAAAGCTCTCGTGGAGAGCCTATTTTGAGTGGATCAGTCATATTCAGGGATATAATCGCGCAATTGGCCAGCTCAATTGGTACTTTTGGGATTCCTCCCGATCGCTGGCAGGCTCAAGTTCCTGGCTCCGACTCAGCATACAATAGAGACAAAATGACGGAGAACGCACTTTGGAAACGAAATGGAGAATTCTCTATGCATTACCTGACGACCTTCTATGACAGAAAGGGGACGACACTTCTCTTTAGAGAAATCGACGGGATTTTGCCGATCCAGCTGGAGCAGGATATGAAGATCATGATCGATGGTGCAGAAGTGAGAATTTCTCACTGGCAGTATCATTTCACGCCTGGCGAGCAGAGATTTGAACTGCGCATCTTCCTGCGGGGCAAATGGGCCGGTGTAACGCCTGCTACGCTGAATGTGGAGCCGCAAGTTGCCTGAGCGCCGAAGTCACCCGCCAGAGCAGAAAGCGGATCAGCCTTGCGAAGGTGATCGGACAGGATGAAACGTTTTCGGGAGACAGCCTTCGAAAGGCTTTTGCAGGTTGATAGATCGCCATCGAACAGACTCCGCTTTTCAAAAGGCTGGGTATAATAGGGGCTCTTCGTCTTATGATGTACCACCTCTCGAGCCAATCCACGATCGCGCGCGAAAAGTTCAGCGGAGAAGCCTGGATCAAAGCCTTGAACCTGGCAATGTCTTACGGCTGGCAGCCGATGGGAACGCGCCTGGCTCCGGTGATCGAGTGCTGCGGCTTCGACAACGAAGAATGGGATGGCACATATTTGTCGAATGACGGCCAGACGGTCATCGCCGAAGATGCCCTGGCGCTGGCTGCCGCGTTGGAACGGACCCTGGACGATATTCCGGACTTCAACATTGAGATCCAGCGCGTTGTGGCAGCGCAGAAAGAGAACGACCGGCTCGAGCAGGTATCTGCGGTGGAACGAGCGATCCTGGAAGCCGGGCTGGAAGATCATCTGGCCGCACTGATCGAGATCCATCCGTTTGAGTATTTTGCGGGGGAGGAAAAAGCTCACCTGGCGAGTTTTATAAGATTTTGCCGCCTGGGAAGTTTTACGATCTTGCGGATCTAGCCGCCCGGTTGGGTCTGCCAGAGCGAGGCGCGGACTGCGTGCAGGGAGGCGTTAAAGGCTTGCAGCCAGATGGGTATAAATAAGGTATGCGATTTTTCATCGAACGGGAGTCTAAACGCTTGCTCTTTGATTCGGACCTGCGCGGGTTACGGATATACGGCGCCGAGTACCTTGCCGGCAGGGATGGGATCCTGATCTACGACCAGACTCGGGGGATGCAGGCGGATGAAGTGGAACTGCAGATGTCCACGAACACCAGCACGCTGATCCCGTCATTACGGGCGCTGGGGCTTGCCTATCATCCCTACTTCGACGAACGGCCGGTCGTTGAGTCGCAGAACGACATCACCTTTTACTGGAAGCCCTCCCGGCTGGCGGCGTTCTACAACCGCTTTTCGACCGATGAGCTGGACTATGCCGAACGGGAGCCGGTCATCCGGGAGGCGGTGGACTTCCTGGCTGGGAACACGCAAACGCTCCCCCTGCCGGAAGAATTCCTGGCGCGCACGCTGCAGCCCTCCCGGCTGCTGGGCTTCTACCAGGGCTTCCCGATCTTCGATGGCTCGACAGGCTTTGCCAAGCTGCAATCGCGCCTGGGCATACACGTGGACGCCGAAACGGTGATGATCTCGACGCCGCTCGATAAATACGAGGGCGATGTGTACGAGCTTGCCGAAGCCCTGGCAGCCGAGACCGGGCTGGACTACTCGAAAAAGAAAAACAGGGTGATCTTCCCCAAAGACGAGGGACTGCTAAAGGGACTGGGCATCAAGGAATAGAAAATCGGGACGGCACCCTTCCTTTCGATTACCTCTGGCTGATGACATTGTCATTACCCCTATTCGTAATCTCAGGTGAGCCGGCTTCCCAGAACACACGATTCCCGTTGCCGGTCACTGTGATACTCCGACACGAGCCCAGCAGGGTCACTGTATTTGCGTGTCCTCGAATGAACGCGTCATTGCCATTGCAAGTAAAGGTCTGGGTTTGATCGTTACCCGTGACGACGATCGGGTCCGTGTCTACAGGCGGGGGCTGCACGGTAGGCGGGATTGCCGTAGGAGGAATTAAAGTCGGAGGAACAGCAGTCGGTGGGACGGCAGTCGGTGGAGCTGAAGTCGGGCGGATCGCAGTCGGTGGGACGGCAGTTGGCGGAACAGCAGTCGGGGGGACGGCAGTCGGCGGAGCTACAGTGGGGCGAATTGCAGTCGGGGATGGAATGGGAGTATTCGATGGCAGTGGATCTGTGGGTATGGTCGTTGGTGTATTCGCCGGAGACCGGGTATTTGTTGGCCGCAGAGTTGGCGCATTCGTTGGCAGCAGAACCGGTGTTTCCGCGGCAGAGGGAGTCTCTGTGGGCACCGAAACGGCTGTCTCGGTGGGCGTCCGGGTGTTGGTCGGTAGAGCAGTGGCCGTAGCGAGTGACAACACTGTGCCCGTGGGGGAAGCAGTCAGGGTGCTCTCTGGCGCGTCTTCCGTAGGTCGTTGCGTTGGCTGCTCCACGGGCAGGGGCGGTTCCTCCAGGAACACGCCGACTTCCTCGATGGCCGCGCCTGCCTGCTCGAACGTGATCTTGACGAACCGTGCCTCAACGGGTGGGAACCGCGTCCGGATTGTTTCTGTGGGCGAAACCCTACCGCTGAAACCGGCTTGATCAGAACGGAACACCTGTGCATATTCCGTGTAATCGTTGCTGCTATTCCCGTCTGCATACACATCGGAAAGGGCCACCGAGATCACAAATTGCCCCGGGTTGTTGTCATCGGAAGAGTCAACGATCCCTTTCTGAAGGCTCACCGTATTGATGGTTGTCACTCGACCGAGATCGATCTTGATCCAGCTATCGGCGCTGTTGCTGACCCAGCTTCCGCCGGCGCGTCCGTCATTCACGTACGCCGCCCTGTGGGCTCCAGCCTGACCGGAGCGCGCGTCTTTGGATACAGCCGGGCGAGCCGCACCATTTCCCTGATCTGCCAGATCCGGGCCCGGGTTGAGCCCTCCTGGCGGGCACAGGGGCGTCTGCTCATCCGGTTTACAAATGACGAGAGCGACTTCATAAGAACCTGTCGAAAGAGGACGGGTCAATGCGACAACACCGGCTGATTCAGCGGACCGGGATGATTGTCCCATGCGGCTGAGAAACAAAGCCGCGATCAATGCAGCAGCCAGGAAACTTGCAATGACCAGTGGAGTTCGTAGGCCGGGCATCGCTGTTCTGTTTTGAAAGTTCCTCCGGATGGAACCTCGTAACTCGTCCCACAGGCTGCTGGGCTTTGCTGTTCCCACTTGCTGCAGAAGAGCCGCACGCCTGGCCGCCAGCATATCCGGCGGATAGTTCACTGGCGTCGTTTTTAGATAACCAAGCAGCCGTACGACTTCCTGATCCGCGGGGGACAATTCTTCTTCAGCATTCGCTGCCCCTTGTTCGTCTGCCTGCGCGAGGAAAGCCGCTCGCCTGGACTCCATTAATTCCGGAGGATACTCAGGCTCGAGCGTCCCCAGCTTCTTCAGGAGCCTGATAATGTCTCGGTCTGGTCCGTCCTGTTCTGGAGAAGAAAATGATTTCACTTTGCTCATCCACGGCTTGCGGCTCTGGATAATTTCTTGAACCCGGACAGGGACACGCTTGTCTTGATCTCGTTGTACTCGAAAACCCGGCGAAGCTTGGCGATCGCGCGCGTCTGAATGACCTTCACATGATCCACGTCCTTGTCAAGGATCGCCGCAGTTTCACGCAGGCTGAATTCTTCGAGGAAGCGCAAGATGATCACATGCCGTTGATCTTCGGTCAAATCGTGCTGGACGACATCCAGGACCATTTCAAACATGATCTGGTCCTCTATGGTGAGACGCTCTGCACGTACGTCCTGCTTAAGCAAGGCCAGTGCATCGAGCGGTGCTCTGCGGTGCGAGTACCTTGCCTCGTCAACGATCCGATGGTATGTGGCTCTGTAGAGATAGGCGCGCAGATCATACGTGGGACCATGACCCGCTGACAGTTGGTCGAAAAGCTTGGCGAACACGTCCCCCACAATGTGGTCGGCTAGCAAAGGATCTCCGCACAGGCGAAAAGCATAGTTATACAGAGGCGACGCGTAAAGATCGAAGATCCTGGCGAGCGCCTGCTTATTCATCCTCTTCGCAGCATGCAAAAGTGTTTCTTCAGTTGCCATTCGAAATAAGAATCAAAACGATAGGAAAAAAACACGATGGGTTCGCAACGAAGATGAAGTTGTATTTCAGTGGGAAGCGTCGAACGGCGAGGGGAAGTGGATGAGCGGTTTTGGATGGATAGAGGAGCGAGACGGAGTGCGTATATTCGTTTGCGAGCAAAGGAATTATAAGCCCTTAT
>DATHTL010000234.1:0-4148 GCA_035463255.1 Anaerolineales bacterium | reverse complement strand
TTACTGGTAGCGATTGTCAGGGGATAGAGCCGCGTCCCCCTCCCACCTGCCAGGATAATCCCCTTCATGACTGCTCCTTGTGAACACGCCAGGCGTAATTCTCCTCGATCCAATCGGCGTAGGAGCCGCTGTTTGCTGCCTCCACCCACCCGGGATTGGACAGATACCATTTGATCGTCCGAAGTAACCCTTCTTTAAACCTCACCTCGGCCTGCCAGCCCAGTTGACGGGTGATCTTGGCTGGATCAATGGCATAACGATGATCGTGACCTGGACGGTCTTCCACGAAGTGGATCAATTCTTCGTAACTTTTCAGCCCTCGTTCGAGAAGCGCAGGAATCTCAGCTGGCGGTGCGACCTCATCAAGAATGTCGCAAATCTCATGGACCAGGTCGGTGTTTCGGCGTTCGTTCCGGGCGCCCACTGCAAAAGACTCGCCCGGGTCTCCTTTTTCAAACACCAGCTTAATCGCCCGGCAATGATCCTCCACGTAGATCCAATCGCGTACGTTCGAGCCATCGCCGTATACAGGCAGAGGCTTACCCGATAGCGCGTTGAGGATCATCAAGGGAATCATTTTTTCGGGAAATTGGTACGGGCCATAATTGTTGGAGCAATTGATGATGAGAATCGGCAGTCTATATGTATGATAATAGGCGCGCACCAAATGATCACTCGCCGCCTTCGAGGCCGAATAGGGGGAGTTTGGCGCATAGGGCGTCTCTTCAGAGAAATATCCTTCTTCACCAAGTGAACCAAACACTTCATCCGTGGAAATGTGAAGAAAGCGAAATGTGATTTTCAAGTTTTCTGGCAACTTGTTCCAATAAGCGCGTGCGGCTTCAAGCATGGTATAAGTGCCGACGACATTCGTCTGAACGAAATCGTCTGCATTCACAATCGAGCGATCCACATGTGACTCGGCGGCCAGATGGAAAACACCCACAGGCTGGTACTTCTCAAACAGCGATATCACCAGGGCACGGTCTGTAATGGTGCCTTTCACAAACTCGTAATTCGGATTGCCATCCAGATCCGCCAGGGAGAGAGGGTTAGCCGCATATGTGAGTGCATCGAGATTCAGGACGTGATACTCTCCACTGGCAATTAACATCCGCACCAGATTGGTGCCAATGAATCCGCAACCGCCGGTGACAAGCACACTTTGTTTCTCAGGCATCTTTGATCCTCATAAAGATATTTTCATATTCCCTGACAATCTGCTCCAGCTCGAAAGATTTTGCTTTTTCCAGGCTGGCGTTGCGAAATAAGAGCAGGCGGTTCGGATCAGATAGCAGTGTAGATAAACAGGTCGAAAATTTCGATAGGTCAGTTTCTTGAATTAGATATCCGTTTTGATCCTCATCCACCAGGTCAACGAAGCCGCCAACACGGCTGGCTATGATCGCCAATCCTTTCGCCAGTGCCTGCACTCCCACAACGGGCAAGCCTTCAGAGCGCGAGGGCATGAACAGGATGTCGCTTGTATCAAACCATTTCAGCACATCCTGCGGATCAATCCAGCCGGTGAGCTGGAACCTGTCCTCCAGGCCGAAATCCTTAATAGCGCACTTCACATCTTGCATCAGTGCTCCATCGCCAATCATCACAGCCTGCCACTTCAGTTCCTTCAATTCGTTAAGTGTTTGCACGAACTGCAGCGGATTCTTTTGCTCCATAAAGCGCCCTGCAAAGACGATCTGTGGTGGATCATTCAGCGACATATGCTCGGGCCGCAACGTGCTTAGATCCGCTCCGTTGGGTACAACCTGAATTTTTTCTTTATATTTTTTCATGGCAAGCTGGCGTGTAAATTCACTGACTGCAACGATCTCCCGGGCGTTTTTCCAAATATTAGGCGTAAAGGGATAGATCCAGCGAAACCACTCGTCGGTCTTTTCCGGAACTCCACCCGGGACATCGCCAAGGTGAACTGTTAAAACATAGGGTATGCCGGTCATCCGCGAGAGCATCCAGGCCAACGCGCCCGCCGGCACGGCAAAATGCGCATGGATCACATCCGGCTTGAAGCTGTTCATTAAGCGGCGCCCCACCAGCAGCCCCGCGAGGACGTAGATTGCCATCGAGAGAAAACTCGCCCGGTAGGGCTCCATCCGCAACGATCCGAAACGAATGACCTGGACCCCATTACGCTCTTCCTGATAGGGCAAGCCCTTGAGATGAGCGGTTAAGACTTTGACCTCGTGCCCCCGCTTGGCCAATTCACTGCAAATATCCTCTGCCACACGTCCGCCGCCGCCGCCCACCGGTGGAAATTCATGAACTAATACAAGAATGCGCATCAGCGGTTCCTAGGGGCAAGCCACCGGCCCGGTGGTGGGCACATAGATTTCTACGCGATTCCCCTGCGGCTCGATGGTGGCAATGGGATGATAGTAGCAAAGGATGTAAGGCGAAACGCGGGAGTTCCAGACGTTGTTCTCCTCCATCAACGCGCCCGACTGCTTGATCGCCAGGTTTTGTTTTACTGCCACAATCGCTGCAAAACGATGCTCTTTCAAATCGCCGTAGAACCGGCTGAGATATGCCTGATTGTTCGCCATTGCCATTTCCATTAAGGTCACCGCTTCATAATCGCTCACCAGCGGAAGATCGACATCACCAAAAGTAACCAGCTGTCGTTCATTGATAAAGAGGACGGGGCCATCTTTTCCGATCGCATGCACTGCCTGTGTCAATTGTTGATGGGCCGCCTGGTTCCGGCTTTCATCATAGCGCGGGTAGGGGGAAAGCAGAGGAATCAGGAACAGGATCGGGATCAAGGCGGCAACTGAAAATGTGGGCCACGATTGGATTTTTACCTGAGCTGCACCCGGCTCCGGACGGACGCAACCGCCCACGAAGTACGCCGCTGCTATACAAATCAGTATAGCATAGGCGTCCATGTTATGAAGGTCGCCTCCTCCGCCAATCTTAACGCTGACGAGAAGGCTTCCTGCAAACAGAATGCCAATCATCAGGAACAACCCGAGCCAGCGAATTAAGTGAAGGGATCTCCAGTGCCGCGCGGCCAGGATCAATACAACAACCAAGGGACCGCTAACGATCAAAATAGCCGGCAGGATACCGAGAAAATGGTTCGAGTTGGGCCAGAGCCGGTACCATAAAAGGTCTGAGGTAAAGCTGGATGCAAATGCATCCATATTGTTTCCATTGCCTGAAAGGAAGATATAAGCGGTCTGTGCAGCGATCGCAGACAGCAAACCGGCCACCGCCCACAAGGCAGGCTGAGCCAGATAGTCCCAGATCTGTTTGCGGATGATCGATGAGGAGGCGGCATCTGGTTTTAACGGCGTTTCGAGCAGGTAAATCGCAATGGCGATCATGGCCGGGACCGGGAACCAGTTCACCCGGCTAATGCCCGCCCAGGCGGAGGCAAGAATGACGGCCAACAGCGAACGCCAGGGATGTCTCTGCGAGACAAAAAGCAATGGAAGAATCACCATGACTTCAAGATGATAATAAACTCCCACGCGCAGCAGGAAAAGAAACGCCCATCCGGCAAACAACCATTTGGCCCATGTTTGCTGAGGAGGAAAGGCGCGATTAGCAAGAGAAATCGTAGTGCCAGCCGTCAGCCCGATCCACAACAGGCATTGCCACGCACGATGGACAGGAATGCCTGCTCCCGGAACTAAAAAAGGAAGGGACTGCAAAAGATAACGTGAAGGGTGAAGTGTGGAAAGCGGCACCGATTCGCCATAGAGCCACCGGGAAAAGTACAGCGAGGCATAATAGTAACGGCTGCCTTCCGACCACCCCATGGAAAGCGGATACATCGTCACCGCGTTGAAGCGCAGCAGAACCTCATAGGCAATGCCAAGTAAAACCAAGGCAGAAATGAATCCGACCTGCCAAGTTGTTTTGAGTGCCACCTTCAGGGCAGCCATTGCCAGCAGGAGCACGTACCAACAGAGCCAGTAATAAATGATGGACAGCATAGCAGCGTCCATCAAAGGGTTCCTATCGTCGCGCCCAACCTGAAACGTGAACTTGACATACGGGATGAGGATCAGCACCAGCAAGAAGATTGCCCAGCCCAGGCCACGCATAAGGGCATGATCTGACTCTAGAAACTGGAAACGGGTGGAAATATCGAAGGGTACTTCGCTCGAACGAAGAAGGAA
>DATHTL010000233.1:0-23315 GCA_035463255.1 Anaerolineales bacterium | reverse complement strand
AATCCATAAGCACGCAAGACCACAGGACTGTGTTATGACGACACCACCACAACCACCCGGACCAAAGATTAACGTCCCTGAGGGGATGCAGCCAGCGTACACCAACCTGGCGCGCATCTCCCATTCCCCCGCGGATATCGTGATCGATTTTGCTCATATTCTTCCGGGTGAAACAACGGCAAACATCCGCTCACGTGTGGTGATGACACCGCTCAGCGCCAAACTGCTTTTACGGGCGCTAACGGAAAACATTGCGCGCTATGAGGCTGCTTTTGGCGAGATCAGTGTTCCCAGTAACAGCTCACTGGCCGAGAGCCTCTTCCGGCCACCTCATCCACCTGAACCACCAAAAGAGTAATTTTTTCATTCCCGTAGACAGGCTAGATCAAACCATGAGTAAACTAGAAGGGATCGCTGAACGTATCCGCCAGAACTTCGATGTGCGGACATCCAAACGAGATGAGGCTCTCAAACAGGCCCGTCAGCTCACGCGCGCCTGCTCGCTGGCCATCCGGGCCGTGCACAGAGATGATATGGAGGCAATGGAAGCCAGCCTGGCTGAGGCGCAAAAGCTCGCAGATGACCTGCGAGCTGACCTTCAAGGGCACCCTGAGCTGTTTTATGCAGGGTATACCCAGGACTCTCTCAAGGAATTCGTCGAGGCCAACGTGACCTGTGCCCTGATCCAGAATCAGCCGCTTCTAACTCCTGAGGATCTCGGCGTGGAAGATGCAACTTATCTCAATGGGCTGGCAGAAGTCGTTGGGGAGTTGCGCAGGCGCACCCTAGATATTCTGCGCTCCGGTTATTCTGAGGAAGCGGAGCGTCTACTGGGCCACATGGATGAAATCTACTCCGTGCTGGTAACGATGGACTACCCGGATGCCATCACAAATGGCCTGCGCCGGCAGACCGATCTGGCGCGCGGCATCATCGAAAAGACACGCGGTGATGTGACGTTAAGTCTGCGCGTTCACCACTTGGCAGGGGCAATCAGTAGTTTGAGCAGTCAATTAAACGGCAACCCGGCTGAAGTGGAGGAAAGAGCTGGACTGTCCATCCCCAGGGATGAGGATGAGTAAGGATGGCGCGTGGCGGGCACAAATATCCGTTAATCGTTTATAGACATATGTTGAATCGCTGGTGGCCGGCCATGATTGCGATCGGGCTGGGTATGTTCGCACTGGCATACAGCGAATATATCGCTCCGCTGGGACGATTTCTATCGTGGCGGTGGCAGCTCGCTGCAGCAGTTGGCGGGCTGGCAATCCTGGTGGGAATTTTCTTCTGGGTGATCCGATTTTTTGCCTATGTACAGCCGTTTCCCACGCATTTGAAAATTGCCACGCCATTCATGAGAATCAATATTTCCTATAAGCGCATCAAGAAAACAACAGCGACTGAGATGCGCTATCTGTTCGCTCTAAAAAGTATGTCCTGGTGGATAAGAGATATTTTTTCACCCCTTGCCACCAAGACCGCGCTGGTGATTGACTTGAGCGGCTACCCGGTCTCGCCGACTTTATTGCGATTGTTTCTTTACAGGTTTTTCTTCAAGGACAAGACGCCGCATCTTGTCATCCTGATTGAGGATTGGATGCGCTTCAGCACAGAGCTGGAAAGTATGCGCTCGGGCATCGACTTGAATACTCCTTCGCAAAAACGTCCAAAGAGTTCCATCCTTTCACGATTGCCGCAAAAATGAATATTTACTTTGCCTGCTCCATCACCGGTGGGCGCGAGTTTGAGACGGTGTATCAGATGATCGTGCGCGCATTGATAGAGGATGCCCATGTGGTGCCAACGGCGCACCTGGCAGAAGCAGGCGTGGTGATGGTGGAGGCGGCCGTTGATCCTCAGGCGGTGTATGCCCGCGACATCGCCTGGATCCGTGACTGCGACGTTTTGATCGCGGAAGTCAGCGTGCCTTCGCATGGCGTGGGGTATGAGATCGGATTTTCGCTGGCATTGGGGAAACCTGTGCTGGCTCTATATCAGCAAGGTAGGAAAGTTTCCAAGATGATCAGCGGCAATCCGGACCTTAATTTGTCGGTGGAATGCTATGAAACAGCTGCAGAAGCGGTTGTCCAGATCAAAAAATTCCTCAATACACATAAACTTTGTTTGTGAAATAAGTCACTAACTATCGATTACATTCTACGATGGCGGGAAAACTGCATATACGATATTATGACGATGGAGACGGAACAAAGACACCTCCAAATGCTCCTCACTGTCTCCTCCTTTGGCGAAAGCCTCCGCTGACGACTACGTCTCAGCGGAGGCATTTTTTAAGTCCATTTTTGTTTTGCTACTCAGAAGTAGATCAGGTCTGTGGGGACTTATGATTTCTTCGCTGTATACACAGGCTCTGCAACTATAGGCAGGACGATAAAGAATGAGCTACCCTTCCCCAGTGTTGATTCCACCCAGATTCGTCCCTGATGGTTTTCCACAATATTCTTGACAATGGCAAGCCCCAGCCCGGAGCCTTCGACATCCGGACCAATGTTCGAAGCTCGGTAGAACTTATCGAAGATATGCGGCTGGTCGGCCGGGGGAATGCCCGGACCATGATCGGTTACTTCGAGAATCACCTGGTTGCTTTCCGCATTCATCGCAACCAGGATTTCGCCATGCTCATGAGAATATTTGATGGCATTGCCAATAATGTTATCGAGCACCTGCCGCAGACGAATGGGATTGGCGCGGATTGCCGGCAATGCCTCCGCGAGCTCCGTTCGGACCTTAAGGTGCTTGGCATTGATCTGTCCCTGCAGCATGTCAATGGTATAGCGCAGGATGCCCTCGAGCTGGACAAACTCACGACGCGTATCGATGCCAGCTTCAATGCTGCCGATGTCCAGCAGATCATTGATCAGCGATGTGATATGTTGAATACTGTCCTGAATACGGCTCAGGAAATCTCGTTGCTGCTCGTTTACCGAACCGGCGCGTTCGATGAGCTCGCTGTAGCCGATCACAGACGTAAGAGGGGAACGCAAATCATGCGAGACCGTGTGGACAAATTCCCTCCGGGCCCGATCTACTTCTTTCAAATAGGTAATATCCTGCATCGTGAAGGCATAACCCACTTCATGGATGGAAATAAATTGAGCATTACCCACCCTCCCATCTGGAAAGCTGACCTCATGATACTGGTCCGCATCACTGGGGTCCGCACGTGTAATCACGGCAAGCACATCCGGGTGCTTGACAACATCGGAAACGGGTTTGCCAACTGATGCCTTCCCCTCAATGCCAAAGGTCCGGCACATGGCCGGGTTTACCAGGATGATTTCGTTTTGCCGGCTGAGGATCATCACGCAGTCGTGAATGTTATTAAAGACCGCTTCGAGCCGCGCGTGTTCCGCTTCAGAGATCTGGGCGCGCTTCTGCAGTGAAGCCGTTGTCCGTTTGACTTCCTTACGCAGCCAATCCCCCACGCGGTGCGCGTTTCTGAGGCAGTTTTCCACGGCATCCACAATGTCATCGGTTTTTAAAGGAGGAGCCAGATACCCACTTAACCCCAGACGGGAAACACCCCGGATTAGCTCCGTAGTTGCCTTCTCTGTGTAAATTAAGAAGGGAAGAGTGGGAAAGCGATCCTGCAATTCCCGGGCAATTTTCAGGCCGTCATGCCCATCAAACCTTTCACTGATCAACAAAAGGGAGGGAGCCGATTCTTGTAAAATCTTTCCGAGGGATCGTGTATCTTTGGCAATCGCCGTCTCATAATTCACTGCCCGCAGGACGCGGTCCATTAAGTTTGTGATCGACGGTTCTTCCAATGCTAGCAAGATGATGTCTGGTTTTGGCATAGATGAGACGGAGAAATTTTACTTCTTTTTCGATGCATTTGGAATTGGGGGCGTTGTCTTTTCGGCTGCGCGTGCCAGCCGCTGTAAAGCCGCCCGGGCTGTTTGCAGTGCCTGCCGCTGTTCTACGGCAAGAGCACCGGGTTTCTCTGTCAATAAAAGGTCGATTGGATAGATGGCAGCCTTGAGTTCCTCGGTAATCGAGCTGCGCACGGATTCGAGCAGGGCATTTTGCCGCCTTTCCCCTTCTTTGGATGCCTGAGCCGTGCTGTTCAAAGCGCGGAACAATCGTGCATTGACCAGTGAGATCGAAGCATAATCTGCAACGGCTTCCAGCAAGGTCTGTTCCATCTTTTCAAAGGGACGCTCGTCCCTGCGCACGGCCACGAGCATGCCAATGACTTCCTTCTGAACCTTGATCGGTACAGCGCAGGCGGATCTGCCTAAATTGGCAACTCTGAATTTTAAAAGCGGCTCGCCCGCGATGGATAGCGTTTCACCAGAAAGTGATACCAGGCCACTGATGCCATCATCCAGAGGCATGCTGATACGCTTTGCCCAAACCTCCGGCAGACCACGCTGAGAGGTAAGCAGAAACGACTTGCTTTCGTCGTCGCGCACAAGCAGCCAGACGATGTCTGCATCCGCAACCTGCGCGGCGCCGTCCACGATCTGCTGGAATAAAACCCTGTGGTCGGTAACGGAGACGACTGCTTTACCAACATTGATGATGGCGGTTAATTCACGCACCTTGCGCTGAAGCTCGTGATTCGTTTCACTTAATTTCAGGTCAAGGCGCTGCCGGTCGCGGATTTCATGCACCCGGCCGAGCACTCGCTCCACTGCCGAAAGCACCTCAGCATCCCGCGCCGGCCACAGGAGATAATCTGCCGCGCCGAGGCGGAAGGCCTGGATAATATCCTGCTCCTGCCCTTTATTGGCAATGACGAGCAAAGGCATATTGATGCCTTGCGAGGACAGGGCCACCAGCAAGTCCTTGGCGCTCAGGCCAGGGAGATTTAAATCTGCAATGATCAGGTCGGGGGGAGTCAGAAGCGCTTGTTTGATTGCGGAGGAGGAGTCCGCCGCCACATCTACCGAATAGCCCACGGATTTAAGGACCTGGCGGGCGATCAGGTCGCTGATTTCAGGATCGTTCTCGACAAGTAATATGCGGTCCCCGGTGGAAGTCATAGATTTCTCTCTTGATCCTATTCTTCTTCCTGTAGTCATTGTAACACCCTTTTTTTCCAAAATATAGTTGGGCTGCAGGCGGCATGCTATACTTCGAAATTAAACGTTTTCTCACCTTCTTCCAACGGAATAAGTGCCATGATGAACTTGAAGGACTTCCAGCAGGAATTTCGGCCACGAATTTTGCTACCCAGCATTACAGCGGGATTAATTGCCTCGATCATCACCATTAGCCTGGAAATCTCGCTGGCAGCATTGATCTTTTCGGGCGATCTGAGCCGGTTCCTTGCCGGCGGAATTGGACTGATGCTCTTCGGCGCGTTCGCGATGGGAATTGCCATCGCGCTGACCACCTCCTTGCCTGGCATGATCGGTTTTCCTCAGGATACACCTGCGGCGATCCTGGCTCTGGTGACCGCCAGTATTGCAGCCCGCATGGAAGGCTCAGATCCTGAAGCGATCTATGCAACGGTCATTGCCGCGCTCTCTTTCACATCCGTCCTGACCGCCGCCTTCTTTTTGCTGCTAGGATGGTTTAAATCCAGCAGTTTCGTACGCTACATTCCTTACCCTGTCGTAGGCGGATTTTTGGCAGGCACGGGTTGGTTATTAGCTCTGGGTGGCTTCAACGTAATGACCAATCTGCCTCTGTCACTATTGAATCTCCCGCAGATCTTCAGCGCGGACATGCTGGTGATCTGGATACCAGGCATTATTTTTGCAATCGCACTGCTGGTTATGCTCAGGCGTTCCACCCATTTTCTGATCACCCCAGGCGTAGTGCTCCTGGCGACATTGCTCTTCTATGTTTTCCTTTTTGCTGCGAATATATCGGTCGCAGAAGCTTCTGCACGCGGTTGGTTATTGGGACCTTTTCCGTCAGGTGGTTTATATCAACCCCTGACGCTTTCAACCCTGGGCTTGATCAACTGGCAAGTGATTTTTCAGAACATCGATAAGATTGCCACGATTCTGGTACTGAGCATCATCTCCCTTTTGTTAAATGCCAGTGCGCTTGAGGTGACGGTGAAGAAGGACATCGATCTCAACCGTGAGCTACAAACCGCGGGTTGGGCAAATCTTTTCGGCGGACTGGGAGGCAGTCCGGTCGGCTACCAAACACTTGGCATGTCTGCTCTGGCGCACCGTCTGGGGGCGAAGAGCCGGCTCGTGAATCTGATCTCTGCGTCTGTGTGCGGGGTGGCATTGTTCTTTGGCGCCTCGCTGATCTCCTACTTCCCCAAGCCCGTTCTGGGAGGCATGCTTTTCTATCTGGGCTTATCCTTTCTGGTGGAATGGCTCGTTGATGCCCGCCGCTCCCTGCCCTTGCTAGACTATTTGCTGGTCTGGGTCATTCTCATTATTATCGCGGTTGTGGGCTTTTTGCAGGGAATCATTGCGGGTATTTTTATCGCTGCCATTCTTTTTGTCATTAGCTACAGCCGTATCAATGCCATCAAGACGATATTGGATGGATCCATCTATCACAGCAAAGTGGATCGCCCGAAATTGCACCGGGACATCCTCCATCAAAAGGGTTCCGAGATTTTTATTTTGCGCCTGCAGGGGTATATATTCTTTGGGACCATCCAGAGTATTCTGGAAAAAATACGCCTGCGCCTGAGTGCCACTTCGCAAGAACCTCTTAAATTCCTGATTATCGATTTTCATCGCGTGCCTCGTCTTGATTCTTCTGCTGTGTTCGGCATTACGCGTCTCAAACAGCTGACCCGTGCCAACAATCTCCTCATGGTCTGGACGGAAGTCTCGGTAGAGATGATCCATCAGCTGGAGCGCGGCGGGCATATTGATAAGCATGATGACAGTTTTGTCATTATGCCTTCCCTGGATGAAGGTGTGGAATGGTGTGAGAACAAAATCCTTGCCAATGAAGGCATGGCTGATCTGACGGGCTTTATCGAAAGCGTAGAAACACAATTAAAGCGCCTTCTGCCCGGCATTCAGGGCGTGGACCGCTTGATGAAATATCTCGAGCGCCGGGAAGTGGATGTGGGGGAATACCTGATGAAGCAAAATGAGCCCTCAGAAGCAATGTATTTTGTGGAGTCGGGACTTGTCTCTGTGGAGCTCGAGCTGCCGAATCAAAAACGTTTGCGAGTGCGCAGCATTCGCGGAGGAGCAACCGTCGGCGAGATGGGAATCTACCTCGAAGGGGTTCGAACCGCTTCGGTGGTGGCATCCCGCCGCAGCGTTGTATATCGGCTTTCCTTACAGGCGTTGAAAGAAATGCGTGAGAAAGACCCCGAGATCGCCGCACTCTTCCACGAATGGATCGCCCGTCTATTGGCGGAACGGATCGCAGATAATAACCGAATGTTCGAAGCACTGATGGATTAAAAAACTGCGCTGATGTCAGCGCAGTTTTGATCGATGGATTTAGAGCTCAAAGACCGGACGTGATTGACCGGTGATGATCCCGCGATGATTTTTTATAGGCTTGACGGGTCCGAACGCAGCCAGAGCCTGCTCTTGCTCCGAGGAAAACGCGCCCAGCTGACGCAGGATCTCGAGTGCCACCGCCGGGCGGACGCGCGTACTGTGAGTCATATCCAGGGCCGTGCGGGAAGGATCTCCATCCAAGACTTTCAGAGCGATTCCAATTCCCGGAGAGTCGGGGCCTAGAACACCGGGCAAAAGGCCGATGATCTGGTACCCCTCCGCCCCGCGCTTGCACACGATCCTTCCAGCGCCAACCCTCATTAATTGCTCATCGAACTCGCCATACGCGCTGACCATCTCAGGGTGATTGGACATGGCGGAGGTCACCTTTCGACAGGCCGATGCACGAGTCTCAGAAAGCTCGCGTGGATCGCAAAGACGCGCCATAGCCAGCGCGGCGTTATGCAGCGGGACGGCAAAGTTCGGTGCGGAACAGCCGTCGGTACCCAGCTCAATTTTATTCACGGGAAGCTGACACATCTCCGAGAAGGTGGCGAGGATCTCCTGTTGAATGGGGTGATCCAGATCGAGATAGTTTTCTAGCCGAAGCCCGCGCATTCTGGCATAGGCTAGCATCGCTGTGTGCTTGCCGGAGCAATTATTTTGGTTTTGAGTCGGTTGCTTTTGATTGACGATCAATGCCTTGAATGCATTCACATCACCGGGCATGTGAACACCGCACTGCAAATGACTTTCCTGCACGCCGATCTTCTCTTGCAGCGCGGTCACGGTCTGCACGTGCAAATCACTGCCTTCATGCGAAGCGCAGGCAATCGATAATTCGCGCGGCGTGAACTTAAAGTACTCCACACCGCCATGCTCTACGAATGGGATGACCTGGAAGGGCTTGGCACTCGAGCGTAAAAAGGCGACCGCTTTCGGGTCGCCATAGGCTGAGATCAATTTCCCATTTGCATCCACCACGGCGATGGAGCCATAATGGATAGATTCGGTGATATCCCCTCGCGTCACTTCAAAGAGTGGGGCTGCATTCATTGTTCATCCAGGACTTGCCGTGAAGGGGAATGATAATGACGAACATAGTAATGATTTAGGCCATAGCGCAAGCGATGCGCATATTGCTTCTGGCGCGCGGCAGGCGCCTTGAAATCCTTGAGAAGCTGTTCTGCCAGCTTATCGATAGCGGCCGGAGGCGATTTTTTGCTGCCAAGCTTTTCTACACGATCATGAATGCGCTTCAGTATATCTGCCTGGCTGCGCACAATTTGCTGGGTCACCACGCCGCCGCGGCTGCTCACAATGGTAAAGCCCTTATACTCCGCATCCTGCAAGATTTTCAGCGCCTCGATCCATGCTGGTAGGTCGGCATAGGCAAGGAATGGAGGCTGGCCTTTAGCCACTGCATCGCCAACAAAGACGATCTTCTCCTCTGGAAGGATGACCCAGACCGCGCCGGCAGCCGGTCCGGGATGACTCTCCAGCAGGATGGGCGTATCGCCCCAATGCAGCGTCATTTTTTCCATGAAAGAAATTTCGGGCGGCGCCCAGCGGACACTGCCCAACCCCGGAATGGCTTCCCAATTGGCGCCTGTTTCATCTCCCTGCGCCTTGAATGTATTGGGACGGTTGCGAAAAGCCTGCGCGGTTTTTTCATGCGCGATCACGGTGCAATCCATGGCACGTGCGCCCAGTGTACGATCTGGATGGGCATCCAGGTTGATCAGTATGCGCTCGGGCCCACCGCCCATGCCCATCAGTGAAGCGCGCCAGATGCGGCCGTCTTCCGGCGAAGGAGGGGCGTCGATCTGCACCATGCCGCGCGGCTGGACGATCACCCCCAGGGTCACACCCAGATATCGATCCTCGATATAAACATTCTTCGCAATCGCATCCATCAATCAGCACTCCTGTAGCTTCTAAGCTCAGAGCCTCGAAGCCGCCATTTATTCTGCCTTCTCTGCCAACTGTTCTTCTGTTGCAACAGGAAGTGTAAAGTGGAATATCGAGCCGTTGCTCAGCTCACTCTCAACCCAGATCTTGCCGCCGTGCCCCAGCACCGCGAGACGACAGAACGCCAGGCCGATGCCAAGTCCACCTGATTTGCTGCTGCCGCGTAACCGCGTAAACTTATCGAAGATCCGTTCCTGGTCTGTAGCCGGGATCCCGGGTCCGTTGTCTTTCACCCAGAAATGCACCCAGTCACCTTCATGGCGTGCACCCACTGCAAGCTTCCCATCTGTCGGCGTGAATTTAACTGAATTTTCCATCAAGTTAATTAAGATGCGCCGCGCCATATCCTCATCCACCCAGAGGGCGGGCAATTCCCCGGGCATGTCCGCGGTAATGCTTTGCCGGCGTGCCTTCGCCACCGGTTCCACGTCGAGAACAGATCGTTCAATCAGAGGGATGGTTTGGACAACCTTCTGATCAGCCACTAGCTGGCCAGACTCAAGCCGGTTCACATCCAGCAGGGAGCTGACAAGACGCTGAATGCGGTCTGTGGAATTCTCAGCAATTTTCAGGATGGTCAACACCGTTTCTTTGTCATCTTCCGGCACCATGCTGAAGAGCACATCGAGACTGGAAACAATATTGGCCAGAGGGGAACGCAGGTCGTGATAGATCATAGCCGTTAAATCTTCCCGCAGGCTGTCGAGCTCTTTGCGTTCGGTGATGTCACGCAGAATCCATTGGATGGAATCGGTCTCATCGAACTCCACCCGGCGAGCGTGCACTTCAAGGGGAGTCTGCGAATCCCCATCCCTGCGTATGGATGACTCATAGGAACACATGCGGTTTTCACGAAGGGTTTCGAAGTCCGTTCCGATTCGGCTCCAGTTCACCTCATGGAGTTGATCGATCGTCAGGGTTTGTAATACCTCACGCGTATACCCGCTAAGCAAGACCGCCTGGCGATTGGCTTCGATAATCCGCCCCTCCCAATCGGTGATCAGCATCGCGTCGATGCTGTCTTCAAACAATTCATGATAACGTTGATGGGCAGCCTGCAAACGCTCGAACAACTGCGCATTTTGGATGGTGGATCCGGCCAGACCACCGATACCGCTCATGACCAGCAGCGCATCGGGGTCGAAGGACTTGGCAACGGGGTTGATGGCTTCGATGATTCCGATCACGCGTCCCTGAGACTGGATCGGCGCGACCACGATCGCCCGCACCTCGATGCCTCCGAATTTATCCACCTCGCCATAATTCTTATCCTGGGTCACATCGGAGACCACCACACCATGCCCCTCCAGTGCCGCGGTCCCGGCGATGCCCTCGCCAAGCTTAATCTTTCGGCCGAGGATGTTTCCGGCGTTGTGGCCGGCCGCGACGCGATAGATAATATGCTCGTCCTCCACCATGCCCACGGCAACCGTCTCCACCTGCAACGCCTGCATGGTCTGGATCAAAATGCGCTGGTATACGTCCTCCATGCGCAGAGAGGCGTTCATGGCGGCCGCGCCCTCTGCCAGTGCGGTCATCACACGCGCCTGACGCTGACTCTCCGTGTACAAACGCGCGTTCAATACTGCGATGCCGGCCTGGTCAGCAATGGCCTGCATGAGATCCAATTGTTCGGGGGTAAACGCATTGGGGGCCGGGTGGACGAGAGTGAGAACTCCCACCAGTTTCTCCCGCGCCAGCAATGGCACACAGATCGCCGACTTGATGCCTGACTTATCGATGGCGTCATCTGGTCGCATCAACCAGCGCTCATCCTTGCTGGTATCGAGCACCAGCGCGCCCTTGCGATTGCGAATGACCCATCCCGCTAGCCCGCGTTCCACCGTATCACGCATCTGCTGGGTGGTATGTTCGTGGACTTGCTTTCCGTACACGATGGTGGCGTCCACCGCTTTTCCTGCGTCATCCAACACTACAATGCTGCAGCGTTCCCCGCCGACGTTCTGCATCGCTTCATAGAGCACGCGCTGAAGCACAGTACGCAGGTCGAGCGCGGTGGCGACTTCGCGGCTGACATGGTAAAGGAGTTCTAGTAGGGCCTTGGTACGATCTTGTTCTTTCGGTAATGACATAGGATCCAACTGGCTTGAATGCCGCAGGCAACGTTAGAGAATGATGTTTTTCCGATCCAGTTCCCAAACATGAACACCACGTGCCTACAGGCAAAGTATAGCACACCAGCGAAGCAGTCCTGTGGATTCATCTACGGTAAAATTGCCATCATGACACTCGACGTTCCCCGCATAAAAGCCCTGTGTTTTGATGTGGACGGCACACTCAGCGACACCGATGACTACTATGCCAACAAGGTAGCGGCCCTGCTGCCGCGTGCTCTATTTCCCGACCCGGTTCACACCGCCCGACGGCTGGTGATGTGGATCGAATCGCCGGGCAACGCCCTGCTGGGGTTCGCAGACCGGGTCGGTATCGACGATGAAATGGTGGCGTTCATCGACTGGCTCAACCGCCACCGCAAGAGCCCGCTGAAAAGATATTTGATTGTGCCCGGGGTGGAGGAGATGCTCAAACTGATCCAGGGACGCTACCCGATGGCGGTGGTGAGCGCACGCGATGAGAAAAGCACGATGCGCTTTCTAACCCAGTTCGATTTGAGCAAGTACTTCGACCCTATCGTAACGGGACTCTCGGCGCCCCACACCAAGCCTTATCCAGACCCTATCCTGCTTGCGGCGCAAAAGATGGGCGTTAGGCCCGAGGAATGTCTGATGATCGGCGACACCACCGTGGATATGCGCGCCGGCAAGGCAGCAGGCGCACAAACTCTGGGTGTGTTATGCGGCTTTGGCGAGGAACATGAATTGAGACAGTTGGGAGCAGACCTGATCCTGAAAAGTACCAGTGATCTGACGGAGATATTTGTTCAAGAAAAATCGCTGGCCTGAAAGCAGCATTTTCTGTTCTCAGAGAAGGTAATGGTACGGGGCAAGTCATTCCCAACGATCCACATGGCGGCCCAGTCCCCGGTTCCGTTGCTGGGTAATAGCACTCAGTTTTCTGCGATATTCCACGATGTCGTGAGCGCTGACAACTGGACCAAAAGACTTAACCATCGTAAGCAGAAACAGATATCCGCGCTGTAAGAGAAGTATTCTCTCGCTTTTTTCAATTCCGGTGAACCACGTGGGGTCTTTCGGGTTCCTAGTTTTACTTTTGCCATTTTGTCTTTCCTTGCAACGTTGATATCACCATACAGAAAACCCTTTTAAGCGTCAATTTTGCGTGGACTTCAAGCGGAAAGCAATCACTTCACTCCACGTCAGGATCGCCAGGAGAAACCCGTAAAAGGCAATGCCTTTCAGCCAGAAGGTAGGGATGACCAATGCGAGAGTCCCCCAGGTGTAGAGTGAAAGGCCTTTCCAATGTTCATGCTTTTGAAAGACGCGTCCAAGCAGGAGCATGCCGGGCATCAGTGCGGAACCCAGCACGACAAAAAAAGCATCATGTAGAAAACCATTCCAGGTGTACTCTGTGCGACCGATTGTGGGCTGGGAGGTGAAGACCAGGCCCATCATGGCAAAGCCTGCCATCATCAATAAGGTTGTGGCCCATCTATCGTTTATTGCCAGCTTGAGACCGTAGGCAAAGAATACCATCAGCGCCCCACACACAAAAAATGTAACGGTCATGATCCAGCCGTACGGACCCATCGCAAGCCCGCTGGGCCAGTCGATGACAGGTCCCGTCGGGTTCCAACCAAGCGTGCGCATAAAATCAGCCTCGACAATGGTCAGTGCCGTAACGACAACAGCAAACAGAATGGGAGCAACTACCCCGGCGAGGGCAGCCAATCTAATTACACGCGATGTATTCATGAGAAAGTCTAGGAAAAGTAAAGCAATATCAAGCCAACGAAGGCGGGCAAAGCCTGAATGTAGAGGATGGTTCGTTTTGCTGTTAATCCCCCGAAAATGCCCGCGATCAGAACACAGACAAGGAAGAAGAGCTTGATAGAGAACTGGCCGGAGAGCAACCCCCAGGTCAAACCCGCTGCAAGAAACCCGTTATAAAGGCCTTGATTTGCTGCCAGCGTGGCTGAAGATTCAGTAGCTTCCTTTGTCATTCTGAAAATCTTTCTGCCGATCGGATGATTCCATAAGAACATTTCCAGCACAAGAAAGCCAAGATGCAAGAGCGCGATGATGGCAATGACAAGGTTCGCGATGATTGTCATTCTTCTCTCCTCAAGCGGGTTGTTTGTGCAATAGTAGCATAATTCGTGTCCTCGTGTAGAATCTAAGCAGATGTCATTGCGAGCACTCCGCAGAGCAATTTCTTGCAACGACCGAGGAGAACTCATGTCTTACGAATTAATTCTGACCGAAGTACGCGGACGGGTGGGACTGATCACATTGAATCGCCCACAGGCAATGAATGCCTTGAACCATCAGCTCATGCGCGAGCTGATGGATGCCCTGGATGCTTTTGATAAAGACGAGGACATTGGTGCCATGGTCATTACGGGGGATGAAAAGGCCTTTGCGGCAGGGGCCGATATCAAAGAGATGGCGGGTAAATCGATTCAGCAGATGATGGATGGGGATCACATCGCGGTCTTTGGGCGTATTCGCACAATCCGCAAACCTGTTATCGCCGCGGTTTCAGGTTGGGCGTTGGGCGGCGGGTGCGAGGTCGCGCTATCGTGTGACATGATTGTCGCATCAGAGTCGGCTACATTTGGCCAGCCTGAAATCAACATCGGTGTCATTCCGGGCGCCGGCGGAACACAGCGCCTCACCCGAGCGGTCGGCAAAGCCATAGCCATGGAAATGATCCTCAATGACCGCAGGCTGAGCGCGCAGGAAGCTTATCAGTTCGGTATGGTCAACCGCGTTGTCCCTGTAGCAAATTATCTGGACGAAGCGCTCAAGCTTGCCGCGGAGATCGCCTCGCGCGCCCCTGTCGCTGCGCGTGTTGCCAAGAAGATGATCAACCAGGCCTTCGAGCAGACTCTGTCTGACGGTCTCGCAGCAGAGAAGCAGGAATTTTACAATCTGTTTGCCACCGAAGATCAGAAGGAAGGTATGCAAGCCTTCGTCGAAAAGCGCAAGCCGGAATGGAAAGGCAAATAGATGCCGGGTTATGCTGAGACTTTGGGGGCATTTCAGGCGCTGGCTCTTCAGGACAAACCCGTCATTGCACATGCCTCCCTACGCCCGTTTGGATTTATCGAGGGCGGCGCAGAGGCTGTTCTGGATGCCATGCTAGTCTCCTTTGCCAGCCTGATCATGCCAACCTTTACGTACAAAACAGAAATCATTCCCGATGTTGGTCCGCCCAATAACGGGATCACGTATGGCAGCGGGCGGGCCCAGAATAAATTAGCTGAGCCCTTCCACCCACAGATGCGCGCAGACCGGATGATGGGTATCCTTGCAGAAACGCTGCGTAATCATCCCTCCGCTACACGGACCGCGCATCCCATCCTGTCCTTTGCCGGCATCCGCGCGGACCTGATTTTGTTCACGCAGACGCTATATGAACCGCTGGCGCTCATCGGCGCGCTGGCAGAGATGGATGGCTGGGTGGTGTTGATCAACCTTGACCACACTGTCAACACCAGCATTCATTACGCCGAAAAACTGGCAGGAAGAAAACAATTTGTGCGCTGGGCGTTGAGCGGCGACCGGGTGGTGGAATGTCCAAATTATCCGGGCGATTCCACAGGATTCCACTTGATCGAGTCGTACCTGACCTTTGATACGCGTCGTGTGCAGCTCGGCGATGGATTTGTTCAAGCAGTGCCGCTGCAGCGACTATTTGAGGTGGTTCAGGATCTCATTAAAAAAGATCCGCTCGCCTTGCTCTGCGAGCGGTTCGATTGCGAACAGTGTAATGCGGTAAGACTTACTGGAAAGTAATCTCTTCCACCCGCCAGCTTTCTTCACCCATTAACTTCTTTAACCGGTCGAGCACTTCGGAGCAGACCCGCGTCGTATCGTTGGGAAAATCGATCAGGTGGCCTTTGCCATCTTCAAAAATCTGAAAACTGAACCTGTCCTTTCCGTGGAAGGAGATCAGTGTGCCGTAAATGGTCTTAATGCGGCGCCTGTCGCGTTCCTTGTCACCCGTGGAGCGCAGCACTACCGTGATCTGCTGCGGCGGGTGATCCGTATCCTTGTCCTCCTGCGCCAGGGGAACATAGAGAGATGGCAGGATGTCGGGATAATGAGGGACGATCGACTCGATCGGCTGGACATGGATCGTCTCCTCCCGCAGGGAAGGCTGCGCAGGTTCGTGCCCATTGGGCTTGGGTTTAATTTCCACGTCCGGCGACTCCGCTTCTCGACGCGGCTCGTGAACCGGCGGCTCGGTCACTTGCGGCTCCGGAAGCGCTGCCATCTTCGCTTGCTCGAACGACGGCTGCCACTGCGTCTCCCAATCGTCAGGGAAGTTATCGGGCGGAGGCGGCATGTCATCGAAGCCGGAATCAGATTCGTAGGCGGGAGCAGGGCTCTCGGCTACCTGTTTCACCGGTTGAGGGACGCTCGGCTTTGCGGGAACCTTATTTTGAGGTGGGATATTCTGTACAGACTTTTGAGGCGTCTGGGTCACGGGGTCAGCTCTCCCTGTAGGAGGAGGCGTCACGCTCGGGGCCGGCCGGGTTGGTGCATCCAGTGACTCGAGAATACGGATCTCCGTCCGGATTTCATCCACCAGGATTTTTGGCGGTGTGCTGCCCGTATCCGCTTTGCCTTCGACGATCACGATCTGGCCGACCTTGAGCTGCTCCTGCGTCTTCTGCCATGTCTTCGGGAAAAGCACCAGCTCGATATTGCCTTGAATATCTTCGAGGGTGACAAAACCCATCGGTTTGTTGGTCTTGGTCATGTACGGGCGCACGGCCGTGATCAGACCCGCCACCCGGACCTTTTCTTCATGCTGCGCCTGAGGAAGCTGGCCAGAAAAATAGCTGACAATTTGTGCAAAGGTCTGCTGGTAGGGCGTGAGCGGATGATCAGAGATATACAGACCGATCAGCTCGCGCTCCCAGTTGAGCATCTCACGTTTGTCCACATTGCTGACATCGGGAAGATGGATCTCTTCGATCACGCCGGTGACCTCACCAAATAGCGACATCTGCCCGGATTCCGCGGCCCGGAAATGATTGTTACTGATCGAGACAATCCGATCCAGAGAGGCCAGCAGCGCCGAGCGGTTGCCAAAGGCGTCCATGGCCCCTACCTTGATGAGACACTCGAGGGCACGCTTCCCTACGGCACGCAGGTCCACGCGGCGGGCAAAGTCGTTCAGGTTCTTAAAGCTGCCATTTTTCTTACGCTCTTCGATCGCTAACTCTACTGCTGCCTGACCTACGTTTTTGATCGCGCCCAGCCCGAAGCGGATATTAGGTTTGCCCTCGATATCCTCGATCTCAAAATCCCAGCCCGAAGCGTTGATATCCGGTGCAAGCACTGGCACGCCCATGCTGCGCGCCTCCGCTACATACAGGGCAACCTGCTCCGTTTTGCCTGCGTTGGCCGAAAGCAGAGCGGCCATATATTCAGCCGGATAATGCGCCTTGAGGTATGCTGTTTCAACAGCGATCACTCCATAGTCGGCGGCATGAGATTTGTTAAAGCCGTAGCGAGCAAATTCTTCCCAGTCGCTATAGATGGCTTCGGCAATACCCTTTTCCATCCCATTCTTCACCGCCCCGGCGACGAACTTGTTGCGGTGCTTTTCGATCTCTTCTTTTTTCTTCTTCGAGATCGCTTTGCGAAGCTCGTCTGACTCGGAGGGCGTGTACCCGGCCAGTTCTACCGCGGCGCGCATGAGTTGTTCCTGATACACCGGAATCCCATACGTATCCCGGAAGATCGGCTCCAGAGCGGGATGGCGGTATTCCACCTCCGCTTCGCCGTGCATGCGGGCGATGTAATCAGGGATGAAGGCCATTGGGCCCGGACGATAGAGTGCTACCATGGCAATGATGTTGTCCAGTGTCCTGGGCTTCATCTGCACCAGGTAGCGTGTCATCCCCGTGCCTTCCACCTGGAAGATGCCCGCTGTGTGTCCGCTGCCCATCAACTCAAATGATTTGGGGTCATCTAATGGAATGTTATCCAGATCAAACTTGATCCCATGCCGCTTTTCGATCATCTCGCAGGCCTTCGCCATAACGCTCAAGGTGATGAGTCCTAGAAAATCGACTTTGAGCATTCCCAGTGAATCGAGGATACCCATTTCGAACTGGGTCACCGTCTTAATGGGCGTCTCCTCGGAGTTCGATGTGGGGCGGTGCAGCGGCAGATACTCGACAATCGGTTTATCGGAGATGACCACACCGGCCGCATGCGTCCCAGCATTGCGCACAGTGCCTTCCATTTTGGCAGCGGTGTCGATCAGCTCGCGCAGATGGGGCTGCGACTTGTAAATCTCACTGAACTCTGGGACTGCCAGGGCATCCTGCATGGTGACCTGCCTGCCCGAGATGAACGGCACAAGTTTTGCCACGCGGTCCACTTCCGGCAGCGGGATGTCATTCACACGTGCCACATCACGCAGGGCGGCTTTCGTGCCCATTGTGCCAAAGGTGATGATCTGCGCGACCTTGTCGCTTCCATACTTATGCACGCAATAGTCGAGCATCTCGGCGCGGCGGTCATCGCGAAAATCCAGGTCAATATCAGGCATGGATATACGTCCAGGATTGAGGAAGCGTTCGAACAAAAGATTATGGTGAAGGGGATCGACAAGTGCGATCTCCAACACGTAGGCGACAATGGACCCTGCTGCCGAACCGCGCGCGTTGTACCAGATATTGTGCTCGCGCGCATGCCGGCACAGATCCCACACGATCAGGAAGTAGGCGTCAAAGCCCATCTTGTGGATGACGCCCAGCTCGTAATCGATCCGTTCTCTCACTTCCTGGCTGTTCGCGCGACTTGCATAGCGTTTTCTGGCACCCTCTTCGCACAGATGCCGCAAATATGTCTCTGCCGTGAAGCCTTCGGGCACGGGGAAGTCTGGCAGGTGATAGCCTTTGAAATCAAGGTTCACATTGCAACGTTCCGCAATGAGCAAGGTGTTACTCAACGCCTCAGGCACCTCGGCAAAGAGCTGGCTCATTTCCTGCGGCGTGCGCAGGTAGTACGAGTCATCGGTCATGCGCATGCGGTCCGGGTCGGTGAGCAGCGTGTTCGTCTGGATCGCAAGCAGAATGTCCTGCAGGCGGGAGTCACTCTGGTTGATGTAATGTACGTCGTTGGTGGCCACATACCTTGCGGAATAGCGCGCCCCCAGTTCCACAAGTCTGCGGTTCAGATCAGTAATTTCTTTGATGTTATGCTGCTGCAGCTCAACAAAGAAACGGTCGGGGCCGAAGACATCGTAATACCAGTTCATCCGCCTGACCGCTTCTTCTGGGTTGTCATTCAACAGGGCACGCGGGATCTCCGCCGACATACACCCGGAGGTGCAAATGATGCCTTCGGAGTGAGCTGCTAAAAAGTCGTGGTCGATACGTGGGTAATAGTAGAACCCATTCAGCTGGGCAGCCGAGGAAATCTTGAGCAGGTTCTTATAGCCCGTCTCGTTTTCGGCCAGCAAAAGGAGATGATAGGAGGAACGGTCTAGCTTCGGGTCGCGGTCTGCCATGCCGCGGGCCGCCATATACGCTTCCACACCGATGATTGGCTTGATCCCCTCTTTGGTCGCTGCATTGTAAAAGTCGATCACCCCAAACATCGTGCCGTGGTCGGTAATGGCCACGGCAGGCATTTCCAATTCCTTCACACGCTTGACGAGCTTCTTAATATTCGAGAAGCCATCGAGCATGGAGTATTCCGTGTGGACGTGGAGATGGGCAAAGGACATATTAGCTTCTTAGTTGGGGAGTTGGTCAGTCTGAAAGTTGAACGATACAACAGCCAGACGATATGACAATGGAACTGACCGCGATTATAGCACGCATGTTCAAAGAACAATCTGGCAATTGGCTTAAAATTTTGGCACCGCGTTTTTGTTTAAGCTTGTTGCGTTGTTAACCTACAAAGGTAAATCAGTATCTTTTGATTTCCAGGTGACATCGATCTGCGTCCGTTCCTTCGGCTGCGAATAGATGCTTAACTCTGCCCCAATCACATTGGCTCGCTCGAACATGCCCACCAGTCCATAGTGCTTGCTCGCCAGCAGATCGTTCAACTTGAGGCTGATTTCAGGATCAAGACCGATCCCGTTATCCTCCACCCTGAGATTGATGTGCTGCTCTTCGAGCCTGCCGGTGATGGATAGTTTTTTAGCACGCGCATACCGTAGCGAGTTCTCACAGGCCTCCTGCACAATACGATACAGATTATTCTCTACGATGAGGGGATATCTGCACTCGCCGTCTGCCCGGATCTCCACAAGGATCTCCACAGGTTCCTGGTTTCGTTCCTTAAGATTGTTTGCAAAAGCCTCCAGGGCAAGCTTTAGACCAAAGGACAGCATAGGCGGACGCAGGTTATTCACGATCTCTCGCAACTCTTCGGATAACCCCTCATAAGCCTGTTGGAAGGTCAGCGGGAAGACAGGCGCGTCGCTGCGGATGGGTAAAGCCGCCATTTCATTAAGGATACTGTCATGCAGATCACGGGCCAGGCTGAGTCTCTCCTCCTCGTAGCGATTGATATTGGCTTCATACATGGAAGTGAGCCGTTCTGTTTGAATAATGTTGCTCAAGGCAATGGCCGTCAGATTGGCAAGGGAGGTGAGGGTCAGAGCTTCTTGCTGGGAATAGAGGTCATCCGGGTCGCGGCGTCCGAGCAGCCAGAAGCCGAGCAATTGGTCACCCAGCTTGAGAGATAGGATTAGACGTACCCATGAAAAAGGCTGGGCACCTGTCGGGAGGTCAGGGGAGCGATAAGACCCCGATTGGCTCATTAAGTACAATACATCCTTCTCACTTGGCAGAGGTTCGTCGTGCAACCCCATCGTGGAAAGGACATTGAGAGAACCCTGATCATGGTGGAGAAAAGCGAACTGGCGGATCAAAAGGCTGGGAAAGACCTCATCTTGGAGAACACGGATCAAATCTGGTACGGCAACACTGGTGGTGATATGAATAGAAAAGGACTCCAACAGGCGTGTGGATGGGGGTGCGACACCAAAAATGCGCCGGTCAACGAACCTTTCAAAGGGAGGGTATCCGCCGATGAAGGCAGCGGCTGTAAGTAGCAAGCTTGTGAAACCGATTGTGGCAGCTTTACCAGGAGCGTCTGGGATCTGGTCAACAAAAGCGATGAATAACAAAACAAAGAAACTAAGCAAGATCAGGAAGAGGTAAATCGTAAAAAAGCGGTTAACTCGCAGTTCCAGATTGCCCAGCCGGCGCCGAAAGGCTGTATACAGATAAGCAAATGAGAGAAGCGGCAGGCTAACTATTCCCAGACTGCCAAAAATCGATGGAATGCTAAAAATATTGTCCACAATCACCCATGTCATGGGTGGGACAATTGCCAGTATTAAGGCAACCAGGAGCAGACGAAAATCCCGGCGGATGGAGGGCTGTCGCCAAAGATGGATAAGAAGCAAGATTAGACTTCCTACCAGCGCAAGGGTGAACCCTAGAAGATAAAGCTCGCTGGGCAACAGTTCGAACACCTGCGCAATGATAAGCAGAATACTAACTCCATAAACGCTTCCCACCAACCAGCGGGGTAACTTCCCCAGCGGTCGGGGAAAGACCCAGTGCAAGTGCAAGTAGACCGGCAGACATAACCAGACTGCCACGCGCAGCACAATCGCACTGTACCAGATATGATAGGCAGACAAACCGCTTCCTGCAATCAACCAGATCGCGGTCAGGAAATTGAAAAGCCACATCAAGACCCAACTATCATCCTTGGGGCGCACGAGCAGAATTGTTAAGACTCCAGCCAGCCAGAAAACATAGGCAAACCACCATTCGCTTTCAAACTGGTCCCGGAATTCCTCTTCATTCCAGTGAGGATACTTCCATGAAATATCGATCTGTTGCCCATCCCGCTCCACTCTGATAGGAACCGTGTCACCAGGTTTGTATCCCTCCAAGAAAGCCTGACTGAGATTGGCGTCAAAATCCTCCCAGCGTACAGAACCAATCTGGAAAATTTGATCATTTTCTCTAAGAGTTGGTTCTGGCTGTTTGTCAAACACTAATACAATAAGACCCGTGGAGGGCTCAACACGAAAGCCATACGAGTGTCTGAAAAACTTGGCATATGTATACGTCAACAAAATGGCCAGCACAAGCGAGGGTATAACTCGCTCGAGGATGAGCCAGGGAGCGCTGTTGCGTATCTTCATATCTTGCCTGTTCTGCTGGAATTTCTTATCGAGCTCACTTAATTTTTATTTTGGTTTTTTATGGCGGGGATGTTTACGAGGAATTAGATGGACGAAAAGAGATAAAGAAGAAAACCCATTAAATCAACACAAGTTTCATACGAAATACTATCAATTACTGAGAGCAGCAGTATAGCACGGACGGGCCGGGAAAATTCCAGCCCGTCTGCTCGCAGGTAAGAGTAGATACATTCCCACTGGCAGTTCGCTATGATCTCCGGCAAGGCTTTTAAGAAGTCTCTGGAAAAGTTACGCCTTCCACCAAGGTGGAAGGCGTAACCCTAGCTATGGAAATATGCCCAAGAATTAAACTTACATTTGGGGGACTGTTGGTTCAGGAGTGATGAGCCCCATCTGGCGCGCTTTGGCAATCGCTGCAGCACGAGTCTGCACGCCCAGCTTTAAATAGACTGTGGAAAGCAGGTTGCGGAGCGTTGAATTGGCGATTTGCATCTTGTCTGCCAGTTCGGCAGTCTTGCTGTTCGGATAGGCAGCACACAGGGAGAGCGCCTCCAATTGGCGGGCTGTGAAGGGCTCCCTGAGCCTGCCGGGAAACACTCTTAAGACCTTATCGCTGAAACAGGGATCTCCATTCACGAGAGAGAGAAGTGATTTCCCAAGCTCCTGGATTTTGCTGCTATCACTTTTCAAGATATAACCCGCTGCCCCCGCATCTACAATTGCCCGAATTAGGCCCGGCTCATTGTGCATGCTAATCACGAGGATGGCCAGATTCGGATACTGTTTTACTAATTTTGGGATCGTATAGAGGATGGGATACGGATTTGGATTATCTGCTGAGGCAGGGACCTCTACATCCAGCACCAGAACATCCGCGGGATGTTCCTTCAATGTAGGTTCGAGGTCATCTCCATATGCCAGGGTTGTGACTACTTCAATCTCGGGAACTTTGCTCAATCGATAAAGATAACCATCCACAATACTCTGATGGTCATCCATAATGATTACCTGAATCTTGTCTTTCATTGTATTTCCAATCTCTAATGCCTTCAGGGTAGCAAAAAACAGCTCTTAATTCAAGGCTTTATCACTATTTAGACAACAGTACAACTGTCTAGGGTGCTAGACAGTCGTCTTCTTGTGGTGGGGTAGGGTGCACCTTACAATCATGACAAGTTTTCGACTCGTGCGGAATGGGGATGCAAAGGGGGAAGCCATTGTAGTAGAGTGAATGTCGAACACAAGTCGGTATTCACTCTACTATATTTTAATGACAAAGATTTCCGTGACGATCACAGAAGTAAACATACATAACCTTTCCTGCCATTTTTCACGCGCCGATTTCCATGATTCAGAACACGCTTTATAGATATTCAGTTACGAGACAAACAATGCAGACCGTCTGGTAATAACCCTGTAACCAAACAAAAAACACCCTCAGCGGGTGTTAAGTTGTGAGCGCGCAGAGATTCGAACTCTGAACCAATGGCTTAAAAGGCCACTGCTCTGCCGTTGAGCTACGCGCCCATTAAGGCGGACTGCATTCTAACATGGGAAATATTCATCGTCAACGTAAGACCCCATGATGTGATAACATCTATCAAAATGGAGGTCCGAATGGCT
>DATHTL010000232.1:0-6064 GCA_035463255.1 Anaerolineales bacterium | reverse complement strand
CCCCTCTTTCAGTGGCGTATCGCTGCACACGGCTTCGGCGGCGTCGAGAGCAAAACCGCCGCTGAAAACTCCCAATCGGCAAAAGAGGGTTCTCTCTGCAGTCCTGAGTAATTCAAAACTCCAATGGATCGTCTCGCGGATGGATTGATGGCGAGGGGCCGGAGTATGCCCTTTTCCAGCCAGAAACAGCAGTTGATTCTCGAGCTTGTTTGCGATCTGCGATACATCAAGCTCATTCACTCGTGCGGCAGCAAGCTCGATGGCGAGAGGCATGCCCTCCAGGAGTTGAGCGATCTTCACCAGCGCGTGAACGTTGTGCGCGTTCGCTTCGAATTTCGGTTGAACAAGGCGGGCACGTGCCTGGAAGAGCTGGAGAGCATCGTAATTGAAAAGCGCATTGAAAGTTGGAGCATCATTTATAGGATACGAGAGTGGAGGGACCAGCCAAACCTGTTCCCCCTCCACCCCCAATCTTTGGCGGCTCGTCGCCAGAAGATGCAGCTCAGGGCAAGCGCGGAGGAGGCTATCCGCCAATTGGGCGCTAGCTTCCCGTACATGTTCGCAGTTATCCAGGATCAACAGGGTTTCGCGTTGCTGGAGGGTTGCGATCAATGTTGCCAGCACCGTCTTTCCCGACGCCGGCCTGACACTTAATCTAGTGGTTATCTCTTGAATTAGAGCAGCCGAGTCAGAAAGCCCCACCAGATCGACCCAGACCGCTCCATCCTCAAAGGTTTGTGAGATTTCAGAAAGTACTTCAAAAGCCAGGCGTGTCTTTCCACATCCGCCAGGTCCGGTTAAGGTGAGCAGGCGGACCGATCGCTCCTTAAACAGCGCCTTGATCTCACCTAATTCTTTTCTTCTACCGACAAAAGTGGAAAGGTAAACTGGATGCTTCACAAAACTGCCCTCAATGGAAACCGCCAAGACAACCTGCACTCATTATACCTTTGCCAATCTACCTGGACTCGAACAGATGATTTAGAGGAAAGGGGAAATTGATAATAGGATGACCTACTACTATAATCGAGGGAGTACTCTTACACTCACCGAGCGTCTTCGTGGTTACACATCGCTGTTTCGAATCCCATCGGGACCGCCTGGGTAGATAACTTTGTTGAATTCATTCCACAAATTATTTTCTTTTGATACAGTTATAGTTCCAATCTGGAATATAATTGCAGATAAATCCCAACGGTCAACAACCTAATCGAAAGGCACACTATCAGCTCAATCCAATCACCCTTTTGATGGGGTGACTATTTAAGACAGCTGCCTTAGTGAAAGGGGTCCGATGATTGAGCTTCTGCGTACGAAACTATTTATTCCGCGTCCACGGAAGAACCTGGTTTCGCGTCCACGTCTGGTCGATTGCCTGAATACAGGGTTGGAAAAGAAATTGACGCTGATCGCCGCGCCAGCAGGGTTCGGGAAAACAACGCTTCTGAGCGAATGGATTCCTCAGAGCCCCCGCTGTGTAACCTGGCTTTCAATCGACCAGAGTGACAATGACCCAATCCGATTTTGGACTTACTTTATAGCGTCGCTGCAAAGTCTTTCGCCTCAACTCGGTGATAATGCTCTGGCCCTGCTGCAATCCTCGACGGCTCCCGCAATTACTTCCATCTTGACCATGCTGATCAATGACCTGGCTACTTTCCGAGATACGTTCGCCCTTGTCCTTGACGATTATCACGTTATTGAAACAAACGTCATTCATGAAAGTCTGACCTTCCTGACCGATCACCTGCCGGATAACATGCATCTGGTGATTACATCCCGCGTCGATCCGCCCCTACAATTATCCCGCTTGCGAGTTCGCCACCAGCTAACAGAAATCCGCGCCAGCGATCTGCGCTTTACCGTGGATGAGGCAACTGCATTTCTCACAAAGGGAATGAGGCTGAACGTGTCGGCCGAAGAAGTCGCAGCATTGGAGGCGCGTACCGAGGGCTGGATTGCCGGACTTCAAATTGCGGCGCTCTCTTTGCAGGGCTATGTCGATGTGTCCGAGTTTATTCGGACATTCTCAGGGAGTCATCGCCACATCCTTGGGTATCTCGCTGATGAAGTGCTCAATCAGTGTTCCAAAGGAACACTGAACTTCTTACTTCAAACATCCATTTTAGAACGAATGTGTGGGCCTTTATGCGAGGCGGTGACAAGACAATCGGGTAGCCAGGGGATCCTAGAAGAACTCGAACATGCCAACCTGTTCATCATGCCTTTGGACGACGAGTGCCGGTGGTATCGCTATCATCACTTGTTTTCCGAGGTTCTACAGCAGCGTTTACGTCAGTTGCTTCCCGATCAGTTGCCGGAACTGTATCGGCGAGCGAGCGTATGGCATGAGCAGGAGGGCTTGATGGCTGAGGCAGTAAATTATGCGATGGCAGCCCAGGATTTCGAACGGGCCGCGAACCTCGTCGAGGTCGTCGGCATAACTCTATTTGCCCAACCGGCCGTACAGTCTTCGCTGCAAGGCTGGCTGGCTGCGTTGCCGGTAGAGGTTGCCAGGAGCCGGCCCCGCCTCAATCTCATCCGCGCTTGGCAACTCTTCGACCAGACAGATATTGCCGCCGCAATCCGTTTTGTGGACGAGGCCGAGTCGACTCGTACCGACATCGAGGTCGGCGAGGCGCAGAACCTGAAAGGGGCGATTGCCGCGATGCGGGCGTTCTTGCACACGTTTACGCATGAGCCTGACCTCGACCAGGTGATGAACTGGGCTAAAACGGCACTGACGGATCTTGAGTTGGACCGGCATGGTTTTCGTGGACTGGCGGCTGCGGCCCTGGCATTTGTATACGTATATCGTGGTGGCCTGGCGGATGTGGAGAGAGCTTCAGACGAAGCGGCCGAAGCCGCGCAGGCAGCCGGCAATGTCTATCTAACAACGTTTGCTACTGTCACACGTATCCTGATGATGCGCGCCTTAGGCCGGTACAGGGAGGCAACAGCCCTGTGCCGTCAGACGTTAGCACAGCTGGTAAACCACAACGTACAGGACTCGCCTTCCATGAGCGCATTGAACACGGCGCTGGCCGATTTGCTGCGCGAAGTAAATGACCTGGATGAGGCCCGACACTATGCAGAACTGAGCCTGCGACAGGCAGATAACGGCAGCAACCCGGCCCAGGCAATGTTTTGCCGCTTTGCGCTGGGACGGGTGAAACAGGCTCAAGGGGATTGGGATAGCGCCTTGGACTTGCTGGCTCAAGTTTCGGCTCGGCTGCCGAAAGACTCGCCCATGCTCCATCCGGCGATGGCTGATGCAACCTCCGCGCAATGGCAGATCATGCGCGGTCACCTCGCTCCCGCCCTGCACTGGGCGCAAGCAACGGATTGGGAAGAAGTCTCACTGGCTCCAATCCGAACATCCTCCGATCTGGTCTGGCGCTGTGAACATTTGTGGATCGCGCGAGCACAGGTATTCATTGCACACGGGCGCGCAACAGGCAACCGCAGCCTCTTGGAAGAAGTCCGATCCCACCTCATGAGTCAGCAGGCACTCGCCGAGGCCACCGGGTTGATGTGGTTGCGGACTAAGCTACTAGCATTACAAGCCACAGCCGGGTATGCTCTGGGTGATGTAATCCAGGCAACAGCATGCCTACAGCAAGCACTTTCTCTGGCTGAATCCGAGGGTTACGTGCGCGTCTTCGTGGACGAAGGTGAACCGATGCGTCTATTGCTTATTGATCACCAGACAATAATCAAAAAGACGATCAGCGCTGGTGCCGAAAACGAATCCCTTCGTCTCTTGGCATACACCGACAAATTGCTCGCCGCCTTTCCAAACGCTGCTCCCTTCGAGAAACCACTGCATAAAACTATTCCCGAACCTCTAAGCGAACGTGAATTAGACATCCTGCGGCTGATCGCGATTGGCCGCAGCAACCAGGAAATCGCGGAAACCCTGGTGATTGCAGTCAGCACGGTCAAATCGCATATCAACAATCTGTATGGCAAACTCGGCACGAACAGGCGCACCGAGGCCATTGCCATTGCCCGTGAAAAAGGACTACTCTCTGATTAAACCTCCACCCCCAATAGAAATTTAATCCACCCCCCGATTCCACCCTTCGGTGGACGACTTTCCATAAACAAACTGATATGGTGTTCCTATCAGTTTGTTTTTCTTATTAACGATTGGAGCAATCTATGCTTGCGAATCTGTCCAACCTCGGAAAAGCCGGCCTCTTTTATCTCCTCGTCATGACCCTGTCGCTGGCGCTTGTTTTATTCTTCCGCATTACAGCTCCGCAGAACGATATGGTCATTCCGGTCAACATGATGACGCCGCTACTGGCGACCGTCATCATGTTGTTTTTGATGACCGGCGAGGGGTATACGCGGGAGGGCCGCGCCCCCCTTGGGCTTGGCCGCTCCGGTTGGAGGAGCTGGGGATTGGCCCTGCTTTTGCCACTGCCTGTTTTGATGCTGAGCTATGGGCTGGGCTGGTGGAGCGGCGCAGCGGCCCTGGTCCCACCTACGGAAGAGGCCTGGCTGCCCAAGCTTCTCATACGGCTTCCGGTCCGGCTGCCCATCGCGGTCCTCCTGGCACTTGGCGAAGAAATCGGTTTTCGCGGCTATCTGTTGCCACGGCTGCTGGAGTTGGGTCCCAAACGAGCAGCGATCCTTTCCGGGTTCTTGCACGGGACATGGCATCTGCCCCTGATCCTGCTCACTCCGTTTTACCTGACCCAAGGCAATGCACTCATAACCATTCCAATATTTTTGCTGCTGTTCACTGCTGCGGGCGCGATCTACGGCGGTCTCCGCCTGGCAACCGACAGCATCTGGTCACCCACAATTTTGCACGGCGCATTTAATGCGTTTCTCGATGTTTTTGCAAGACTCACCGTGTTTAGTTCACCTCTGGCAGTCTACCTTGTGGGAGAGAGCGGGTTGTTGACAATGCTGGCAACGGCCGCCGTAGCTTTCTGGTTCTTGCGGCGCCGGCCTATGGACACAGTAACTGCGGACTATCCCATGGCGGCCGATTAAGGGAGAAAAACAATTCCACCCCCCGATTCCACCCTTTGGCGGTCGACATTCCACCCCGCAAGCTGCTATTGTGTTCACAACAATTTGTTTCTTATTTCAAAAGGAGAGAAAAATGAATTCAATCACCTCATTCATCAAGCGCTATCCTCAGGCCGTCTTCTGGGGGATCGCTTACCTCATCAGCGGCGGGGGATATACCCTGAGCCTGATGTATCCATCCGATTTCTGGCCCTTCGTCCTCTGGGGCATCGCACTGGGTGGAGCGTTGGTCACAGGGATTGTTGATGGAAAAGCCGGGCTGAAAACCTATTTCAGCCGCATCATCCGCGTGCGGGCAGGCATCCAATGGTACACCGTCGCCCTGTTGACCCCGTTCGCGCTTGCCTTTATCGCATACAGTCTGAACATCCTGACAGGTGCCGAAATCTCCGGGAAATTACCTGCGCTTGGGCAAGCGGCTGGGCTGTTCGTGCTATTTTTCCTTACGAATGCCATGGAGGAACCCGGATTCCGCGGCTTCTCCCTGCCGCGCTTTATGGCGAGCCGCTCCGCTTTTGCCGCCAGCCTGATCATCGGGATTTTACATGCCATCTGGCATCTGCCGCTGGTGATCGGAGGGGAATCATCCATCCTTGACCTTCTACATCCTCTGTGCGGAGCCTTCTTATTCACCTGGATCTTCAACAATACCAATGGAAGCGTTTTTCTTGCCATGTTGTTGCACGCCTCCCAGGATGTCGCTGGTCGTTTCTTCGGCTCTGTATTCTCGGGGGCAGATGCTTCGTCATACTCCATCTTGCTGGCGGTTGCATTTGTAGCGATGGCGATTCTGCTGCGGTTCTTCGCCGGACGGGAGCTGGGCCGCAAACCGGAAGCAGATGTGGATCTGAGGACCGCAGAGCAACCGGCAATGGCGAGATAAGGGACCCGACTCCGGTGGCTGTGTCCTCGTTTTCTCACATTCGAGGGCAAAAGATATATCTTTTCGGAAGGAGAATCAAATGAACCCTATATCGACCCGGCGTTCTTTATCCGCCATCGAGAAACAACGAGG
>DATHTL010000231.1:0-25438 GCA_035463255.1 Anaerolineales bacterium | reverse complement strand
GAGATAATGGATTTCAGCCCATCCTGCTGGGTCAAGGGATCGGGGAGGTTAAATGGCTCGGAGAGCATCGGTCCTTCTGGAATGGATATTCCTAGTTGGTTCAGTGCTTCCTTTGCTATCGTGGCATTGCCCATGCCCAGATAATAGCGGACCAGGTGTGCAGCTATTATCGGTTTTATCCACGCAGGAAGGCCGAGCGGCAGCAGATCGACTGCTTCTTGGCTTGTCCTGGCGGTAGCTTGTGTATCCCCCTGTGCCTGGGATACGTGTGCCAGAAGGCTCTTCGAGTAAACCGCTACCGCGTTATGCCCACTAAGAGTGCTGAGTTGGATGCCCCGCGAGAGATAGCTGAAGGCCCTCTCCAACTGGTTCCACTCATAACAGACCGCCCCCATGCATGCATACACAATACCGGTGATCGGAAGGTTAATGGCTCCCCCTCGTTCCAGGCGCTCAAGCGCCTGTGAGCCGGCTTCATACGCGATATGCAGCTGGCCATGTTGGATAGCCATCACCATCAGCCCGCTTACAGATACCATTTCTACAAGGATATTTCGACTTACCCGGCTGTTCTGGATGGACTGCTGGTACGCCTTGACAGAGCCAGCATAGTCGCCCGTCAGGCGGTAACCGCCACCCAGAGCGGCATAGGCCAGGCTCTTGACATGATAGTGTTCTGTGTCTGTTAATTGCAGCGCCTGTTTGGCCAGCCCGACGCTTTGTTCGGCCTGCCCCTGCACATTCAAGAGGGTTGATTGCAGGCTCAGCCATTCCGCTCGCAGAGGTTTTCTCGCCCTGTCATCTGGATCGATCTGTGAGATTGCCTCTTCAGCCTGCTTCAGGTATGGCGCGACACTGTTGTAACTACCGCGCATCAGGTGCATCCAGGCAAAAGCCAGGTTTGCTCTGGGGTTGCGCGACTGCCACTCGGAAGGGATAGCTTGCATCCAGCCTTCCACGGTTTTCAGATAGCCTTGCATGATCATTGCCCGAGCATGGTCTTCGAGGAGCTGCACTGCATGCCGGTAATCCGCCGCGACCAGGGTGTGTTCGATCGATTCGGCGATCATCCCGGACCCTTCGTACCACCGGCTGGCGCGCCGGTGGAGCTCGATGGCATCTTGTTGTGGCTTGCGGCTCCGCTGGGTTAATAAGAGATCTCGAAATAGATGGTGGTAGCGGTACCAGCGCCCCTCATCGTCGAGGGGAACCAGGAATAGGTTTGCATGCACGCATTTCTCCAGAAGAGCCTGGCTATTGTTGTGGCCAGTCACTGCGTTACACAATTCTGCGCACAATTTACCGAGGACCGAAGTCTGCAATAAAAACATCTGGATATCTTCCGGCTGGCGGCTGAGGACTTCTTCGGTTAGATAGCTAAAGATAAATCGGTGACTCCCACTGAGGCGGGAAATGAAACCTGATAAGTCAGTCCTGCCACACATTGCAATCGCGGCTAGCTGTATCCCAGCCACCCATCCTTCCGTGCGATTCTCTAAGGCGGCGATGTCATCCTCAGAAAGAGCCAGTCCCATGATGCCATTCAAAAAGCGATCCGCCTCAGCTTCAGAAAATCGTAGATCGCTAGCACGGATCTCAGCCATTTGATTGTTTGCTCTTAAGCGGCCTAAGGGTAGGAGGGGATCCTCGCGTGTGATCAACACAAGATGCAGTTGCTTTGGCGGATTTGCTAACATAGTCTCCAGTACTTCGAAAATTACTGGATCTTGGATTTCTTGGAAATCATCTAGGACCAGGATAAAGGGAGTGTCTGCAGCCAACATATCATTGATCAGGCTACCGGTGATGAAGGGTACCGGAGGTAGCTGCCCCGATCCCAGAACGTCTTCAATTTCACGCCCGATGCTCTTATTTACTTGTTGGAGTGCTCCGATGAGATAGGAGAAAAAACAGCTCGGATCGTCATCCCCATGGTCTAATGAAAGCCAAGTTGTTGGCAGATTAATGTTCCTGATCCATTCGCTAACCAAAGTAGTTTTCCCGAAGCCAGCTGGAGCTGAAATCACAATCAAAGGCAGCTCAATGCTCCGATTCAATAGTGTTACCAGGTGGGAGCGGGTAACAATTGGCTGGGAAGGTTTTGGAATGAAAAATTTGGTCCTGAGCAGCGGCGGTCTTACTTCGTTGTCCGGATGGGAACGCATTTCGATCTTTTCCCTGTTTGAGCCTACAACATTGCACGAAAATTCTTAAGTGCGTGTTACCCTTATTAAACCACATTCTGGCTTAAGAATCACTTGTCCTCTAATCAATTCGCTCCAGCAAAGCTAGAACGCGAGATTATTTGGCCATCTCCTCGAAAGAGAGGATGTCAAAAGCCTTTTCTCGTAATCCAATACTGCATTGTATTAGCTGATCAAGAATCCGTGCTGCTGCCTTATAGAAGAAGTGCCAGGATTGCAGGGTCAATAAAAATGCATCAATCATGGACCCCGTGGCCGGTGCAAGTATGGCGCTTAGTACTATGAAGAAAATTGTCATAACCTAACAAAAAACCGACTTTTTTGGGTTGGTCTTTTTGTTTTACTCTTGATGGCTCGACGCGGTTTGAATCCGCGATTCATGATTGGCCCCATTTGAACTTGGGCAGCTTGTCCCCATCCTAGTGGGTGTCAGGCAATCAAATAAAGCTGATTTATAGATCAGGTATAATATCGAGAACATGATCAAGTCGATATTACCTATTTCGCTGAAGGATGTGATCCTTGACGATGTAATCCAGCGAGATGTCACCACTGCCAGGCGTGCTGCTTTACTGGAGATTCTGTGGAATGAACGTTATCTCACGCGGTCGCAGCTCATTGCCAGAGTAGAACTCCGGCTCGGGAAAAACTGCTTTGGCGTGTCCGCGTGGGAAGACACCTTCTACCGGGATATGCGTTTCGTGAAGCAGGCATTCGAAGCAGCGGGATATCAACTGCTGTACAGCCGAAACAAGCAGCAGCCCGGCTATTATCTGGATGGGCAACCCGCGTTGTCGTCTAAGATCAAACAAGTCTTGAAGGGCAGCGCGGCTGAAGTGGACCAACGCCAAATCGATATTTACCGCAAGCTATCGTGTGCGGAGCGCTTTTATCAGGGATGCTCCATCAGTGATATCGCGCGCAAAGTGGTGGCTTACCGAATTCGCCAGGAAAACCCACGATTATCACTTGCTGAAGCAAACCGAATGGCATTGCAGAGAGCGTATAGCCAATGACAAAGAAACCGTTGGACATTGCTGGTTTCCTCAGGTTAGTGATCGAAGCGCTGAATGCTGCCGGGGTTGAATATCTGATTGGGGGTGCGATTGCAGAATGGGCTTGGGGGGAACCGCGCGCAACGCAAGATTTGGATCTTGTCGTCAATATCCCAATCAAATATGTCAATAAGCTGTCGAAGGAACTGAAAAAAAGAGACATGCTCATTCCAGCTGAGATCATCCTGGATAATATCCTGGAAGACCGGGCAGATATTCCGATCAATGCCATCCACATGTACAGTGGTCTCAAAGCAGATTTGTATCCATTACGGGAAGGGGATGAACTTCGGCAAAGTGCATTTCAACGGCGGGAACGGGTGGATTATGGTCCTCCCATTGGAAAGGTGTACATCCATTCACCCGAGGATCTTATTCTGTATAAGCTCATCTACTTTGGACTCAGCCAGCAATCCAAACATTCCCGAGACATCGCGGCTATTCTCAAGTCAAAGAAAAACGAGCTTGATATGAACTACATTGAGCAATGGACAGCTCAATTAGGATTGAGTTCGGTGTGGAAAGAGATGCTTGACAACGTTTCTTGACATCCAGTAATATATATAAGCGCATACCGAAGCTCAAAAAATGGTATGATTGCCATACTCGGAATTCAATATTCGACCCATTAGAGCACGGTTTTAAGCTCATCGTAGTCCACATGGTTACCCAAAAAGGTTGACCACATGGTCAGGAAAATCACCAAACCATGTGGACTACAGTTCCAAAAAACTGAAACTGGTTCGGGTCCGTGAGGTCCCGAGTTCAAATCTCGGCACCCCGACTAGAGTCCACACGGTTAGCCCAAAAGGCTAGCCGTGTGGACTTAAATAGGCTGCTATTCAGGGGGCTTGAAACTGCGGTCCACATGGCTCTTATCCGTGAGGTCCGCAGTGAGCCCGAAAAAGCAATAGATTCCATATTGTAAACCTCATGGTTTTGTTTCTCTATTGATTTGTGACCACAAAACTGAGTATTTTGAATTACCCTAACGAGAGACGGGCCGTGCACACGATTTGTTGGCCATAAAAGAAAACTCAAAAAGTCAGCAGCATTAGGACTCAAGACCCGAAGGTTGCGCGCTTCGCTCAAGTCCTACCCCCGCTATTACAAAGGCACTCATTTGAGTGCCCTTCTGCTTTAAAAATCGGCGGTAATGGAATTAGGACTAGTAACCTCAGCCTTACGAGCGTAACAAGTTCATAATGTCACTCGTTCAGGTGTTACTAAGTACCACCGCAAACAGGCGGGGTGTAGGTTTCCTCGAAGACCGTGGCATCATCCGTGGCGGAGATCAACCGGACTAGAACTGGACCTTCAGGAGGCGCGTCGCCTGAGAAGAACAATGTTGCTGGCTGGTTGATGACAGAAGCAAGTTGGTAGGGTGTCTCATCGACCAGTACTCGGTACTGACCCAGCACAGGTTCTTCGAATAGAAACGCAAGCATTAGATGTCCATCCGGCAGACAGGTAGCGCCGCGGACGGTGGGGACCGCCTCGGGACTCAAGGTAGCAGGTGACACATTGTTGATGGAACAATCAGGCACGATGATCGAATATGCCACAAAACTGGAAACACTCTGATCGCGGATCAAGATATTCCCGAAGATCTGTTCTCCCACCGGCATCGAGTCGACCGGGATTAAGATATCGAGGTGATCTGCCGCATCTGGGAGGCTGATACTCATTCGGAAAGAATCGGATATGCCCTGCTCAGAGGGAAAGTAATCATCTCCAGTTGTAAAGACCTGAATATTAGAAGCTCCCACCAGGGGCTCGGCGAATGCTACGGATATTCTTAGTCCCTCACTATCCAGGCAGGCAGACGTGATGTGAGAGGCAACAAGCTCTTCAGATCCCGCAAGGGCCGGGGAAGGCAGATGGGAGCACATCTGGGTAAATACACGTGCTCCCCCAAGGGAGTTGCATACAAAACCGGTGATCTGGTTTCTCGGCATCGCCAGAATGAGGAGTAACGCGGCGAATAAGCCCATAAATAATATGGCAGTGATGATTTGAAAGCGATCTGATTTTCGGGCATTCTCAAAAGACATGACTACCTCATCACATAAATGCGCCCGTTAAAGCGATTGCGCCGAAAGGAGACTGCCACACCACAGGATCAAAAGATCGGTCGATAATCGTAGTTTACATGAGGCAACCGCATCTGTCAATTTTGAGGTATTAAAGCCTCCTCTCGCCCTCTACACACGCCAAACGCGCTCTGCGACAGCCTGTTACGCGAATACTGTGATGTATAATTTGTCTGGCTCATGTATCTTATTTACATGAAGCTGGCCTCCCTTGTATTATTTCCTGTGTTACTTTATTACGTTTGTTTCGTCTTGAGGTAGAGGGCCTCTTGAATCAACAAAAGGGAACACCAATAGACTTACCGGGGTGCGGACGGCGTTAGGTTTTGAAAGTAGAGAAGCAATTTTATTGTTGAACGGACGAGGCGGATGATGCGATTCTTCTCTAACCTAAATCAAAAGCTGGGGCAAAGCCTGCTTGAAAACCGCTGGCTATTTATTGTTCTGTTATCCGCGTTCGCTTTTATCTTCGAAAGCTCAGAAGTTTTTCTGGGGCTGGAAAAGATCGATGCTCAGTATTATCGGGAAGTTATCTTCTTTGTTCTGATCTATCCAGTTTTTGTGGGCTGGCTACTGAGCGTCCTGCTCCAGGTCCAAACCGAGCGTAATGAAGTATTCCAGCAGCAAAAGTTTCTCGAAGATATGATGGCGGCTCCTAGCTGGGATATCTTGCTCGAGACGATCACCACGATCCCGCGGCGGATCGCGCCGGTGGTAGCTGTGGGTCTGTATCTGCCGGGCCGTGACAGCCAGACGCACGCGCTGTCAGCCGAGTGGTCGTTGCTGCACCCGGACGTTCGTTTCTCTCTGAAGGGGATCGATCCTATCCACACCTGTGGGGGTGGTGCCGGCCATCCTGGTACGGAGTTGCATCCTTTTGAGGATCATGGTCAAAACACGGATAATTCCTCGCTGCGGGGGTACTGCCTGCCTCTTTATCATGCGGGGAGCTTGATGGGACTGCTGCACATCTACACCTTACGAAAAGATAGCCTGAACGCGGAGCAAACCCGGATTTTCAACCGACTGGCGGCCTCGATCTCCTCGACGATCGAATCTGCCACCCCGGAGGATCCCGAATCGGTCCGTGTGGCGGTGGCTCGCCTGGAACGCGAGCGGATCGCCCGCCTGCTCCACGATACCCTTGGGCAGAGTCTATCCTATTTGAGATCGGTTCTCGAACAGTTCAACATGGACGAGCTCTATTCCAGAATCACCTCGATCCAGCATGACCTCGACCGTATGCGTGATATCTCCAACGATGCATATGAGCAGATTCGGCAGACACTGCGTTCTCTGCAGCCTCAGTATGAAGGGAATTTATCTGACACCCTGCACACGATCGCCTCAAAGACTGCAGAACGAGCCGGATTTGAACTACAGTATCGTGTTCGAGGCACCAACCGGCAATTACTGCCCGCAGATGTGCAGAGAAAGATTTTATTGATCCTGCGTGAAGCAATCAATAACATTGAGCAGCATGCCGATGCGAAAGCTGTTAACCTATCCCTTCTGTGGGAGGACCCTGATCTTGTCATTACGATTGAAGATGATGGCATCGGCTTCGATCCCGATGCGGTTTCAGCATTTGGTCATTTCGGGCTACAGATCATGAGACAGCGTATCAAAGAAATCAGCGGCTGGATGGAATTGACGTCGGTTCCAGGACAGGGATCAAAACTCGTGTTCCACGTGCCCCTGAACGTGGAGCACGCGCTTGTTGCGGAATAAGCAAACGATGCGAAACATTCCTGTCCCTGTTATCTATAAGAAGTATTGTTAAGAAATTCATTCACATCAAATGTATTTATCTTTATTTTTCTATAGGGAAGAACATCATGCGTATTATGATTGTCGAAGACCACGTTCTTTTTCAAGAAAGCCTGGGTCGTTTGCTCGACTCCCAATCCAATATGTCGGTGGTTGCTGGCGCGACGTCCGTTGAGGATGCCCTGCTCAAGGCTCGGAAGTTCAAACCGGATGTGATCTTGATGGACTTTACTCTTCCCGATGGGACCGGCGTGGATGCCACGCAAGCGATCCTGGCAGAACAGCCGACCATAAAGATTGTCTTTCTCACCATCCATGAGGAAGACCAGATGATATTCGATGCCATACGGCATGGAGCTGTGGGCTATCTGCCCAAGAACGTGACTTCCTCTCACTTGCTCTCCTATTTGCGCGGACTCGAGAGGGGTGAGGTCGCTATTACGCCAGCGACGACGGCGCGTCTCCTTAAGGAGTTTGCTCACTTGTCGCCGCGAGAAGATGTAAGTGCAGATGCTGCTTCACGGTTGACCGCACGGCAGCGTGAAATATTGCGGGAATTAAAAACGGGCGCGACAAACCGCCAGATCGCAGCTCGCCTGGTCATCAGCGAACAGACCGTGAAGAACCATGTTAGCCGCGTGCTCAAAAAGCTCAACATCAAAAGCCGCCACGAACTAAGCTGATTGGCGCTTCAATCCAGGAACCGCGGTGATTGCTCCGAATTGCATGTCTCGGTTTGGAGAACCTGGCGCGTTGGATTTCAGACACGTGTTTAGGATATAGAGTCAATTGGGAGCGCATTAACCTCATCCAATAAGTCTCCAGCATATTTAAAACTTGTCTCAGAAACAGCCCCGATCTCGTCCTTGTGAGCGCAGCAATCTCACATCAGGTCTGCTGTAAAAATAGAGTAAGAGATTGCTCACCTGCCCTGGCGAGCGGTGCCAGGGTCGTCGGGACGAGTACCCTCCTCGCAATGACAAAAAGTATTTTTGAGATAACTTGTAGTCATCTAGATAGGCGCCAGTCTTTTCTTCCTGAATCAGGGAATCGATAGCGCAGTTATCTGCACGGACCAGCTTATCTAAGAGCGTAGGCTGCACGGCTCAAATTTGGTTTCAGGCAGCTCCCAAACAATAAATAGAGCTTAAAAACGAATACTGCAATCTATGTATTTTCCCCGTCGGAACGTCCTCTGTTCGTTACGGGCTAGTGCCCGTTTCCAAGGGTGAGGCGGATCGGAATGATGTTCCATCCTTTGCTCTGCATATATGTCAAGCCGACGAAGAGGAACTAAGAAGGCGACAGATATACCAAGCGGTGAGTGTTTGTGCAAGGATAGTATCATACAGTAGAAAATGGTCCAGCCGATCACGGAGAAATTAATGACTTACTCCATCGTAATTGCTAATCAGAAGGGTGGTGTGGGAAAGACCACTACCGCGGTAACACTTGCCCATGGATTGGCGTTAAGGGATCGACGGGTACTGCTTGTAGATTTCGATCCACAGGGTCAATGTGCCACATCGTTGGCCCTCAATCCAGAACCTGGGGTGTTCCATGCGCTGATCAACCCCAGTGCTGAGATAGGTCAGTGGATTCGAAATACAACGCGTGCCAGCCTTGACCTTTTACCTGGCGATCGTTCTACGTCAACAGCCCAGATTGTTATCAACGCCGAGAACCATCCCATTACTTTGATTCACTTGTTGTTTATGCCCCTGGCAAAAGATTACGATTACATAATATTTGACACTGCGCCATCCGTTGGCGGTATTCAAGAACGTGCCATTTATGCGGCGGATGTGGTGCTCATTCCAACGGCTACAGAATTCCTCCCTATGGACGGCCTGGCTCAGATGATGGAATTACTCGCCATCCTGAAGGCTAAATGGCATTGGCCTGGAAAGCTGCTTGGTATTTTGCCAACTTTCTATGATGAGCAAACGAGAGAAAGCCATAAATCTCTGGCGGATCTGCAGGCGGACTTCAGTGACAGTATATTGAAACCGATACATCGGGCGACTGTCCTACGCGAGTGCGCCGCCGAGGGACAGACAATTTTTGAGTTGTTACCTGCCAGCCGCGCGGCCTGTGAGTACGGTGAGCTTACGGATGAGGTCTTGAAACGCTTGTAATCAAGGAGAACAAATGACTCGACGAAATGCACTTGACCGTTTGCGCAATAACCCGCAAGATCCTATCTCCTCCATCCCTCTCGCGCAGAGGCGGAAGCGCACTAATCGTTCCTGGGATCAAGTACATCGTGGCATCTCCTACTTCATCCCTACATCTTTGAATGAACAGGCGAAAGAGCTTCGCGCTGCAATTCTGGCTTTGGCACAGAACCATATAACGAATACGTCTTACATTGCCGCGGCTCTGATAGCCTATTCACTGATGCATGTGCGTCAGGGCAAGCTAGTGCTTGAAGCGCGTCCCCATGTCAATCGCCGTAAAATGGCATTGACATGGGTCGAGGGGAATGGACAGCCTCAGAAAATTCCACAGCCCACAAAACGCGTGATAAAAGACATAACAAAAGAAATGTACTTGAACTATCGGTGGGGTAAGGATGTGGATACAGAGATCAAGGGTCTTGCGGGCGACGCGATCTCTCCAGGCGAGGTGGTAGTATTTCTCCTAAGCCATGCGCTTGCGGACTATAAGCAGGGTCGCTTGATCCTCAAAGTGGAGGCTCTGGTGAGCAAAGAGTGAGTTCAACAGGATAGTTCAAACTCCAGGTTGATGATTCTCTGGGAAAAAACATATTTTCTTCTTTAACCAACCGGCACCTGAGCGACCATGCTCAGGTGCCGCTCATTTTATGCTCAGGTGTTGCTCAGGTGACGTTCAGGTAGTCGCTCAGGCAGGTTCAACAGGATGCTCGGGAAGCCTGACGAACATCACTTTGCAACTCATAGGTCATCCAAGAAATATCGTCTATCGTGGGGCTTTCTGTGAGTTTTTATCTTTAACTTGATAGAAATTTCCGTGAGCTTTTTTTATGCCGAAAGACAACACGTGGAAAGGAATCAAAACTGCCATGCGTATTTTTTAGGTTACAAGAACCTCTGTTGATTATAAAGATGCGATTAAGCATATGGAAAGGAGAGAGCCTATCCCCAGCTTATGTATTCCCCTCCCAACAGTGCCCGGCGCAAGTCGGGCACTGTCCTTGATAACGCGGACAGTTGCTGTGGTTAGTTCTCATGACAATCGGAAATGATGTTCAAGCGGATAGCAAGCCTACTTTTCCTCCTATCAACCCTTATCTGGCCTGCTTTAACCCCTGACGTTGTACTTGCCTCCGCCGCAACCCTTCCTCCTGGCCCGGATAGACATGCCATCACCACCATTGAATACATTGCCTATGAATGGTGGATGGTTCGTTGGAAGGAAAATCATGTTGAATGTTTAGTGATGGTCGACCACGAGGGCCTTCCTACACCGAGTGAGGTGTATCGCGATTGTGGGCAAATCATTTTTGAAGAATGGATGTCTCAAGAACCCTGTAGGACAAATATAGGAAGCGACGTATGTGAAGGATATTATGCTCACCTGATCGGAAGTCGTCCTGCCCAAAAAGAGGTCACAACTCTGTTGGCTCCGGCCACTGCATGGATCTCTGTGGAGGGCTGCGAGCCGGTGGCTCACAAATGGACCAGCTTCTGCAAGACAATTCCAACCTTTGTTATCACGGGGCAGGAGCCTCTTCCGGGTGAGAGAATTGTACGAGTGGAAGGAACCTTTGATGGCAAATCATTTATTTGCGACAACTCTGATAGTTGTAAATTCTCACTACAAGAAACAGGTATCGAAGGCATCACCGTACAATTCTGGGCGTACTCATCGTATGGGGATAGCAGCCTGCTATTTAGCGCGCAGGTGAGAGTGAGTAAGGTCAACGAGTCCTCCACGGACCAGCCCCACTGGTACGTAGATGTGCTCTCCTCGCAATGGCTGGGTCAACCTGTTGCGGCCTGCGCCGATTGGTGGGGCTCACTCCCGCCTGTTGGCGGGCCACCAGATTGGCTGACATCTCCTGCCAGAAGCGAGGACTTACAGAGCCGTGTTGCTTACTATTATCTTGCGGCAAACTTGATCATGCAGGATGCGGAGAGTGCAATGTTCTGCTTAGATGGAGGGGTAGCTCCGGGAGGTGCAGTCAATCCATGCGGGCTGGAGCATGCACAAGAAGCTGTCAACGAATGGCAGAACCGGTTTGATGAGATGATCATTTCCACTTCGCAAAAGACAGGAATTTCAGCAAATTTACTAAAAAACTTATTCGCACGTGAAAGCCAGTTCTGGCCCGGCCCCAATCACGCTTCAGGTGAAATGGGATTTGGGCACTTGACTGAGGCAGGCGCAGATACAACCCTCTCCTGGAACTTTTCGTTCTATGAACAGTTTTGCCCAAGCGTGCTTTCAGGTGAACGATGTGTTAGGGGCTACATGCGCCTCAAAGATGATGAACGCCTGCTTCTTCGCCAGTCGCTGGTAGCGGGCCTGAATGCGACCTGCGCAGAGTGTCCGTTCGGATTGGATCCGGCGAAATCCGATTTCTCGATAGATGTTTTTGCTCAAACGTTAATTGCAAATTGTCGGCAAACGGGACAGGTCGTCCACAACTTTACGGGAGGCGCGCCGGGCGCCGGTATAACGTATGAAGATCTTTGGAAGCTAACGCTCGTTAACTACAACGCGGGATCAGGATGTCTTGGAGATACCTTGTCCAGCGCTCGGCGCAGCGGACTTGAACTTACCTGGGAAAATATCACACGCTTTCTTCCTCTGGCCTGTACACCTGCTATTGATTACGTCAACGACATAAGCGACTAAGGGACGAAAGCTGCTCAAATAGCCCGTCGTACTACTTGAGGGCTAAAAGAGTACCAAACGATTCTGTAAGAATAGTACTGGCACGAGTACACAAATTGCACGCCGGGGGATATACGCGCCGCATGCTGCTTATCTAAAATGATAGCAGTTACACCGGCACTTCCATTTACAAGGATATTCGATGATACGTGTACTGGTACTGGCAAGCGATTCCCTTCTTGGGGATGCAATTGTTTCAAACCTCGTTCGAGACACCTCACTGGAAGTGAGCCGGCTCACGGAACAGGATTTGAGCCGGGCAACGACTCATGCAGATTATTCCGTAGTGATCATCGTTGAGGAAGCCGGGCAAAAGAATCCCTCCAGTACTGCGGAAAACTTACTGCGAAATTATTCCTCTGTGCGCATTATCACTATATCTTCTCAAAGACATAGTCTGCATGTCTGTGACAGGCATGAACTACCCATCTCTGGGATGAAACAAGTAATCTACCTGGCAAAGAGTTTGGATCGACAAAGCTTAAGTGAGGTCAGAGAGTGATCGTTCAAGCGCCGTCAACATCTGTTTTCGTCTGTGAAGCTCAGACCAGTGATGAAAGCCTGGTCCTGGCTTGCCGCCGGGGCGAGGCAGATGCCTGGAGTGAGCTTGTGAATCGATATCAGAGGCTGATATACACAATCCCCCGCCGCGCGGGCCTGGATGAAGACCAGGTCGCGGAAGTGTTTCAGCGCACATTCGCCAGATTATTGGAAAACCTGGATCGGATCAGACAGCCCGGATGTATTCATGCCTGGTTGGTCACCACCGCCCGGCGTGAGACTCTGCAATTGATTCGTGAACAACGCGCGGAGCTCCTCTCAAGAACGGAAAACCTCGATAGCGAGTCAAAAAGCGAGATGATTCCAGACAACAACCCTCTTCCAGACGAAATGCTTGAGCGACTCGAAGAACAGCACCTCGTCCGGATGGCGATCGCCGCGATGGATGAACGGTCACGCACTCTTCTGAACCTGTTGTATTTTCGCCCAGAGCCGCTGACGTACGCGGAAATCGCTGCAACTCTTAATATACCGGAAGGCAGCCTGGGCCCCACACGGGCGCGTTGCCTGGAGAAATTGCGTCGTGTCCTCGAACGAACGGGCTTTTGACGTATTTCCCTTGCGATCTCACACTCTGTAGAGATGGCACGAGATGACCTATCTAGAGATAACAGGACTATGAATTTACTTCCACATCATATTCCTTTCCGCCAGTTGGCTGATTATATAGAAGGCGAAATTCCACTCGATCAGCGCGTCGATCTGGAAGCACACCTCGCTGGCTGCGCCCAGTGCTCCGGCGAGCTGGCTCAATTAGAGCGACTTATCGGGTTGATGCGGTCTGATGCCAGCCAGAATGCTCCATCTGCCCTGATCGACCGGGCTATACACTTGTTCGAGTCAAAGAAGTCAAAGTTTCTCACCTCGTCCGATCTTCGCAGTCGGGTGCTGGCGGTCTTGCATTTCGACAGTAAGAGTCTAACGCCGGCTTCTGGTGTGCGCTCTGCGAAGCCTGGCGCGCGTCAACTTCTTTTTAGCACCGGCGTGAATGAAATCGATCTGCGAATCGAGCCGTCAGATCAGGCGTGGCGTATATCCGGCCAAATACTTGGCGTAGAGACCGTCAGTGGGACAGCTATATTGCAGGGCGTTGCAGGCAACAGTGAAGCCGCCCTCAACGAGCTGAGTGAATTCACGTTGCCGCCAGTGCAGGCGGGTATTTATCGACTGATCCTAGATCTTACGGATGTTGAGGTGGAGATCGATGAGATCAGGGTAGGCCTATAAGATGGATCTGGCGAATCTGGCAGAGGTTCTCATCAACGCGAATGAAACTGAGCGAGAAAGCCTGTTGGCTCAGCATATTGAGCTGGCAGATGTTCAGCTGGCATGGACTCTCAAATTACTTTATGACAATCTTGAAAGCGCTGACCCGGGGCGCGCCGCACAGGCGTCCCTGGCGCTAGCCTCCTTGGCTAAGGTTACCGCCGATCCCGAAGTCAGCGCAATCGCTGCCTGGACTGAGGGCATGGTGGCATTAGATGACGGTCAGCTGGAGGCTGCCATTACGCGTCTCGATCATTCTGAAGCCCAGTTTCTCTCCCTTGGCCAATCCGTAGTAGCAGCGTCTACGCAGATAAGCAAGTTCCGTGCATTAGCGATACAGGGTCAATACGAGGAAGCCCTGCAATGTGGATGGCGAGCGCGGGAAGTGTTCCTGATGCACAACAACATGCTCGCCACAGGGAAAATTGAGCAGAGCCTGGGGAACCTTCATTTTTTACTGGATCAGTACGTACGGGCCGAGCAACACTACCGCGCGGCTCGTGAGCTTTACGAAAAAGCCGGTGACCAAAAACAATTAACGCAGATCGATAATTGCCTCGCGACAACTTTGACTTCCCAACATCGCTTTCGCGAGGCCGAGATGATCTATGACAGGGCGCTGGCTGGCGCGGAAAGCGCTGGTCTGGAAACTACGCTGGCAGAGATCGAGACGAACCAGGGTTGCCTGGCGCTCTTTCAGGGAAATTATGACCGCGCCCTCGATTATCTGGAACGGGCGCGCCGGCGATATGCTGCACTGGGCAGCGTTCACAATTTGGCCATTGCTGATCAGGAAATCGCGGATGCCTATCTCGAGTTGAACCTCGTTCCGGAAGCCGCTGCGATCTACGAACGCGTCATCCCGATTTTTTCCGATCTGGGTATGCAAGCGGAGCTGGCGCGGGCGCTTGCTTATCACGCTCGTACCAATATGGCATTAGGGCGGTTCCATGAAGCCCGAAGATTGTTAGCTGAAGCCCGCGCTTCCTATGAAACAGTGGGAAATCCTGTTGGCAAAGCGATGGTCACCCTGATCGAAGCACAGGCGCACTTCGCGGAAGGCAACTTTTCAACAGCTGCTGCAGCCGCCTCGGAGACAGAAGCACCGTTTGCGGACGTACACGCCTGGGGACGGCTATTAGTGGCGCGCTGGTTGCAGGGTGAGTCCGCTCGTGCACAAGGAAAGTTTCAGGAAGCGAAGATGCTCTTGAGCAGCACGCTGGATGAAGCTGAACAATGGTCAGCATTGCCTGTGATTCAGCATTGCCATACATCTTTTGGACTGTTGGCTGAAGCCGTCGGTGACCGCTCAGGCGCCGAAGCGGCTTTCAGGCGAGCTATCGCTTCCATCGAGGAGGTGCGCGCACCTCTGCCCGCTGAAGAATTCCGCACGGCATTTCTGGCCAACAAACTGATTCCGTACACAGAAATGGTTCGCCTTTGCTTATTGGATGGCAATCCACGCCGCGTGGCCGAGGCGCTGGACTATATCGAACGAGCGCGCTCGAGAGCCCTGATGGATATGCTGGGCGGGGTAACGCCAGTATCCACCACGCCCCGCGATGGATTCGAAGCCGGGCTGTACGCGCGGCTTGAAGCGTTAAGGGAGGAACTCAACTGGTTCTATAGTCAGGCAAATCTACCGGATAGTGATATCTACTCTCGTGCTCAGGAAACGATGAGCGAATTTTATGCTGACATTCGGGAGCGGGAAACAGCTATTTCTGAGATCACGCTGCAGCTGCGGCAGCGCAATCCGGGTACTTCAACGCAGACTGAGTCGTTTGATCTTACGGCGCTCAGTAAGGCTCTTGGTGAACAGACCGCTCTGGTGGAATACTTCAGCCTGGATGGTAGACTGCTGGCACTCGTCGTGACGGAGCTGGGGATCGAAACCGTGGATCTCTCAGCGATGGAAGAAGATGTAGAAACCGTTTTAAGACAATTTCAGTTTCAACTCGGCGCACTGCGGCACGGTGCCAAATCATTGCATGATTACCTTCCCAAATTAACAGAGCGCGCACGTCACCATCTCTGCAAGCTCTATGATTTGCTGATGAAGCCTATCGAAGGCCACCTTGGTAGCCGGCGACTTGTGGTGGTACCGCATCGTGTTCTGCATTATGTACCTTTCCATGCGCTCTATGATGGCTCGAGTTATCTCATTGAGCGCCGCGAGGTATGTTGTGTGCCGAGTGCGGCAGTGCTACAGCATTGCCTCTCTGCGCCACGAAATCCGTTAGAACGTGCCACGCTCCTGGGCTTCGCTGATGAGCGTAACCCCCGGGTTCGTGAAGAAGTGCTGGCACTGGCTCGTGCTTTTCCCGAAACAAAAACACTGCTCGGCGATCAAGCGAGCCGGGCATCTCTTTCGGAACATGCCAGCGCGTCGCATGTGTTGCATTTAGCCTGTCACGGAAATTTCAGATTGGATAACCCACTTTTCTCGTCTCTACAGCTTGCGGATGGCTGGTTGACTGTGCGTGATGTATATCAACTCAATCTAGCGAGTTGTGAGCTTGTCACATTGAGCGCCTGTGAAACAGGTGTGAATGTCCTTGCTCCGGGCGATGAGTGGATCGGTCTGGCGCGCGGCTTCTTCTCGGCTGGCTCGCCATCATTGCTGGTGAGTCAATGGGTTGTGGATGACGAGGCAACGGCCCGGTTGATGATCGATTTTTATTCGCATCTGCGGATGGGTGCTGGCCCGGCTGCCGCGCTTCGTTATGCTCAATGCCAATTGCTGAAAGAGAAACCGCACCCTTATTTCTGGGCGCCCTTTGTCATCCTTGGCCGGTGGTGACCCTATATTCCTGGAGGATGAAAGTATGTATCGCTTATTACTGCGCCTAGTGATTCTGTTGACCCTGATCACGATGTTGCTGAGTCTGGTTGCTCCCGTCATGCTTGCCAATGCACAAGAGCAGGATGGGTTCGTTCCCGGTGAGGTCCTGGTGAAACTGATGCAGGCAACAGATGTGGCGGGTATTGCCGCTGATTACGGCCTCGATCCCATTCCTTTGGATCAGTTTGGTAGCCGCGCCATCTTTCGCATGCGGATACTCGATGGCACCTCGCCACCGGAGCGGGCTGCCCAACTGGCAGCGGATCCCCGTGTGGTTTATGCCGAGCCTAACTTCATCGGACGTGCCCCGGAAGGAGTTCAGCGCGTGACCTGGCCGAAAGGTGATGAGGATGGTGACTATCATGAGCAGTGGGCAGCAGGCATGATCCGGCTGCCGGAGGCTCACACGGTCACGCGCGGTGCTGGTGTCACGATTGCGGTGCTCGACACCGGGATCGATGCTGCACATCCGGCCCTTGTAGGTCGACTGGTGAATGGTTATGACTTTGTCGATCTGGATGCTGACCCAAGCGAGGAGGGCTCGCCTGACCAGAATCCTTCCCATGGGCATGGCACGCATGTGGCTGGACTGGTCGCCATGGTAGCACCTGAAGCCAAGATCATGCCTCTGCGCGTCCTTGACGAGAACGGTGACGGGGATATCTGGGTTCTTGCGGAAGCGCTGGCCTACGCCATCAATCCCGATGGTGATCCGGGCACGGCAGATGGGGCCGATGTGATCAATCTTAGCCTGAGCACCAGGTACCGCACCGATTTGCTTGCCGAGATTGTAGCCTCGGTGACCTGTGAAGAGGATGACGATCCGGGCGAAGATGACAATTGTCTCGTTAGTCCCGATCAACACGGTGCCGTTGTCATCGCTGCGGCGGGTAACGGTAGCTCGGAGGTTCGTGAATATCCCGCTGCTGAGGGAGTTCCGGGTGCGTTGGCTGTTGGTGCAAGCACTCAAGCAGACACTTTGGCATCCTTTTCAAATTATGGGTCGTGGGTGCATGTTGCCGCACCAGGCGAGGCGATTCTTAGCAGCGTGCCCGGCGGCGAGTATGCTGTCTGGAGCGGCACCTCTATGGCCACACCCCTTGTATCCGGTGAGGCCGCGCTCGTACGCGCAACGAAGCCGAATTTCACGGCAGTGGATGTGGTAGGGCACATCATTTCCAAGTCTGCCGGCATTAACGGTCGGGTGTCAAAACGGATCGATGCGGCAGCAGCACTCGATATCCCCATTGTTAGTGAGTATCGCTGCACCGGCACTGTGCGCTTTATCACTGCGGATAATTTCCTGGTGCCAAAGGGTGCCAGCTGTGATCTTGTGGGTGCCCAAATCAATGGCACTATCAAGATTGAGGAGGGTGCAAGGTTCTCCGCCACCGGACTTTATGTGAAAGGCAGCATCGAGGCCAAGAAAGCTGTGTCTGTCAGTATTGGTGAATCAACGATTCAGGGAAGTGTGATCATGGAAGAGGGAGGATCTGCCCGCCTTTATGGAACACAGATCCAGGGTGATGCAAAGTTTGTTAAGAACACGAACAGCCTAATCATCTCGGCTAACACAATTAAAGGTAACCTGCAGTGCAAGGAGAATCGCCTGATGCCCACCGGCGGCAATAACATCGTTCAGGGGAATAAGGAAGATCAGTGTAAAGGCCTGTAGCCACGATCAGACCTTTTACGGGATTGAAGATAGCTAACCCACATGCCCGCCAGACTTCAGCTGGCGGGCACAATTTTCTTTACATTCACAACATGTCCGGGCTTTTATTCCTTCGATGGATTCCAATGGATTTGCATGTATTTTAGGCACTCTGCCACCCTCTGTTAGAAGGATAGAAAGCATATTTATCTGTATTTGCACCCTTCATAAGGTTGCGTTAGAAGTGCTCATCGCGGAGGAGAAGAGAATGGATCAACAAGATCAACTAACCTATTGCTGGTTGGCATCCCCGGGCTTGTTTCTCAAAAACTCCGTAAAGCTGGACATTCTACTTCAGGGACATTCATAAATGCTACGAGTATTAGTCATGGCAAACGACTCGCTGCTTGGTGCTGGCATTGCTTCGTTGCTGGCAGAGGAAATCGACCTGGACGTGGTCCATCTTACAAGGCGCGAGCTGGGCAAAGGGGACCGTTACTCGGTTGTCATCATTGTCGAAGAAGGGGAATCAGAGAGTGATTCCATAAGCGTGACTGACCTGTTTCGTGATGACGTTACGTTGCTGTTAATCAAGCTTTCACTAAAAAGCCGGAACATCTACGTGTACGAAAGTTACCAGTTGAATAACCCGGGGATTGAGCGGGTGCTCAGTCTGGTTAGAGATTTTGGCAAAACCAATCTCAAAAAAAAAGTTGATGTGGATGTAAATGCCAGGCAGCGGGAGCCAATGCACACGATACCGTTTCAAGTGGCTGCCGCACTGCATTGGCAATAGTAGTAGTACTCCGTACCACACGCGTTTGGTGAAAGTACCAAACGAATTTGTATGAACGGTACGAGCTCTAGTACATGAATAGGTTGTCAGGTGATATTCGTCCAGAAATGGCAAACCTAGAATGAGAACTGGATGAGGAAATATTAAAGTGAATATTCAAGAGGCAATAAAAAGCGGCAAACCCTTCCGACGGGAAGGCTGGGTAGATGATGACATATATGTGGTGTATGTCGAAAACGATATTGTACTCACTCTAGAAACGGATTTCTCCACATCTATAGATCTCGATATTCAAGACATTCTTGCTGACGATTGGTACACACGTGATTCTTTCACGGATGGTCATACGCAGATGAGGCGAATCTCGCAAGCGAATCACCTGCCTGTCGACAAGCTTTCCTTTCCTTCAATACTTAAGACGCAAAGATATGCATAATGTGACGCTTTTATTTCTTATCTGTCTATTTACAGGATCTAACTTATGAAACTGCAATGAAAGCATTATTGATTTTTCTTGCGTGGCAGAGTGACCGTCATTTGCATCTCGGGCAATTGCAGGTATTAGCCTCATTTTGTGTAGAGGCGATTATTTGTTTAACAGGGAATAGACGCACCGGTTTTTCCCCGGTGACACCGTCTGGCTTTATCCGGACTTTTCAGGAGGCAATCGTATGACTACCGCCCATTCCATGCTTATAGCTTTTACAAGCTCCCTCAAGCAGCTCAAGCAAGTCGCAATATTTCTGAGAATGCTTGAATTCTTCCGAAGGGAAGAGATTGGTTCCCCTCAGCATAGAGAGAAACACATGAGGCTCAAGTATTTATTTTTCAGATCATTTACTCAGAGTTCAACAAAGCTCCTGCGATTATCTGTGCTTAAGAGACATTTACAGATCCTGGAGGGTACTGGCATGCACTCACAAGAATCGTCTCCACTTACGCTTGCATATATTCCTTTTCGTAGCACGAGGATCAGGATCCTGATCTTGTTTCTTGGGTTTGCCATAGCCTGGATCCCATTGGGGCAAGCTCTGGCTGCCTCCTTTGTAGTTAACAGCACCGCAGACCAGGTGGACGCGAATCCCGGTGATGGCATCTGCCGCACGGCATCCAATACGTGTACGCTGCGCGCTGCGATCATGGAGGCGAACTCATTTCCCGGCGCGGATACGATCACACTCTCGGCGGGAGTCTACGCGCTGGGTATCCCAAGTGTTAACGATGATCTCGATACCACAGGTGACTTCGACATCCATACTCCAATCACATTCCTGGGCGCCGGCGCAGACATCACAATTATTGATGGTGGCTTTCCGCTTCCCGGGGCGAACCCGACCGCGAAAGGCATGGACCGGTTGATTGAGATTCATCCAACCGCGGGCAACGTGACATTTAAGGATGTGACGTTCCGGGAAGGCTACACCGTCGACGACGGCGGCGCGATCCAAAACTGGTCATCCGGCTTGCTGCTCCTTGAACGAGTCAAAGTCAGGAGCAGCTACGCGGGCGGCTCAGGCGGCGGCATCAACAATGCCAACCCTGCCTTTTACGAGTGGGCAACTGCTCCGCTAAATCCGCCGAAGTCCGGCCGGATTGATATCTTGAACTCAGTTTTATCCGGCAATGCCGCGGGTGATAGCGGCGCGGCGGTGAACAATACAGCCATGGGCACTATCACTATCATGAACAGTCAGGTGGTGGATAACCCCGGCGCGATGGTTCCCGACCCGGCGCAGGTGATCGATCCTTTGGACCCGGAACCGATTGAGTATGTTCCGGCTCCAGGTGTGTATACACCCAGTGCCGGTGCGATCGCCAACCAGGGCGCGGAAAATACAGTTGGCACGGTCCGCATTGTCGGTTCGACAGTGTCCGGAAACTTTGCCTTCCATCCGGGCGCAGGTGTCAGTAATGCTGGCTCCGGCACACTCACCGTTGAAAATTCTACTTTCAGTGCAAATAACACCGAGGCCGGCGGCGGAGGCATTTACGCGAATGGCGGCAAAGTGACTGTCACAGGCAGCACCTTCTCGAATAACGTCGCGGATAATGGTGGCGGCCTCTCCAGCAGTGGCTCTGTTGACTCGATTGGTCTACGCCCGAATTTCACGGTCAGTGGTTCGACGATCACAGGCAACGAAGCACATGCATCCGGCGGCGGCATGTACATAGGAGGCGAGGCGACGCTCACGATCACGGGTGTCACATTCTCTAACAATAAGGCGCACGATGCTGGCGGCGGTCTCAACGTCGCTGACCGCTCGGGTGCGAGCCTCAGCAACGTGACTTTTTCCGCTAATGAAACCCATGGTGAGGGCGGCGGCGCGTGGGTCGGCAGCAATCGCCTGGTGACAATTCAGAATTCCACGTTTACCGGCAACGATGCTGGCCTGGCTGAACCGGGAGATATCTTCGATCCCTCCAGCGCGAATGTAGCCGGCGGCGGTGGCTTGTATACGGAGAATGGTCCGGTTAATATCAGCGGCTCAACATTCGAAAACAATACTGCCACCGAAGAGGGCGGCGGCATCCGCATGGACAACCTTGCCGATGTCACGATCCGCGATAGCATCATTCGCAACAACCACGCGGAGGTCGGTGGCGGCATCGAGAACAGCGCGACCCGTGTTACCTTCGAAAGGCTGTTGATTGAAAACAACCGGGCGGAAGGCGACGGCGGCGGCATCTATAACTCTTCCAGTGGGTTATTTACCATCCTGGATTCCACCATCCAGCTCAACAGCGGTCAGAGCGGCGGCGGCCTGGCGAACGCGCCAGATAACCATTTGATCATCCGCCGTTCGACTTTCCTGCGCAACACTGCGCGGGTGCCAGCCATCGGGGATGGAGGAGAACCGGTGGAGGATGCTGGCCTGGGTGGCGGCATCTTCAGCCTTGCTGACGGTGAATCGCTGATCGAGAACTCCACGATTTCCGGCAACGTGGCAGCTGTGGGCGGCGGCGGTCTCTTCCACGATGCTGATGGTCCACTGGAACTTGTCCACGTGACAATCTGGCGCAATTCGGCTCCGATGGGTGGGGGCATTGGCGTGGTTGAGACGGATTTCTCGCCTCCTATCCCGCCGAAAGCGAACGTCTCTGTGATCGTCCGCAACTCGATCGTGGGCGGCAGCCTGCAAGGCGGCTCCTGCGACTGGTATGTTACATCCGAAGGCGGTAATCTTGACACGGGAGGAACGCAGAACGTTGAAAATGCGGGCGAATTGGGCCTTCCTCCGGAGACCCGGTGTTTCCTCTCGGCACCTCCACTCAGTGACATTGGGCTCCCGGCATCCGGAGACCGCTTTAGCCCCCACTTCACCGTGGATGCAATTGCAGACAATGGAGGGCTTACCCTCACACATGCCCTGCAGTGGGGAAGCCTTGCGCAGGATGCGGGCGTCAGCCCCTGCCCGGAAACCGACCAGCGCGGCGTGACGCGGCCCCAGAACGGACGCTGTGATATTGGCGCGTACGAGTTCGTAGGTGATCCGCTGCCGTTTGACAATACGCCTCCTGAAACGGAATTCCTGGGTGGTCCTATCCAGAATGGTCCTGAGACCATGCTCTTTACCTTCACCGGCAGCGATAATCTGACCCCAACGCAGGACCTGCAGTTCGAGTGCCGGCTTTTCGAGACCGACCTCGCCGAGCAGGCTGAGATACTGGCTCCCTGGGACCCGATCCCGCCCGAGCTGTGGTGGGTGGGTTGTACGAGTCCCTGGCAGGTTCCCCTGTTAGAGGCCGAGCTTGGCTTCTTCACGTTTGAAGTGCGAGCAATCGACCGCGCCGGCAACATCGACCCCACCCCTTACCAGCGTAATCTTGGCGGCGATACCATCCCTCCGGACACGATCATTGTCGAGAAGCCACCTTTGACCACAAATAGTCGTTCCGCGACATTCAGCTTCACTGGCACCGATAATACGACCCCGCCACAGTTCATGGAATTCGAATGCCGGCTCGACAGCCGCGACCCCGACCTGTGGCTCGAATGTACGAACCCGCTCTTCCTCTCCAACCTGACCAGCGGCGATCACACTCTCGAGGTACGCGCCTATGATGGCGCGGAGAACGTAGACCCGTCGCCGGCCCGGTACACCTGGACCGTTGCCCAGGGCGCCAGCTGCGATCTCGCGAATATAACTTTGACCGCGGTCGCCGACGGCTGGATCGACGAGGGTAACCCGGTCGAGAACTATCTCTTTATGACAGAGCTTGGCGTGCGCTCTGCCGCAACCGGAAATCCCGACGCAGTGCCACCCGAGCCGATCATCGGCGAGAACGCGCGTGCACTATTCCGGTTTGCTTTGCCAGGCGACGCGAGCGATTGTGAGCTGGAATCTGCTACACTGCGTCTATATAACAGTTCACCTAGCGAAGGACGGATGCTGGATGCAATTCCCATCTCCGGGTCATGGCAGGAAAGCACCCTCACCTGGTTCAACCAGCCTGGCACGATGGGCACACCGGTGACCATCCCCTCCCGCCTGGGCTACCAGGAGTGGAATGTGACCTCTCATGTTTTAACGATGCTTGAAAGCGGCGTCAGTTACGGCTGGATGATCCGCGATGCCTCTGAGAGCGATCCCGATGGCGGGGATCAAGCCTTCCTCAGCCGCGAGATGCCGCAGGATCCGCCCGAGCAGACTCTGCCCCTGCTGGTTCTGCGCTATACAGCAGACGATAGTCCACCGCCCGCTCCACCCGCACCTGCGACAACAGAAACCACCGTGTATTGCGGCCAGGTACTGCTGGAGAGCACGCTGGTCGGAAATGATCTGATCGGCTGTCTGGGAGAAGGGCTGGTGATTGGTGCCCCGAACATTGTTGTGGATCTCAATGGACACACGATCACAAGTGGCCTCATCCTGGAACCGGGCGAGGAAGATGGGCTGATACCTGGCATCCGCAACGGCGGCCACACCAACGTCGTGATTCGCAATGGCACGATCAGCAAATTTGGCTATGGTGTCTTGCTTGGCGCAGGCACAACCCATACTGTTGTCGAGGATATGACGCTGTCTAACAACGTTCTGGCAGGCGTCTATCTGTTCGATGCTGACAATGGGCGCACTGGGAACACCATCCGGGACAACTTCATTGACCACAACGGAGAAACAGGCATCACGCTGATCAGCGACTCTGAGAACAGCGTGATCGAGAACAATACGTTCATCGGCAATGGCATGTCCATCTATCTCTTCGGCGCGAGCGGGCATCATATCGAAGGCAACGAGATCAGCGGTGTGGTCCTCAACCCGCTGCTCGATAGCGATGCCGGCATTGTTCTTGAAGAAGGCTCCAACCACAATGTGATGATCGACAACACCATCTCCGACACAGGCGATGCGGGCATCATCATCCACATGAACTCGAACGATAACCGCGTCGAAGGCGGCATCATGCAGCGCAACGGCGATGCAGCTGTGGTCGTCGATGATTCTGACCGGATCCAGGTGATAGGCATCCTCGCGCACGGGCAGTCTGATAGCGGCGTGTCGCTGGGCAACTCGCACGATAGTGTTGTGCGCGACAGCGACCTGCAATTCAACCCGAGCGGTGTGGGTGCAAGCAATACCAATAACCTGCTGATCGAGAATAACAATGCTTCCAACTCTCTACAGTCCGGTTTTGACGTGGGCAATGGACTCAACATCCGCATCTTGAACAACGTTGCCCATAATACCGGCGGTGCAGGCGTCTCGCTGGAGGGCGGCGCGTTCGACGCCCTGGGCAACCCCGTCGGCGGCGCACTGATCGAAGGCAATACCACCAACGAGAATCGCAGCGATGGAATTAGCGCTGCTACCGCCGGACATACCATCCGGGATAACACAGCTTATAACAACTTTGGATTCGGAATCATGGCGGGCGAGGCACTCGAACCTGGCCAACTGCCCGGATCCGATGCCAACATCGATGGCGGCGGCAACGTCGCGGCCGGTAATGCAGAGCCGGCGCAATGCATTGGTGTCGTCTGTACTCCCAGCGACGCTCCTCCACCGACCCTACCGGATCTGACGGCACCTAATACAAGCATCACGGACGCGCCGTTCAACCCGACGGCCAGTACTTCCGCAACGTTCAGCTTTACCGGCACTGACAATCTCATCCCCGTCACGGCGCTGATCTTTGAGTGCCGGCTCGATCCACTGCCCGATCCTCCTGTGGAGCCGGAACCCGTTGATCCTGAGCCGCCCGATCCCGGCGCGCCGCCTGAGATCCCTGAGCCTCCCGAAGGCGTGGGCTGGACTTCGTGCATCAGTCCGGTGCGTTATGAGGGACTGGAGCAGGGCATCCACCGCTT